>NZ_JAOQNS010000006.1 GCF_025961475.1 Rhodobium gokarnense | reverse complement strand
TGAACATAGTTCCGTTCGATCGTCCGGTCATAGCTGTTGTCGCGCATGGGTCGCTCCTTTCCGCGATCCCATCACCGAATATCTGAACTCGCACAATTGCGAGTGAGCGAAGCAATCCAGATCGGCCTACATGATTGAAACATAGGCCCGTCGACCCCGATCCCCGGCCCCCGCCTCAGCTCCAGCCGCCGTGCTTGGTCTTATAAAAGATATGCCGACCGATGCGCTGCTTGCGGACCATGCGGCGGGCCCAGCGCGGGCGGACATAGGTGGCGTGGTAGTGGGTCGAGGCGCCGACCTCTTTCAGCCAGTGCTTGCCGGCGGTGATCTCGCGGGCGATCTTCTGGGCCTTGGCCCAGGCGCTGTGGCTGCGGATGCGCTCACGCTTGCCGTCGCAGGCAAAGGAGAACTGGCAGCGGTTGCGCCGGTGCTTGTTCTGGTAGACGACGCCGCAGATGGTCCCCGGATAGGTCGGGTTCTTGACCCGGTTGAGTACCACCTGGGCGACCGCGACCTGGCCCTTCCAGGGCTCGCCGCGGGCCTCGAAATAGATCGCCTCGGCGAGGCACTTCTGCTGCGTGTTGGTGATCACGCTCGCCGGCAGGGAATTCGACGCCCACCAGTGGGAATCCGACTTGTCGACGGCCTCGGCTTCCGGATCGAGCGATCCGTCCTTCGGCTTGCCGCCGAAGAGGGCGTTGAACGGGGCTTCCAGGTCGCCGGAATTGTCCGGCGCGTAGGCGTTGACCAGCGACAGGCTGGCGGCGGCGACGCCGCGGGCAATGAAGATGCGGTCGTCGACCTTTTTCGCCTGGGGGGTCGGAGCGGCCGCATCGGCAACGGCGACCGCCGGCTCGTCGGCCTCGAACGGGGCCGGCTTGACGAACGCGACGCGCGGCATTTGTGTGCCGGTGTCGAAGGTGACGAGGCTCGCCATGGTGACCAGCGAGCCGGCCGCCATCTCGCCCGGTTCCGGATCGGGCATGCGGGTCGACAGGCGGTCGCCCTTGCGGGCCCGGTTGATGCGGTCGCGGTCGGGGACGATGGTTTCGGGCTCGCTCACCTCGCCGACCGGGCGGCTGGCGACGCGCATGGCGCCGTCGCGGCCGCCGCCAACGGCGATGCTGCCGGTGATCTCCGGCCCGACATTGGCGTAGGTGTAGGTCGGCGGCAGGGTCGTGCCGTCCGTCGGCTCAAGAATATGGGCGGTCCAGCGCAGGGCATCCCGGTCTTCGACGCCGATCTCGCTGACCGCGTCCTGAAATGCCACCTGGATCGGCATGAGGAAGACGAAAACACCGGCGAGAACAAGGGACGCGACGCCATCGACGACCGACCGGGTCCGCTTTCGATTAAGTTGTCGAGCCATTCGCCCCAACTCTGAACTTCATCGGCATTAGCAACACACGCCGATACGCAAGGGTTATGCGTCGTGCACTCTGCAAATCACAACGCAAGGACCATTTGATCGTCGATTAACCTTGCGGATCGGTTAATGAGCCCGGTCGTTTTTTATTTTTCGCGTTTACAAATGGTAAATCGCCCGCGCCGCGCCAGCGTTTGTCTTGCTCGCCGAGTCGCGCCGCACCCTTTAGGCCCGGCAAAGCAGGCCGAAATGGGGGCGGTAGCGGAATACTTTGGTTAATGGGGAAGCGTCCGGGACCGGTCAGGACGCGCACTCAAAGACGGATTGCCGTCGCCTTGCCGCATCGAAAGAAACGACGGCGAGGACATTTGCGGCGTATTCCCGATCACGCGTCACCTGAAAAATCGGCCGGCTGAATGGAGCCTAGTTGGTCGGATGCTGCGTTTCGCGTGCCGAAGGATCAGCCCATCCGTCTGTGTTTTTCGGCGTCGACAAGCAACTTGGTGAATTCCACGACACGTGGGGGGCGGAAGCGGGCCGGGGGATAGACGATGTGGATCCCGCCTTCCGGCAAACGCCAGTCCGGCAGGAGCTGTACCAGGCGTCCGGCGGCGACGGGCTCGGCGACGAGAAAGTCGGGAAGGATGGCGGCGCCGAGCCCGGACAAGGCGCCCGCCAGCACGGCAGGCGTGGTGGTCATGCCGGCGACCACATTCGACCTGAGCCGCACCCTTTGGCCCTCATGGTTCGTGAATTCGTGCCTCGTAGGATCGCGCAGAACGGCATTGGCGACGAAGGGCCAGGGCGCAAGGTCGTCCGGCAACACGGGATCGTCGAACCGCGCGGCCAGTTCGGGCGACGCGACCAGATGCAGCATGAAGCTTCCGACCCGCCGCGACTTCAGGCTCGATTCTGAGAGCCAGCCGAGCCGGATCGACAGGTCCCAGTTGCCCGACTGCAGATCTACCATGCTGTCTCTGAGGTCGAGTTCGACCGTGCAGGCGGGATAGATCGAGCGGAATTTCGTCAGCACCGGCACCAGGAAGGTCTGCCCATAGTCGAGCGGTGCGGCGATCCGCAGGACGCCCGTCGGGGCCGCCCGCTTGGAGTTCAACGCCTCCTCGGCGCTGTCCGCTTCAAGCTGGATCTGCCGCGTGTGCCCGAGCAGCAACTCCCCGTCCTCGGTCAAGGTGACGCTGCGGGTCGTTCGCACGAAAAGGGAAACGCCGAGCTCTTCCTCAAGCCGGGCGACCTGCGCGCTGACGACGGCCTTGGTCACGCCGAGCCGGTCGGCGGCCTGCGTAAACGAGCCGGTATCCGCGACAGCCTGGAAATAGGAGAGACGGTCGAGCTTCAGCATGTCCGGGGTCCTAGCGCCTACTGTATGTCAAATCAATACAATGAGTTGCCTTTTAGATCCCTAATTGTTGACGATCATTGGCACTACCTGAGGCGCATCGGAAAAATGCAGCCCATAGGACACGACTGAAATGACCCACAAACTCCGCTTCGCCGCCGCCACGGCGCTCGCCCTCGTGCTCAGCACGCAGAGCCTGCTGGCCGAGGTGCCCTCGACCGTCGGCGCGACCTACCGCGCCGAATCCAGCACCGAAGCGCTCGCCCCCGGCGAGAAGATCGAGAACCTCTTCACCAAGAACATGAAGCAGCCATACGTGCTGCAGAAGCTGACCGACCGCGTCTACTTCTACGAGGGCGGCTTCTACGGCACCATCTTCTACGTCGGCGACAGGGGCGTGCTGCTGTTCGACCCGCTCGAGGGGCAGGGCCCGGGCCTGTTGAAAGCCATCGCCGGGGTGACCGACCTGCCGGTGACGGCCATCGTCTACAGCCACAACCACGCCGACCACATCAACGACACACCGGTGATCCTGAAGGCCTTCCCCGGGGCCGAGATCATCGCCACCGCGGCCACAGCCGACCAGATGCGGCACCTCGGCTCCAAGCACCCTGCCCCGACCCACGTGCTGGGCGCAGATGAGAAGAGCTTCGACTTCGAGGGGCTGACCGTCGACGTCGTCCGGGCCTTGAACGACGCCCACGCCCACGACCACGCGATCTTTGTGCTTGAGGGCGAGAAGGTTGCGCACATCCCCGACGTTATCAACCCCGACCAGCCGCCGTTCTGGGCCTTTGCCGGCTCCGCATCCTATCTGGGCTATCGCGAACTGGTCGAGCAGATCGGGTCGCTGGACTGGGATTACCTGTCGGGCGGACACGGCAATGTCGGATCGCGGGCCGACGTGACGTTCTACCTTCAGTTCCTGGACGATCTGGAGGCCGCCGTCGGGCAGGCGATGGGCGAAGTTCCGTGGGGTTTCGGCGTCGACGCCTCCAAGCTGACCGCGCATACCCCGATGCTGCCCGCCTGGTACGACGAGATCGCGCGCCGCGCGACCGAGAGCCTGCGTAGCAAGTACGGTGACTATTACGGCTTCGAGGCCGCGACGCCGGCGAACGCCGAGATGGTGGCCGAGTACCTGTTCAGCTATCGCTGATCGCTATTGCCTGCCGTGCCGCAACGTGCGGTCCGGCAGGCACCTTCATCGCTTTCCCGTCGCGGATCGACGCGGGAGTGGCACCGGCACATGTCCGGTTTGCCCCCACGTCCCGCAGCTCCATTTTCCAAAAAAAGAGACAATCATGACATCGACAGCACGCTTCCTCGAAGGCCAGGTCGCCCTCGTTACCGGCGGCGGTGGCGGTATCGGCCGCTCGATCGCCTGCCACTACGCCAAGGCAGGCGCCAGGGTCGTCGTCGCCGACCTTGACGATGACGCCGGGGCCGAGACCGTCCGGCAGATCACCGACGCAGGCGGCACCGCCCTCTTCCAGCATACCGACGTCGCCTCAGCCGAGGACGCCCGCGCCCTCGTCGCGAAGGCGCTGTCGGTCTACGGCAAGCTCGACATCGCCTGCAACAATGCGGGCGTGGCCCCTCCCGCGACGCCCCTTGCCGAGATCGACGACGCGCTCTGGCGGCGGATCCTGTCGATCAATCTGGACGGCGTCTTCTACGGCATGCGCGCCCAGATCCCGGCGCTCCTGGACAATGGCGGCGGCGTCATCGTCAACGTCGCGTCGATCCTCGGGCAGGTGGGATTTCCGGGGATGGCGCCCTATGTCGCCACGAAGCACGCTGTGGTCGGCCTGACCAAGCAGGTCGCGGTGGACTATGCCGACAAGGGCGTCCGTGCCATTGCCGTCGGCCCTGCCTTCATCAAGACGGGCATGGAAAACAATCTCGATCCTGAAGAGCGCTCTGCACTGGAGACAGAGCATCCCGTCGGCCGCATGGGAGAGCCCGAAGAGGTCGGATCGGTCGTGGCGATGGTGTCCGCACCGAACTGGACCTTCGTCAACGGTGCCTATCTGCCGATCGACGGGGGCTACCTGTCGCGCTGAACCGTCCCGCCCCGTGCCGGCGCCGCCGTCCGGGATCGCGATGAGCGCGCCGGCAAGGACTGCTCGCGACATCTGCAATGCCGTTGTTTTTGGACACAGAAGCTAGAGCCGCGCCAGCGCGGCTTTCAGCGCGTCGCTGGCGGTCTTGATCGCGGCGAAGGGCCGGGTCTCGGCGTCGGGCAGGTCGACCTTCGCGGCCAGCTTTGCGCCGACCGTGCCGAAACGGCTCTTGAGGGCCTGATCGAGCCATTGCCGGTTCTGGCGCGCCCGGCGCGCGGCGAGGCGACCGGCGCTCAAAAGGTGCGCGCGGTGGCCGTCGAGGGCATCGCTGAGACCATCGAGGCCGGTGCCGGTCGCGGCCGAGACGGCGACCACGGGAGCCTTCCAGCTTGCATCCTCGCCGAGCGCCAGGGTCAGCGCGCCTTCGACGTCGGCGACGGCCCTGCGCGCGGCCTGCTCCATGTCGGCCTTGGTGACGGCGACGACGTCCGGCAGTTCCATGACGCCGGCCTTCATGAATTGGAGCGAGTCGCCCGAGCCCGGCTGGATGCACAGGAGTATGGTGTCGGCGACGAGGGCGATGTCGGCTTCCGACTGGCCGATGCCGACGGATTCCACGATGACCCGGTCGAAGACGGCGCGCATCAATGCGGCGGCGCCGACCGCGTGGTCGGAAAGGCCGCCGAGCCGGTCGCGGGCGGCCATGGAGCGCACGAAGACGTTGGTGTCCTCCGGGTCGGTCTTCAGGCGCGTGCGGTCGCCGAGGAGCGCGCCCTGGCTGATGCGCGAGGACGGGTCGACGGCGATGACGCCGACGCTTTCGCCGGCCTTGCGCCAGCGCTTCAGCAGCGTGTCGGTGAGGGTCGACTTGCCGACGCCGGGCGGACCGGTGAGGCCGAGGACATGGCCCTTCGGGTCGGCGACGGCGGCATCGAGGAGGCTGGCGACGGCGTCGGAGCCGTCACCGGTCTCGATAGCAGCCAGCGCCCGGGCGAGCGCCGGCTTGCCGCCCTGCCGTATGGCCTCAAGATCGAGGACGGGGGCGGCCATCAGACCGCGCCCGCCGCAAGCATCAGCCCGACGACGCGGGCGATGCCGAAGCTGATGCCGGTGACGAAGACGGCGGCAATCAGGTGCGGACCCGATATGCCGCCGCCGGCAAAGACCTCGGTCAACAGGTAGGCGACGACGCCGGCCCCCAGCGCCAGCACCATGCCGACGACGCCCGGGCGGGAAGCCAGGACGCCGACGGCAATCCATGCGCCGTACCACAGGACGAGGACGAGGATACGGGCCATATGGTCCGCGTCAGTCCGTCGAGTGGCCGGCGTCCTCCGCCGACAGGGCCGCCTGGGCCGCGGCGAGCCGGGCGATCGGCACGCGGAACGGCGAACAGGAGACGTAGGAGAGGCCGACCTTCTCGCAGAAATGGATCGAGGCCGGATCGCCGCCATGCTCGCCGCAGATGCCGAGCTTGATGTCGGGACGGGTCGCCCGGCCGCGTTCAGCGGCGATGGCAACCAGTTCGCCGACGCCTTCGGGGTCCATGGTCACGAACGGATCCTGCTCGAAGATGCCCTTCTGGATGTAGGTGCCGATGAACGACGCGGCGTCGTCGCGCGAGATGCCGAACGTCGTCTGGGTCAGGTCGTTGGTGCCGAAGGAGAAGAACTCCGCCGAGTCGGCGATGTCTCCTGCCCGCAGCGCCGCCCGCGGCAGCTCGATCATGGTGCCGACATGGTACTGGATTTCCACGCCGGTATCCTCCGAGACGGCCTTGGCCATGGCGTCGATGCGATCCTTGACCAGGTCGAGTTCGGCCTTGGTGGCGACCAACGGCACCATCACCTCCGGGATGACGTGGGCGCCGGCCTTCTTGCCGGCTTCCACGGCGGCCTCGAAGATGGCGCGGGCCTGCATCTCGGCGATCTCCGGATAGGAGACGGCGAGACGGCAGCCGCGATGGCCGAGCATCGGGTTGAACTCAGCCAGGGATTCGGAGCGCTCGCGCAGTTTCTCCGGGTCGACGTTCATTACCTTGGCGACCTCGGCGATCTCTGCATCCGTGTGCGGCAGGAACTCGTGCAGCGGCGGGTCGAGCAGGCGGATGGTCACCGGCAGGCCGTGCATGATCTCGAACAGCTCGGCGAAGTCGCCGCGCTGCATCGGCAGCAGCTTGGCCAGCGCCGCCCGGCGTCCGTCCTCGGTGTCCGACAGGATCATCTCGCGCACGGCGATGATGCGGTCGGCATCAAAGAACATGTGCTCGGTGCGGCAGAGCCCGATACCCTCGGCGCCGAAATTGACGGCGGTGCGGGCGTCGGCCGGGGTCTCGGCGTTGGTGCGCACCTTCATGCGGCGGATGGCGTCGGCCCATTCCATCAGCTTGCCGAAATCGCCGGAAAGCTCGGGCTGCAGCATCGGCACCTCGCCGTCGAGAACTTCGCCGGTGGTGCCGTCGACGGTGACGATGGCGCCCTTCTGGAAGGTGCGGCCGGCACACGTCATGGTCTGCTTGACATAGTCGACGCGGATGCCGCCGGCGCCGGAGACGCAGGGCGTGCCCATGCCGCGGGCAACGACCGCCGCGTGGCTGGTCATGCCGCCGCGGGTGGTGAGGATGGCTTCCGCGGCGTGCATGCCGTGGATGTCTTCCGGGCTGGTCTCGACGCGGACAAGGATGACCTTATGGCCCTTGCCGGCCATCGCCTCGGCCTCGTCGGCGGTGAAGACGATCTCGCCGGAGGCCGCGCCCGGAGACGCCGGCAGGCCGGAGCCGATGACGTGGCGTTCGGCGTTCGGGTCGATGGTCGGATGCAGCAACTGGTCGAGCGAGCCCGGCTCGATCCGGCCGATCGCCTCTTCCTTGGTGATCATGCCCTCATTGGCCATGTCGACCGCGACCTTCAGCGCCGCCTTGGCGGTGCGCTTGCCGTTGCGGGTCTGCAGCATCCACAGCTTGCCGCGTTCGATGGTGAACTCGACGTCCTGCATGTCGCGATAGTGCTTCTCGAGCTTGTCGCAGATGCCGGCGAATTCCTTGAACGCCTCGGGCATCACCTCTTCCAGCGCCGGCGCGTCGACGCCGGAGGCCTCGCGGGCCGCCCTGGTCAGGTGCTGCGGGGTGCGGATGCCGGCGACCACATCCTCGCCCTGGGCATTGACGAGGAACTCGCCGTAAAGGGCGTTCTCGCCGGTCGACGGATTGCGCGTGAAGGCAACGCCGGTGGCCGAGCTGTCGCCCATATTGCCGAACACCATGGCCTGGATGTTGACGGCGGTGCCCCATTCGGCCGGCAGGTTGTGGAGGCGCCGGTAGGTGATGGCGCGCTGGTTCATCCACGAGCCGAAGACGGCGCCGATGGCGCCCCAGATCTGGTCCAGCGGATCCTGCGGGAACGGCGTTCCGAGCTCGGCCTCGACCAGCTTCTTGTAGCGGTCGATGACTTCCAGCCAGGCGTCCGGATCGAGGTCGGTGTCGAGGGTGAAGTTGCGGGCGTCCTTGATCTCCTCCAGGACCTCTTCGAAATTCTCATGGCCGACGCCGAGGACGACGTCGGAATACATCTGGATGAAGCGCCGGTAGCTGTCGAGGGCGAAGCGGCGGTCGCCGGCTTCCTCGCCGAGGGCTTCCACGGTGGCGTCGCTGAGGCCGAGATTGAGGACGGTGTCCATCATGCCGGGCATCGAGGCGCGGGCACCGGAGCGCACCGACACCAGGAGCGGACGCTTGTCGTCGCCGAAATTGCGGCCGGTCAGCTTGGCCATGTGCTCAAGCGCGGCGGCTACCTGGTCCTTCAGATCGTCCGGGAAGGTGCGGTCGTTGGCGTAGTAGTGGGTACAGACCTCGGTGGTGATGGTGAACCCCGGAGGTACCGGTATGCCGAGATTCGACATCTCCGCCAGGTTTGCGCCCTTGCCGCCGAGCAGGTTGCGCATTTCGGCGGTGCCTTCCGCCGTGCCGTCGCCGAAGGTGTAGACCCATTTGGTCATGACGCGTCCTTCCTTTTTGCAGTCAACCGGTTGGGAGGGGGCAGGGTCGGGTTTCCCTGCCGGTCCGGTTTCATGGTCTGAGTGGCAAATCACCCGGTCGCAATGCACCCAATAAACGCACACCGCAAGGTGACTTATCCGCATAGCATCAAATTACCGCGGGCGGATTGGCGCGTGCCCTCTGGACACGGGATTCAGCGGCTGATATCTGCCGTCTTTTCCCCGTTCTTGCGCTTCCGCGTCCCCGTCCGGCAGCTTACGCGCTCCTCCCCTTTCGCGTTCCGCCGGCATCTGCCGCTAACGCGGCGATACACGCTCTTCGGCGTGCACGGTTTTGTTACATGATTTTGCCGACAATCTCGACGATTGATGTGACAGGTTTTCGTCATTCGACATTCCGGGGAGGTCGCCGGGGCACATTCCGGCCGCAAACCGGCGCCCGGGGAGCCGATGACGACCGCTCCGCCTTTGCCGGATTCCGCCGTTTTTCCCCGTTCGGCGGCAAAACCGGCAAGGCGGGTCCCGTGCCTTGCAGGACGTTGGCAAAACGGCCATTCTTGCGGGCGACCAGATTCTGCCGGCCGGAGCAGTGCCTTGCCGGCCCGACAGACCTCAGCAGCAGAACTCAGCAGCGACACGCCCATGACATTGTTCGACCGCCCGACCCTGCCGCATCTGCCGCGCCTTGCGGCGGCACTCCTGACCGCTGCGGCGCTCGCCGGCACGATCCTTCACGGCCCGGCCGCGGCCAGCGCCCAGACGATGCCGAGCTTCCTGCTCGAGACCTATCCGCCATCGCTCTCCGGCAGCTATCTGGCGGCACGGCACGCCGAGCAGATCCGCGACGTCGACAAGGCGATCGAGTTCTATCGCGAGGCGCTGGCCGGCGACCCGGACAACAAGGAGTTCCTCGACCGCACCTTCGAGCTGCTCCTGTCCGCCGGCGAGGTGGGGGAAGCGGCCGAGATCGCCGATCGTCTCGTGACCATCGACAAGAACAACCGGATGGCGCAGCTCGTCCTCGGCATCAAGGCGCACAAGGAGCGCTCCTTCGACAAGGCGCGCAAGCACTATGAGGCGATCGCCGAGCAGGGTCCGCTGGCCGAACTCTCCTCCGCGCTGCTGACCGCCTGGGCGATGCAGGGCGCCGGCGACACCAACGGCGCCATCGCCTTCCTCGACGACTACGGCAAGGACCGCAGCACCGCCGTGTTCGCCCAGTACCATTCCGGGCTGATCGCCGGCCTTGCGGGGCGCAAGGACGAGGCGGTCAAGCGCATCAAGGTCGCCTATGAGAACGACCCGACGGCGCTTCGCATCGTCGATGCCTATGTGCGCAGCCTGATCCGGGTCGGCCGGCTCGACGACGCCAAGAAGGTGGTCGCCGATTTCGAACGGACGGTACCGAGCCATCCGCTCCTGACCCGCACCCTGGAGATCGCCGAAAGCGGCAAGCAGCCGGCACCCGTCATCCGCGACGTGCAGGCCGGCGGCGGCGAGGTGCTCTACTGGCTCGGCTCTGCGATCGGGCGGGATGGCTTCCTCGACCTTGCCATCGTCTATCTGCAGCTCGCCAAATACATGGACCCGAAGGCCGAGCTCGCCACGGTCGCGCTGGCAACGCTCTACGAGCGCCAGAAGCGCTACGAGCAGGCGATCGAGACCTATCTCACCATCGATCCGGACTCGCCGCTAAAGCGCGGCGCGGAAATCCAGGTCGGCCTCAACTACTCGGCCCTCGACAAGGTCGACGAGGCGCGGGCGCATCTCATCAAGCTGGTCGACGACGATCCGTCGGACCTCGATGCCGTCCGCGCCCTCGGCAATGTGCTGAGGCGCCGCAAGCTGTTCCTGGAAGCCGCCGATATCTACAGCCGCGGCATCGACACCATCGCCAAGCCCGGCAAAGAGCACTGGGCGATGTTCTACTACCGGGCCATCTGCTACGAGCAGTCGAAGCTCTGGGCGAAGGCGGAGTCCGACCTGATGAAGGCGCTGGACCTGTCACCCAACGAGCCGGATGCCCTCAACTATCTCGGCTACTCCTGGATCGACCAGGGCATCCACCTCGACCGCGCGATGGAGATGATCCGCAAGGCCGTGGAGTTGAGGCCGAACGACGGCTACATCGTCGACAGCCTCGGCTGGGCCTATTACCGGCTCGGCAATTACGACGAGGCGGTGCGCCATCTGGAGCGGGCGGTGGAGCTTCGCGCCGTCGACCCGATCATCAACGACCATCTCGGCGATGCCTACTGGATGGTCGGCAGGAAGCTCGAGGCGCAGTTCCAGTGGAGCCACGCCCGCGACCTCGACCCGACGCCGGAGACCCTTGACCAGATCAAGAGGAAGCTCGCCGACGGCCTCAACAGCGACGGCAAGATCCCGGTCGCCAAGAACCCGACGAAAGAGGCCGGCAAGCAGGACAAGGACGGCTGATCGACCGGTCGCACTGATCCCACGGGTCGCATTGACGGGTGGGCGACGGGCCGGTCTATTGGCCCTCCCCTTTTCCTGTCGATGCTGATTGCCATGATCGCCGAAGCGGCGCCCGCCAAGATCAACCTTGCGCTCCACGTCACCGGACGGCGCGCGGACGGCTATCATCTCCTGGACACGCTCGTTGCCTTCGCCGATATCGGCGACCGGCTGAACGTGGAGGCCGCGCCGACGGGTGCCGGGATCACGCTGGAAATCACCGGCCCCTTTGCCAAGGGGCTTTCCGGCGCGGGCGACAATCTGGTGCTCGCCGCGGCAAAGGCGCTTCGGGCGGCTGCCGCCGAGCACGGCAAGCTGGTGCCGCCGGTACGGCTTTCCCTTGAAAAGAACCTGCCGGTCGCGTCCGGGATCGGCGGCGGCTCGGCCGATGCGGCGGCGACCCTGCGCGCCCTCAACCGGCTGTGGGGCCTGGACTTTTCTCTTGAGGCGCTTGCCGATCTCTCGGCCCCGCTTGGCGCCGACGTGCCGATGTGCGTCGTCGGACGGCCGCTGAGGGCAACCGGCATCGGCACGGACCTCGATCCGCTGGCCGCCTTTGGCGGCTGCGATGCGGTTCTCGTCAATCCGGGGGTGAGCGTGTCGACGCCCGCCGTCTTCAAGGCGCTGGCAAAGCGCGAAAATGCGGGGATCGGCGCCGTGCCGGACCTTTCCGGCCGCGACGCGCTCGTTGCCTTCATTGCCACCTGCCGCAACGACCTTGAGGCAACGGCAGCGACGCTCGCGCCTGCCATTGCCGATGCGCTTCGTACCGTCAGCGGTACGGGACCGCTCCTGACACGCATGTCGGGCTCGGGCGCGACCGTCTTCGGGCTTTACGACAGCGCCGATGCGGCAGCGCGGGCGGCGGCGGCGATCACGTCGGCACACCCCGAATGGTGGGTGGCGCCGACGAAACTTGCGCCTGCCGACTGACGGTTACTCCGCCGGTTCCTCTGCGAATTCTTGCTGTTTTTCCTCCGACAGCAGCCATCCGAACAGCGGCACGGCAAGGCCGGCGCCGACGAACTGGGCGAGGATGAAGGCCGGCATGTGCTCCGGGGCGATGCCGGAAAAGGTGTCGGTGAAAGAGCGCGCCACCGTCACCGCCGGGTTGGCGAAGGACGTGGAGGCCGTGAACCAGTAGGCCGCGGTGATGTAGAGCCCGACGGCGGCGGGCACGGCGGTGGGGCGGAACCGAACCGTCGCCAGGATCGTCGCGACGAGGCCGAAGGTGGCGATCGCCTCCGAGCCCCATTGGGCGGGCCCCGTGCGAAAGTGCGCGGAGACCTGGACGATCGGCAGCTCGAACATGAAATGCGCGGCCGCCGCACCGGCAAGGCCGCCGGCGACCTGGGCAACGACGAAGAACCCCGCTTCCCGGCTCGCGATCTCGCCGCGTATGAGGAAGGCGAAGGTGACGGCCGGGTTGAAATGGGCGCCCGAAATCGGTCCCAGCATGGTGATCAGGACGAAGAGGATGGCGCCGGTCGGGATGGTGTTGCCGAGGAGCGCCACGGCAACGTTGCCGCCGGCGAGCCGCTCGGCCATGATGCCGGAGCCGACGACGGTGGCAAGCAGGAACGCCGTCCCCAAAAACTCCGCCGCAAGCCGCTGTCGCTGCGAAAACGCCATGGCTCAGGCCTCGGCCGTCTCGGTGCTTGCCGCACCGATGGCGTCGAGCTTCTTCTTCAGGGTGAGATTGTCGAGGCTGGTGATCGGCAGGTTGACGAAGACCGAGATGCGGTGGGAAAGCATCCGGTAGGCATCGGCGAAGGCGTAGCGCCGTTCCGCCTCCGTGCCCTCGGCTGCGGCCGGATCGGGCACGCCCCAATGGGCGGACATCGGCTGGCCCGGCCACACCGGGCAGACTTCCGAGGCGGCGTTGTCGCAGACGGTGAAGACGAAATCCATCTTCGGCGCGCCCGGGCCGGCAAAGACGTCCCAGCTCTTGGACGAAAAGCCGTCCGTCTCGTAATTGAGCTTTTTCAGGAGGTCGATGGCGAAGGTATGCACCTCGCCCTTCGGCTGGCTGCCGGCGGAAAAGGCCCGGAAGCGTCCCGCCCCCTCACGGCCGAGGATTGCCTCGGCAAGGATCGAGCGCGCCGAATTGCCGGTGCACAGGAACAGCACGTTGTAGGTTTTTTCCGTCATCTCCGGGTCCCCCCCTTGGCGTTGATTGATGGCGTCGGTTCACAGCGTCTTGCGGTCCGAACCGAAGGTTCGCCCGCACGCTCTCTTGTTTTTCAGGCGAGCCGCGCGTCAGCACGTCTCCTCGATCAGCCCGGCGAGCGGCCCGCACACTTGAGGGTTGCCGCCGCAGCAGTCGCGCATCAGATAGGCCAGCAGCCCCTGCATGGCGTCCAGTTCCGCCGTGTAGCGGATCACCCTGCCCGCCCGTTCCGCCTTGACCAGCCCGGCATTCGACAGGATGCCGAGATGGGACGACAGCGTGTTCGGCATGACGCCGAGCTTCTCGGCAATCGCGCCTGCCGCCATCCCCTCCGGCCCGGCCTTCACCAGCAGCCGGTACACATCGATCCGCGTTTCCTGGGCCAGAGCCGACAGGGCGTTCAGCGCCGTTTGTTTTTCCATATTTCGAGAATAGTCGAATTATCGAAATGATGCAATAGGGATTTTCAGTGAGGAAAGGCCGGTTAGAGGATGGAAACGGCCGGATGGCGGGATGGAGAGGTCAAGCGACTGAGGGATAGAAGGGCCGAAGCGGACCATTCGCACGTGAGGCAAGCGCGGCGGTGCAGAGCGCTGGTCCCCACACCCGTCATGCCGGGCGGAGCGCAGCGGAGACCCGGTATCCATTGCCCATCTCGGCGACGTAGCCCGGTGCGGCCGCGTTCGGCCTTCGATCAACGCAAAAGCCGAGGTCGCTCAACGACCGGCGTACCGTGTGGAGAGGGGCATTGGATCCCGGCTCGGAGGCCGGGATGACGACCGAGCGTTTGGTGGACGGGAGCGGTCGTCTGTTGCCCCTGCCCGCGCATTTGTCGACGGTGCCCACCCGTTTGCCAACGCTGTCTATCCGTCCGGTTTCGCCCGTGTCGGCCGCTCGTTCTCCCGCCCCGACGGCCAGAGCAAAGCCGGCCCGTCAACCTTCGATCTGCGAAAAATCGAGGATCGGTTTTGGCGCGCCGGGCCGCGCGGCCTCGGCGATTGCCTCTCGCCATTGCCGGGCGGGAAAGATGCGGGCCGGCGGCAACTCCATACCGGCGAGTAGCGGCCAGATACCGGCGAAGGCGTTGGCCATCCCGCCCGGCGCGAGATGGTCGCGCATGTGGAACCGGCAAAAGGACGCGCGAGGCACGTCCGGCGGCGAGACGGGCTCGCCGGTCAACAGGCCGTAGCCGACGAAGCTCGACCCCTCCGGCATCAGACCCAGGATCCGCGACGCAACCGGGCCGCCGAGGGCATCGAAGGTCACGTCGGCCGGCCCCGCCGCTTCGGCAATGCGCGTGGCGTCTTTCATCGACACAGGCTCGATGCCAAGGGCGCGCATCCGCGGCACGCGGCTCTTTGAGCGGTAGATGCCGATGGCGCTCTTGGCCCCTTGGCGGAGCGCCCAGTGGCCGAGATAGTCGGCGCAGCTCGACCCCGCTCCGCTCAACAGGACAGACCTGCCGCGCACCGGCCAGAGCCGGAGCATGGTGAAGGCGGCGAGCGGGTTGATATACGCGCGCGCGGCGACCGCGTCCGGGACGGCGCCCGGAACCTCAACGGCATCGCTCCCCGCACAATCCACGAGCGTCTGCCAGGTGCCCTCGCCGCGCAGCGGAAGCACGCGCTGGCCGACCCTATGGGACAGCTCGGGCGAGGCCTCGACCACGCGGCCCACCCCTTCATAGCCGGCGACGGCCGGCAGCGCGATCCGATGGGAGTAGGCGCCCGTTATCGGGATGAGGTCGGACGGGTTCACCGGCGCATAGGTCATTGCCACCCGCAGGTGTCCCGGCATCAGGTCGGGCACCCCGGTCTCGACCAGGCGAAGGGTCGACAGGGGCGGACCGAAGCTGCTGTAGACGAACGACAGGCGGGTGCGCCGGGGCGCATCGGGCTTGGTCATGCCCCCGCGTTACCGCCTGTTTCGCATGACGGCAATGGGGTGATGAGCGAAAACCGGCTTTCGGGAAGTGAAGGCACCCAAATCACCGCGGGGCGGAGGGGTTGGATGACGAAAGGCGGGTGTTTTCCCTCTTCCGTCGTGCCGGGCGGAGCGAAGCGGAAACCCGGTATCCATTGCCTGTTTCGGCGCGGTAGCCTGTCACGAATGCGCTCGGACTCCTATCGGCGCACATGCCGAATCAATCTACGACTGGCATACCGTTTGGACAGGGGCAATGGATCCCGGCTCGGGGGCCGGGATGACGACGGAGTGTTGGGCGGGCGGGAGCGATCAGGATCCGATCCGCGAAAAATCCGCTACCGCCAGCGTCGCCTCGCGGATTTCGTTGAGGAGCTTTAGGCGGTTCTCCCGTAGCGCCGGGTCGTCGGCGTTTACGAGGATGTCGTCGAAGAAGGTGTCGACGGGCGCGCGCAGGGTGGCCAAGGCGGCCATGGCGGCGGCGAAGTCCTCGGCGTCGATGGCTTTGGCCGCATCGGTGCGGGCGATGTCGATGGCGCCGGCAAGATCCTTTTCGGCCTGCTCGGTCAGGAGGTTCGGGTCGGGGCGGCCGGAATAGGTTTCGCCGGACTTCTTTTCTTCCGCGCGCAGGATGTTGACCGCGCGCTTGTAGCCGGCGAGGAGGTTGGCGCCGTCGTCGCTGTCGAGGAATGTGCCCAGCGCCTCGATGCGGCGCACGACCATCAGGAGGTCGTCCTGGTCGTCGAGGGCGAAGACCGCATCGACGAGGTCATGCCGGGCGCCCTCCTCCCGCAACTGCACCTTCAGACGGTCGGCGAAGAAGTTGAGGAGGTCCGGGTCGGCGGCGAGCGGGAAGCGAAGCTCGTTCTCCAGGATGATCCGAATAACGCCGAGGGCCGCGCGCCTCAGCGCAAACGGATCCTTGGAGCCGGTGGGCTTTTCGTCGATGGCCCAAAACCCGGTCAGCATGTCGAGCTTGTCGGCAAGGGCGACGGCAATCGCGACCGGCTCGGACGGCACGTCATCCGACGGCCCCTGCGGCTTGTAGTGATCCTCGATGGCAGTGGCGACGGCGGCATCCTCGCCCTGCGCTTCCGCGTAGTACTTGCCCATCAGGCCCTGCAGCTCGGGGAACTCGAAGACCATGTGCGAGACGAGGTCGGCCTTGGCGAGCTTGGCCGCGCGCGCCGCCTTTGCCGGGTCGGCTCCGATCTTTTCGGCGATGGCAGCGGCCAGCGTTTCCAGCCGCTTGACGCGCTCGCCCTGGCTGCCGAGCTTTTCGTGGAAGACGATGTCGTCGAGCTTTGCGACGTTGTCGGCGAGCGGCGTCTTCAGGTCGGACTGCCAGAAGAAGTCGGCATCCGACAGCCGCGCGCGAATGACCTTCTCGTTGCCGGCCGTGATCGCAAGACCGCCGTCGCTGGCCTCCAGGTTGGAGACCAGCACGAAGCGGTTGGCGAGTTTTCCGGTCTTCGGATCGGAGAGCACGAAGCACTTCTGGTGCTCGCGGATCGAGGTGCGGATGACCTCGTCGGGCATATCTAGGAACCGCTCGTCGAAACTGCCGACCAGCACGACGGGCCATTCGACGAGGCCCGACGCCTCGTCCAGGAGCTTTTCGTCGGTGACGACCTCAAGGCCGATGGCGTGGGCGGCGTTGTCGGCGTCGGTGCGGATGATGTCCTTGCGGCGGTCGGCATCGAGCACGACCTTCGCCTTTTCCAGCGACGTCATATAGTCGTCGAGGCGCTTCACGCGGATCGGACCGGGCGCCAGGAAGCGATGGCCATAGGTGACGTCGCCCGACGGGATGCCGTCGACCTCGACGGCGATGACGTCCGGGTCCTCGGTCTCCGCGCCGAAGGTGCACAGGATCGAGTGCAGCGGGCGCACCCAGCGAAGGCTCCCCTCGCCCCAGCGCATGGATTTCGGCCAGGGGAATTTGCGGATGGTGTCGGCGACCAGTTCGGCGACGATCTCGGTTGCCTCGCGGCCCGGCTTTTCGATGCGGGCGACGTAAAAATCGCCCTTCTTGGGGTCGGAGACGATCTCCGCCTGGTCGACGCTGTCGAGACCGGCGGCGCGCAGGAACCCTGCCAGCGCCTTTTCCGGGGCGCCGACGCGCGGGCCCTTGCGCTCTTCCTTGACGTCCGGCGAGCGCACCGGCACGCCGGCAACGTGCAGCGCCAGCCGGCGCGGGGTGGCGAAGGCCTTGGCGCCCTCATACGGCAGGCCCGCGTCCACCAGACCGTCGGTCACCAGCTTCTTCAGATCCTCGCCGGCCCGGCGCTGCATGCGCGCGGGGATTTCTTCGCTGAAGAGTTCCAGAAAGAGGTCAGGCATATCGGTCTCGCTCGGTCGGAGGACGCCGGCGGGCAACTGCCGTCCGGCGCCGTCCGTTACCAAGGGCGGGGGAAAAAGTCACCCCCCGCTGCAGTGCGGTGCTTTGCGCCGGGCCCTACCAGCCGCCGCCGCCGCCACCACCGCCGCCTCCGCCGGACGAGCCGCCGCCCGACGAGCCGGAGGAACTGGGCGTTGCCGCGGAGACGCTGGAGCCGACGGCGGAGACGATGCCCGATGTCATCGAGCCGATATGGCCGACATCGAAGGAGCCGCCGCGGTACCAGCCCGGATGGTAGGAGGAGACGATCTCGCCCGGCCGTGCGCGGGCGAGGTAGTCGGAAAACGCGTTCGACCACGGCTTCTCGACGCCGAGGGCGATCGCGTAGGGCAGGTATTTCTCGAACACCGGCTCGGTGACGTCCGGCGCGTCGATCATGTTCATGCGGTCCGCTTCGGCGACGGAGAGAAACATCTTGAAACCCTCCGTCTCGTCCATGATACGCCGGCCGATGACCGTCGGCGCCCGCATCAGGCCGAAGAAGAGGATGTTGAGGACGCAAAGGGCGACGACCATCGCCGGGATCATCGTGGCAGCGCCGGCAAGCAGCAGCGGCATGACCAGCGACGGCGCGAAGATGACGGCGCCGAGGATCGTCAGGAAGGTGCCGGCGATCGCCGAACTTCCTCCCGGGATCCAGCCGAGCAGGCGGTAGAGCCCCATGGAGAGCAGAAAGGCGCCGCCGAAGCCGGAAAAGGCGGCGATGATCATGGTGCCGAGTTCGGTATCCGTCGGCGCGTGGAAGAAGATGAAGGCGATGAGGATGGCAACGGAGATGACGGCGCCGACAATCGAGACGAAATAGTTGTTCCTGAAGAACTTTCCCTCGTACTCCGTGAGGATCGCCTTGCGGAAAGCGGCCCTTGTCCTCACGAGCGTCGTGGCGTTGGCCCGCTCGACGACGAAGCGGTCGCGGCCACCGAGGAACCCGTCCATCAGCGCCCTCTCGCCGCCTGGAAGGTCGTCGGTCCTGCGGTCCGCCGCCTCCAGGGCGACCTTCTTCTTGCCCTCCTCGTCGAGCCGGATCCGTCCCTTGACCGCCAGCGACAGGAGCGCGGCGATGAAGGCCTTGGTGGCGCCGCCGCGCCCGGATGCGAAGGTCTGGTAGTGGAGATAGCTGAGGGCGGCCGGCGACAGGCCCTTCGGCGGCTCGTAGAGCGGGATGATGACGCCACCTTCCGGATCGCGGCCGACCTCCAGCCATTTGGCGAAGAAGTAGGCGCCGACGCCGAAGGTGCCGACGACGAGGAGGAAGAGGCCGAAATTGTCGAGGAAGGCGTTGAGGAAGCGGCCGACCGGGCCCGGCTCGTCGACGACGCCCTTGGAAAAGCCGACACCGACCGTCAGTCCCTGGTTGCGGGCGAGCGGCCGGGTGGTCTCGAAGGTGATGGTGTTGAAGCCCTGATTGCTGACCCGATAGGCCCTCCCCCTGTCGCCCTGGTAGCCGGTATAGGCCGCCCTTTGCAGGATTTCCGCGGCCTGCGGGAGCGCGATCCGGGCGACGGCGCGGCGGATCGGAAAGTCCCAGAAATTACCCGTGACGTTCCAGTAGAGCTCGTCATAAGCGGCAAAGAAGCGGAGCTGGTGGGTCGTCTCGTAGCGAATGGTGTAGGTGTATTCGCCGGAATTTAGGAAGACGTCCTCGTCACCGATATAGATGCGCTCGTAGCCGTCGACCCAGGCGCTGTGCCAGGGCTCCTTCTTGCCGTCCCGCCTGATCTCGATGACGTCGAAGCCGACGGCACGGCGCAGGCCGTTGGCGGTGCGGTACTGGACCGGGAAATCCCGGTAGATGCCCCGCTTGATCTTGCGGCCCTCGGCCCGGACCCGGATCGTCTCGGTGACGTCCAGCGTGCCGTCCTCGGCAACGACGATGTCACTCTCGTAGGAGAGGATTTCCTCCTCGGCCTTTGCCGGGCTGGCGGCGAAGGCGAGCGCAAGGATCACGAGTGCCAGGAACTGCCGCATCATTTCTCTCCCTGTTTGCCCACGACGGAGTTGCTCCCGTCGATGCTTTCGCCGCCGCGCATCGCGTGCCGGTCGGCACAGTCAGCAAAGGTGCCCTTTTCGAAAGCAATCCGAACGGCGAAGGCCTCGCCGGGGGGCAGCGTCCGCCTTGTTTTGAAGGCGATGGTGTTGGGGCCACCTCGAGCGATGCGGCCCTCGATGCCTTTCGATTCCACCAAGCCGGCCAAAGTTTCCGGAAGCCGGGCCGCGACGCCCGCCGGCAGGGTGATGCCCGCCCTGATCTTGAGGATTGGAAAGTCCCAGTTGTTGCTGACCACTTTCCAATAAAGGAGCTCTTGATCGGCGCGACAGAGGATGTGCGCGCGGGTCCGGTAGCGGAACTCGTAAGTGTGGACGCCAAGCTCGGGAAAGATATTGCGCGAACTGATAAAGATGTTCAGGCCTTCCTGCCTGGCTTGATAGGTAATGGCGTCGCCGTCTTTCCGTATCTCCAGAATATCCAGGCCGACCGTCGGGCGGGCGACGTCAGAATCCTTATATTCGACCTGGAATTCGCGATACATATATACGTACGGGGGCTCGTAGAAGACCCCCTTCGTCATCTTGTAGCCCTCGGACCGGACGCGGATCGTGTCGGTGACGTCGAGGGTACCGTCCTCCGAGAGGACGATATCGCTGTCAAAGGAAAGGATTTCTTCCTCGGCCATAGCCGCGCCGGCGGCGAATAGCAGGGAGATGACGCAAAGCGCCAGAAGGTGCCGGATCATCGCGTTCCCCTTTCGGTGAGCGGCGAAAATGCCTTGGCGATTGTGCTTGAGGCGTCAGAAGGAGACCTTCGGGACGGCGCGGTCCTCGGTCGCCTCGAGCTCGAAATAGTCGGCCTTTTCGAACTTGAAGGTGGAGGCGACAAGGTTGCTGGGGAAGGATTCCACGGCGACGTTGAGGTTGCGCACGGCGCCATTGTAGTAGCGGCGGGAGAGCTGGATCTGCTCTTCCACCGCTTCCAGCGCGTCCTGGAAGTCTATAAAATTCTGGCTCGCCTTCAGGTCCGGATAGTTCTCCGCAAGGGCAAAGAGCCGGCCGAGCGCGCCGGAAAGCGCACCTTCGATGAGGCTGCGGCGGGCCGGATCGGCATCCTCCTCGCTTGCCTTTTCGGCGCGGGCGCGAAGGGCGGTGACCTCTTCGAGCGTCTCACGTTCGTGGCCCATATAGCCCTTCACCGCTTCCATCAGATTGGGGATGAGGTTGGCGCGGCGCTTGAGCTGGACGTCGATGCCGCTCCAGCCCTCGGCCACCATCTGGCGGAATTTCACCAGCCTGTTGTAGAGGACGACGCCGTAGATTGCCGCCAGGACGACGACGGCGAGGATTATCCAGGTGATCATTCCGTTCTCCCTCTCGGCCCGCCCAGCGGCAGTATCGACAGGCAAGGCGTCAAGATCAACGGATAATGCGTATTAACATGGCGGCTCGGAAGCACCGCCCGGCGGCTCAGAGCGTCTCGTGGGTGCCGTCGCAGAAGGGCGGCGTCCTGGTGTGCTTGCAGCCGCAGAAATACTGCTCGCCCGAGGCGTCCGCCTTCCAGCGGACCGGCAGGAAGCCGGTGCCCGTGTGGGAGCCGTCGCAGAAGGGCTGGTCCTTGGAGCGGCCGCAGGCGCACCAGAAATAGGATTTTCCCTCCTCCACGGTGACGACGTAAGGACCCTTCTGGGCGATCACGGGGTCTGTCATAGGCGTCTCCTCTTCGTCTCTGACGGGCATTGACCGGACCCGATGGCACGCGCGGCGGCACCGCGATCACCACGCCCTCCGCGCGCGTTGAAGCGAAGGGCGTCAATGCCCGTTGGCGGGCCCGGCGGGCGGAACCCAACGGTACATATCAGGAGCGTTGAATGTAAGGGTGAAAGGAGCATGTGCCGCGCATCTTTTGACGCAGGGCAAGGCGGATGCTCACCAGAAATCCGGTCGGGCGACCATGATCCAGAAGATCGCGAGAACGGCCGCAAAGGCCGGCCAGCCGAAGGCGAACCAGATGCGGAACAGGTGGTGGTAGGCGGCGGGCAGCGGCGCGCCCTGCCCTGCCGCTGTCCTTGCCAGATCGCGCATCTTCATCTGGATGACGACGACGGGCAGCCAGAAGGCGCCGGTGAGGAGATAGAGCGCGACGGCAATGACGACCCAGGACGACAGCAGGTCGTGGCCCATCTCGTAAGCCAGCCAGACGCCTGTGACCGGCTGGGCGATGACGGCGGTCGCGGTAAAGAGCGCATCGGCGAGGACGACGCCGGAGCCGACATGGGCGATCAGCTTCGGATCGGCCGTGCGGTGGGCCAGAACCATGAAAAAGGCGATGCCCATGCCCGTGCCGAAGAGCACGGCGGCGCCGAGGATGTGGAGGACGCGGAGTATCTGAAAGAGCTCCATCAGCGAGCCTCGGCCGTTGCCAGCAGCATCAGGGCGAGCAGCATCTGCGGCACGATTTTCAGGAGCGGTGCCAACGGATCGACCCAGAGCATGGGCGCCAGCAGCGTGCCGCCAACGAGATAGGCAAGGCTGACGAGGAGCGTGGCGACGAGCGCCGCCCTGTGCCAGCGCCGGAACAGGAGCGCCGCGCCGACCGCGATGTCGAGGGCGGCGGTCGCGGCCGTCAGCCAGCGCGCTGGCTCGGCACTAAGGCCGGCGACGATCAGGCTGGAGACCGCGTCGGAAAAGCCCGGGCCGAGGGCGACGAGGCCGGAGACCAGCCAGAAGAGGGCAAGGCCGACGAGCGCGAGCGGGCGCAGCGCCCAGAGCCGTGCGTGCCAGCGGTCCTGGACCGTTGCCGGGCCGAGATCGGGCAGCGCCTCAAGCGGCGTCGGGTCGGCGCCGGTGTCGGCGATCCACTGGGCCGGATCGCCGACGACGCCTTCCAGCGTCTGTTTGATGGCGGTGGAGCGGATCGGCGCGCGCCAGCCGAACCAGCCGCAGAGATCGCCGACCCTGCCGAGAAGCCGTCCGGTCCAGGCCGGCGCAAAGACCGTCGGCACGGGGGCGAAGCCGAGCCATTGGCGATGGCGGGTGATGATCGCGGCAAGCTCGTGCGGCTCGGGATGGACGAGGTCGTGGACGACGCGGGTTTTTGCGTCGGGCCCGAGGCTCCGGGCGACCTCGGCCGCCACTTCTTCGAGGCCGATCACCTGCATGGGCTTTGCTCCGGCCATCACCGGCGTCGCGAACGGCAGGGCGGCAAGGCCGCGAATGAGCCCGGTGCCGCCATAGACCGGCCGGCCGATGACGAGGCCGGGCCTCAAGACGATCCAGTCGAGGTCGCGCGCCTTCAGCCGCCGGTCGCCCTCGGCCTTGGTGCGCATGAAGGCGGTGGCGGCCTCCGGCTCGGCGCCGATGGCCGAAATCTGCACGACGCGGCGGATGCCAGCGGCCTCGGCAGCGGCAAAGAGCGCATCGGCGCCATGGATATGGACAGCTTCAAGGCTGTCGCCGGCCCCGTCCTGCAGGATGCCGGCGGCGTTGACGACGGCCGCAACGCCCTGAAGCCGCGGCCGCCAGGCGTCCGGCGCCCCATCGCGATTGAAGTCGCCGGAAACCCAGTCGATGCCCGGCATGCGCCGCGCGGCCGCCTCCGCGTCGCGGGCAACGCCTCGCACCTCAAAACCGTCCGCGCGCAGCCTTGCAACGATGGCAGCGCCGATGAAGCCGCCCGCACCGGTGACGAGCACGCAGGGACGGTCGGTCATCGGCATCTCCGGAATTGGTGCAGGGGTGACGGCTCAGGCTTCAAAGCCGCATCGAAGCAGTCTTGCGGCCGTGGCGGCAAGGGAAGATTTCCGGCGCGGTTTTTGAACCGACCGAAAGACGAGCCTCAATCACCTGCCTGCTCAGGCCGTAACCCGTTCCCCTTCAGCCGACGAGGCCTGCATGCCGCGCCGGTAGGCGTCGCTCACCACGACCGCAAGGAGCACCCAGGCGTAGATTCTGAAGACGACCACGAAGGCGCCCAGGGCAAGGGCTGCTCCATTTTGTGCGACCGAGCCGCTGGGCATCGACAGCAGAGGTTGGATGACGTCCTGAACGCGCATCGCCACGATGTTGAGAAGCCAGAACATCGCGCACGGAATCAGCAGTCGAGGGAATGTGTACCGAAGCGTTGCCAAGCCGGCTCGCGTGCTGGCAGCGATGCCGGATCTCGGACCCAGAGCCGCTTCGACGAGCCACGGCCCGAATACGCCGAAGACGACTGCCATGATCAGCGCGGCAAGCGCCCCAACCACCGCCAGAAATGCCAGGCCATTCGGCGTGTCGCCGAGCAGGCCCGCCAGACTCGCCCGAGCGACAGTCACTGCCATGAGCATCTGGGCCAACCCTGTCATGACGACCACCAGGACGGCCTTGATCAGAAATGTCGGCAGGCGCCGCAGGGCCGTCCCGCTTTGGGCCCTCTCAGGCTGAAGATGTCGAACAACAATAAAAAGAACAATGATACCAATTATTTCACGTCCCAAATCACGCAAAATCACCGCATTAACCTGACGACAGATGAACGACCAGGCCAAAATACCCAATATTGCGGTTACTATTGCGATAGATCTTTGTTTCAATATCCATATGGATTTCTTGAACATTACAATTCCGGCTTTTTCTTAAAATGCGTGTTCACAGGGACGGCTGCGGCACGGCCTCGATTTGGCGGTACCCGTCGGCGATAGCGATTGCGGTGAAGAGCTTGATGGTGAGGCACACGACGACCACCACCAGGGACACCAGCGCAGCCAGGGCCAGAAACGCCCAATATTGCGTCGTTACCGCGCCAAGGGCCGCGCCGATGTCCGTGCGGTAGATGACGACAAGGTTGAGAACAACCAGCAGGAGCCCGGCCGGGATCAGCCTTGGAATGGTCAGGACCAGCGCCTTCAGGCGTTCCATGGCGCCCAGGCCCCGCAGTCCATCGACGGCCACCCGGACGAACCATGGTCCCAGCGCCGCATAGAGCAGCATGGTGCAAATGGCGGCAAACGCGGCCGCGAGGATGTTGAGGTGCCAGGGTGCAAGGTCGCTGTCCGCTTGGAGGACGAAGGGAGCGACGGTCGGGTCGCTGGCTAGGTCGGTGAGGATGTAGTTGAAGAACTCCACGGCGAGCATGGTGAACAGGATTGCGGCGAAGGACCGGGCGTTCTTTTCCGCCCACGTTGCCTTACGAACGTGTTCGGCAATCGTCATTAGAAACGCCGGCGCGTATCCCACCGCTAGAACGACGACCGTGAGGATGGTGCGAAAGTCCGAACGGACCGCCAGAAACGCAATGATGACAATCCAGGCGAACGACCCGAGCAGGAAATAGCGGCGGTTGTTGCGGATGGTCCGAAGGGCGGTTTCAAGCATTGTCACCTCGCTTTCAGCCCGGCTCGCCTTGCGGCGTTAAGAACAGCGGCTCCGGATCGAGCCTGAGATAGGCCTCGACGAGGGCGGCCGCGAGAAAGAGCATGAAGGAAAGCATCAGGACGCTGAACGCGATATAGACCGGCATCGACACCAGAAGGCCGGTCCAATAGTCGGTGGCGATCCCCTCGACAGCCGTCCCGATCGACGTTGAGAAGACGGCAAGAAGGTTGACTGCGGCCAGCAGGAGCGCCGCGGCCACGAGCTTCGGCAGCGTGGCGACGAACGCCTTGAGGCGATCAAACGCACCGAAATCGGTCTCGCTGCCGACGGCTGTCCTGACGATCCATGGCCCCGCCGCGCCAAGAAGCAGTGACGTCACGGCGGCCGCCTCAACGGCCGAGAGCGCCTTCGCCTGCCAGGGCGAGACATGGGATTGCACAAGCGACTGCAGCATCAAGGCCAGCACGCTGTCGTCGTCGGTGATGCAGAGCACCATGTTGAGAACTGTAAAACCGAACATGAGAACCATCAAAAGACCATTTTTCTTGCTCCATGCCCGGCTCTTGATCGCTAGAAAATTTCTATCAATGAGTAAAACAAGGATCACTCCCGGTAAACCGATTGCAAATAAGATATCTCTCGTGTTGCCGCTGTTGTCGATTCCGCGCGCCGACAAGATCAAAACACCAAATAGAAATATGAAAAGACTCAGACCCTTCGCTCTTCTTCCCATCTGAAAGACGTCCCGGAACATCTTTTGCAACGCGCCAAAGCGGTCCCGGCCGACACGTCAAGCGAAGACGGACCGCATCCTTGTCCTAGCACATGAGGGACAGCAATTCATGGTTGCGTATACATTTCCCCGGAGGCGACGGTGCGCGAATCGTCCCATGCCGGCGGCGACGCGGCCGGCCGGTCCGGAACTGTCTGGTCTTTGAAGAAATGCCCGGGCGTTAAGCCGCCTCGGCCCCGCCCGCATCGGTCCTGAGGAACGCCGCGCCGCAGGCCTTGGCGAGGTCGCGGACGCGCAGGATGTAGCTCTGGCGCTCCGTTACCGAGATGACGCCGCGGGCGTCCAAAAGGTTGAAGGCGTGGCTCGCCTTGATGCACTGGTCGTAGGCCGGCAGGACGCAGCGATGGAGGGCGCCCTCGCCCGCATCGCCCTTTTCCAGGAGGCTCTTGCACTCGGCCTCGGCGTCGCGGAAATGGCGGAACAGCATGTCCGTGTCGGCGTATTCGAAATTGTGCCTGGAATATTCCTGCTCGGCCTGCAGGAAGACGTCGCCATAGCTGATCTTTTCGGCGCCCTCGCGGCCGTTGAAGTTGAGGTCGTAGACGTTGTCGACGCCCTGCACATACATGGCCAGCCGCTCCAGCCCGTAGGTCAGCTCGCCGGAAACGGGCGAGCACTCGAAGCCCGCGACCTGCTGGAAATAAGTGAACTGGGAGACCTCCATGCCGTCGCACCAGCACTCCCAGCCGAGGCCCCAGGCGCCGAGCGTCGGGCTTTCCCAGTCGTCCTCCACGAAGCGGATGTCGTGCAGGAGCGGGTCGATGCCGATCGCCTTCAGGCTGCCGAGATAGAGGTCCTGGAGGTCGTCCGGCGAGGGCTTCAGGATGACCTGGAACTGGTAGTAGTGCTGCAAACGGTTCGGGTTCTCGCCGTAGCGCCCGTCCGTCGGGCGGCGCGAGGGCTGCACATAGGCGGCCTTCCAGTGCCTTGTGCCGAGCGAGCGCAGGGTCGTCGCCGGATGGAAGGTGCCGGCGCCGACCTCCATGTCGTAGGGCTGCAGGATGGCGCAGCCCTTGTCGGCCCAGAATTTCTGGAGCGTCAGGATCAGCGCCTGGAACGAGCGTTCGGGGCGCATGTGGTCGGCAACGGTCTCGTCGGTCATGGAAAGGTTTCCGGCGTCAGGCTTCATCGGCGCGCGGACCGTAGTCGCGGGACTGTTGGTGGTCAAGCGGGCGCGCCTTGCGGCCGCGTCAAGGTGCGGCAATGCGGCGTGTCGGCGCATACAAGCGGGCTTTTACGGACCCCATATAAGGTACGGGCTGCGGGGCGGCGGTCGAAACAGTTTTCCGCCGCACGATGAAAGGCCTGTGTCATGAACACGCTGATGAAGATCCTTCTCGGCTCGACGCTTGCCCTTGCCGTGTCGGCCGGTCCCGCGCTCGCCCAGGGTGCGGGGCAAGGCGCAGGCGGGGGCCTCGTCGGCACCCACTGCAAGAAGGAAATCGCCACCTATTGCGGCCACCTGAAACATGGCCGGGGCGAGATCCCGAATTGCCTGGAATCCCACTTCAAGGACCTGTCGCAGGACTGCAAGTGGGCGCTCGCCAACAAGGGCCCGGGATGGGGCGGCGGTTGGCAGCAGGGCAATAGCACCGCGCAATAGCAGAAAGGCCCGGCGCCTCACGGCGCCGGCTCAAGCGGGAGCGCCGGGATGTTTTTCCGGCGCTTTCCCTGTTCGGATGGAGTGTTGCCTATTCCTTCGGCCGGTAGACGCCGTCGGCGCCGGCTTCCAGGGTCTCGACGTCGTCGCGGGCGCGCTTTTTCTTCGGGTCATTTTCGTGGAGCTTTTTCTCCACCCGCGCCATTTCCTTCTTCACCGTGTTCCAGCCGACGATCGCGGCAATGCCGATGAGACCGACAAGAAGAAGCTGTGCCATGGCAGGTAAGCCCCACTCCCTTTGCGTCAGAGCCCGTAGCGCGCCCACAGAGCGCGCTCTTCCAGCGTCGAGACGAGGTCGCCCGTAAGGCCGGAGGCCTCGAGCCGGACGCCGTCCGGGCCGGCGGCAATCGTAGCACCCCGGGCGCCGCGCCGCATGAAGAAGCTGCGGTCGGAAGAGACCAGCTTGAACTTGACCTCCGGTCCGTAGCGCTCCCTCAGCACGCCGCGCAGGTCGCCGATCTTGTCGGCAAGGCCGAAGCCTTGCGCCTGCAAACCGGTCCAGTAGCGGCCGTTGAAGAGGTCGACGTCGTCCTGCAGGATGTCGCCGCGGCGCTCCTTGACCATATCGATGAAGGTCTCGTGGATCTCCGCCTGCAGGGCCTTCAGGTGGGCGACGTCCTCCTCGTCCGCGGGCTGGAAGGGATCGAGCATCACCTTCCTGTCGCCGGAGGTGTAGACCCGGCGTTCCACGCCGAGCTTCTTCATCGCCTCGGTAAACCCGAAGGTGGCGGCGACGACGCCGATGGAGCCGACGATGGACGACGGATCGACGACGATCTCGTCGCCGGCAAGGGCGATCATGTAGCCGCCGGAGGCCGCAACGTCCTCGACGAAGACGAAGACCTGCTTTTCCTTTTCCTCCGCCAGGTCGCGAATGCGCTGGTAGATCAGCCGCGACTGCACCGGCGAGCCGCCCGGCGAATTGACGATGATCGCGACCGCCGGGGCGTGCTTGTAGGAAAACGCCTTCGACAGCGCCGGCGCGCAGGTGGCGAGCGACAGGCCGGGGCGCAGCGGCGTCACCATGCCGATCGCGCCGGACAGGCGCACCACGGGCACAAAGGGGTGATCCTTCTGCCATCTTTCCGGCAAGCGGGTGCGGATCCAATCGAACATGTCGCTCTTAAACTCCTGTCGGGCCGAAGCTGGTGTCGGGCCGGCCGTCAAAAAATCTGCTCTAACATGGGGACGAGACCACGGCAAACAAGGCGTGCGGCCCCTCTCTCAAGGGATAACAGATTGAAAGCGCACATGTTCCGCGCACGCGCCCTAGCGCTTTGAGGCGCCCTGGCGGCGGTTGCGGCAAACCGCCCTTGCCATCGGCGGCGCTCGCCCAACCAGAGGGCTTTTTCTCAGGCGGCCCCATGGACTTTGCGGCCAATCCTTCGCAGAGTGGCGGCACTGTCCATGGCCGGCCGCTCCTCCCCCGAACCGCGGCCCCGTTCACGCCTTTCAAAAAGACCCGCGCTGGCATGAAGCTCTTCCTGCATATCGGCACCAGCAAGACCGGTACCTCGTTCATCCAGGGATCGCTGGCGGCAAGCCGGGACAGGCTCGCCGAGGCCGGCATCTGCTATCCGGGCCCGCAGCAGAGCCAGTTCTGGCTGGTCTCCCATTTCCACGAGGCGCCGGAGACGATCGGCCTCAATATCAAGCGCGGCTATGGCGACCGGGCGGCGATCCGCGCCGACACCACGCGCTATCTGAAGCGGCTGGATGAGGCGCTGCGCGACAAGAGCTTCGAGAAACTGATCCTCTCCTCGGAATATTTTTCGACCCTCGATGGCGAGGCGCTGCGCCAGCTTGCCGGGCATTTCGGAGCGGCGGCCTGCGAGGTCACCGTCGTCTGCTATGTGCGCCATCCGGTCTCCCATGCGGCAAGCGCGATGCAGCAGGACGTCAAGACCGGGCACAGGACGCTCAAGGAGTGTTTTGCCGAGCCGCGGTTTTCCCGGTTTTCCAAACTGCTGCCGAAATTCATCGAGGTCTTCGGCAAGGACAATGTGGTCGTTCGCCCGTTCGACTACGACGCCCTGCACGAGGGCGACGTCAGGACCGATTTCTGCGCCGTCGTCGGCATCGATCCGGGCCTCATCGAGGAGAGCGCCACCTTCCGCAACGAGAGCGTTTCGGCCGAGGCCGCGCTGCTGCTCGATGCCCTTGCCGACACCGCGCCGAAGCTTGAGGGCAAGCGGCGCAATACCGACCGGGCCAAGAATCTGCGCGGGCTTGCCGCGATCGCCGGCACCCCCTTCGCGCTGCCGCAGGAGGTCGCCGACACCGTCCGGGCCGATGCCGCGGAGGACCTCGCCTATCTGGAGGAAGCGTTCGGGATCGCCCTGAAGGAGCCGGAGATGCCGGCAGAGGCGGGTCCGGACTGGTCCGAGGCGACGCTCCGCGACCTTGCCCGGCTGATCAACGACCAGGCCGTGGAAGCGGAGCGGCTGAAGGCGATCGTCCTTTACCAGAGCGGCATGCTCGCCCTTTACGACAACGATCCGGAGCGGGCGATCTCCTCGTTCGACCGGGCGCTCGCCTTCGATCCGGAGCTTGAGGTGGCGCGCAAGGAGCGGGCGGATGCACGACTGGAATCACCGGCGACCGCGAAGCTGAAGCGCTCGCTCCTGTCCGTGTTCGGCGGCCACGGGCCGGCGGCCGCCCTCAGCGGCCTGAAGCTCCTGCGTGACCGGCAGACGGACGACGGCAACGGCGCGTAGCCGCTTCCCGCTCCCCGAATGATCAGGCCTCCAGGCGCGGCGCGCCCAATTCCTCCTCGCCGCGCAACGCGTGGGCGTATTCGTCGACGAAGCGGTCGAGCGCGGTCCAGTCGGTGAATTCCGTATCGCCCGACGGGTCGAGGTCGACGCCGCGGCGCCGCAGGATCCAATGCAGCACGACCCGGCGCAACGGTCCGATGCGCGCATCGTGGACGGCCCCTGCCGCGGTGTGCAGGAACAGCGGCTTGAAGCCGGTTTCGGCCAGGAAGTCTTCGGCAACCGAGCGCACCTCGTCGCGCTCGTCGGCATCCGGCGATGCCGATTGCAGGCTGACGGAAATGAACGCCGACGGCAGCGCCGAGAGCTTTTCCCTGTTGTCTCGGACGAAGGCGGCAAGCGCTCTGGAATGGGCGCCGAGATGCACCGAGCCGGCAACGATGGCGCCCGTCAGCCGGTTCGGCACACTCTTGTCGACCCTGATGTTGTGGATGACCGGATCGAAGGCGTGGGCGGCGAGGCGCTCGGCAATGCGGCCGCAAATCTTGGCGGTCTGGCCTTCCTCGGTGGTGTAGGCAATGAGGATGCGATCCATTGGAACGACTTCCCGGGCGGGCAAATTGAAAACGCGACTGTTCCGCCATCATGGAACGCCGGGCCGCCCTTTGGAAAGGGTGGCGGGCCGATGCCATGGCGGCGCGGACAGCAAGGTCCGGGCAGGAACGGTAACCCGTGCCGCCCGGTTCCCGGCGGTGCCGTCAAAACCGCTCAGGCAGGCTCCCGCTTGAGGCGTTGTGCCCGACGCACCTTCTGTTCCAGGTCGGTCTCGATGCCGCGCCGGCGCAGGATCGCCGGCAGGTTGGGGAAGATGACGACGCGGCTGCCGGCGGCGCCGATGAGGCGGCCGCGATTGTCGACGTCCATCCAGTGGAACTCGTCGGCGCCGTCGAAGACGAGCGTTCCCTTGCGCCGGTCATAGACCTCGTAGCGGTGCAGGGAGAACTCGCCGATATTGCGCCCGTGGCGGACTATCCGCTTGACCGTAAAACCGCCCGCCGTCTTCGACCAGGCCTTGCCGATGCCCCAGTCGTTGTAGCGGTCCACCGTCCAGCCGTGGCCGCTGGTCCAGTCGTTATAGGGGTGGTCGCGGAAGACGACGTCGTAGCCGCCGACGCGGTAGCTGCCGGCGAGATCGAAGTCCGGGTGCATGCCCGGCGCAACGACCGCCTTGCGGCCGGGCAGGAACCGCCCGCCGCCGCCCCAGGTGTCGAAATGGGCAAGGAGCAGCAGCGCCTTGACGTCGGGCGGCTGGCAGAAGGCCGTCCAGAACTGGTGCTTGTCCTGGTATTTCTTCTGGCTCTTTCCTTGCACGAAATAGAGGAACAGCCGGCCGTCCGGCGAGAGGTCGCAGCGGTTCGGATAGAACCGGCCGAAGAAGCGCGAGCCGACGGTCCAGGCCGGGCGCGCGCCGCCATAGTCGAGGCCGACGAGCCAGGTGACCCGGGCGCTCTGGCGATAGAGGAACACCGCGCGGTCGACGTCGCCCGCCAGATAGCCGCGGACCTTCGGCGTCCCGCGCATCATGGTCCCGGTGTCCTGCTGCGCCGTCACGCCGTTGCGCCGATCTGCTCGATGCTCTGGGCCTCCACGACGGCGAGCGCCGACATGTTGACGACCCCGCGCGAGGTCACCGAGGGCGTCAGGATGTGGGCGGGGTGTGCGGCGCCGAGGAGGATCGGGCCGACATGGAGCGCGTCGGTCATCACCTTGATCAGCGACATGGCGATGTTGGCGGCATCGAGGTTGGGGAAGACCAGCAGGTTGGCCTCCGAGGTCAGGTGGCTGTCGGGCATGACGCGCTCGCGGAAAATGTCGGAGAGCGCGCTGTCGCCGTGCATCTCGCCGTCGACCTCAAGGTCCGGCGCCATCTGCCAGAGCAGTTCCACCGCCTCGCGCATCTTCAGGGCGGAGCGGCTGGAATGGGTGCCGAAATTGGAGTGGGAGAGGAGCGCGGCCTTCGGCGCGATGCCGAAGCGGCGGATGTGGCTGGAGGCCAAGAGCGTCATCTCGGCGATCTCTTCCGGGCCCGGATCCTCGCTCACATAGGTGTCGGTGAGGAAATAGGGGCCGCGCGGCGTCAGCAGCAGCGACAGGGCGGAGAAGTCGCGCACGCCGGGTGCCACGCCGACGACGTGGCGGACGTCGCGCATGTGCCGGGCGAAGCGCCCGTCGAGGCCGCAGATCAGCGCATCGGCATCGCCGCGCCGGACGGCGAGCGCGCCGATCACCGTGGAATTGGTGCGGACCATGGTGCGGCAGGCCTCCGGCGTCATGCCGCGGCGGCCGACACAGGAGAAATAGAGGTCGACATAGTCGCGGTAGCGCGGGTCGTCCTCCGGGTTGATGATGGCCAGATCCCGGCTCGGCACGATCTTCAGGCCGAAGCGTCTGGCGCGGGTGTCGATGACCCGCGGCCGACCGATCAGGATCGGATCGGCGAGCCCGTCCTCGATCACCACCTGGGCGGCGCGCAGCACGCGCTCGTCCTCGCCGTCGGAATAGATGACGCGCTTGCGGTTCTCGCGGGCGGCCGCGATCACCGGCTTCATGACGAGGCCGGAACGGAAGACGAAGCGCACGAGGCGCTCATAGTAGTCCGTGAAATCCTCGATCGGGCGGGCCGCGACACCCGTCTCCATGGCGGCGCGCGCCACCGCCGGCGCGATCCTCAGGATCAGCCGCTGGTCGAAGGGCGACGGGATCAGGTAGGCCGGGCCGAAGGTGTTGGAAACGCCGCCATAGGCTCTGGCGGCGACGTCCGAGGGCTCCTCCTTGGCGAGGTCGGCGATCGCCCGCACGGCGGCGAGTTTCATTTCCTCGTTGATGGCCGTGGCGCCGACGTCGAGGGCGCCACGGAAGATGTAGGGGAAGCACAGAACGTTATTGACCTGGTTCGGAAAATCCGAGCGCCCCGTGCAGATGAGAGCGTCTTCGCGGACGGCGAGCGCGACCTCCGGCATGATCTCCGGCGCCGGATTGGCGAGCGCCATGATCAGTGGCGTCGGCGCCATCCTGGCGACCATTTCCGGCTTCAGGACGCCGCCGGCGGACAGGCCGAGGAAGATGTCGGCGCCGTCGATGACCTCGGCAAGGCTGCGCTTGTCGCTCTCTTGGGCGAACGCCGCCTTCCACTCGTCCATCTCCTCGGTGCGACCTTCATAGACGAGGCCCTTGATGTCGGTGACCCAGATGTTCTTGCGGTCGACGCCGAGGGCGATCAGCAGATTGAGGCAGGCGAGCGCGGCGGCGCCGGCGCCCGAGGCGACGATCTTCACCTCGGAGGCCTTCTTGCCGGAGAGTTCCAGCGCATTGAGGACGGCGGCGCCGACGATGATCGCCGTGCCGTGCTGGTCGTCGTGGAAGACCGGCACGTTCATGCGCTCGCGCAGGGCGCGCTCGATGATGAAGCACTCCGGCGCCTTGATGTCCTCAAGGTTGATGCCGCCGAAGGTCGGCTCAAGCGAGGCGACGGTGTCGCAGAAGCGGTCCGGGTCCTTTTCGTCGACCTCGATGTCGAAGACGTCGATACCGGCGAATTTCTTGAAGAGGACCGCCTTTCCTTCCATCACCGGCTTGGCCGCAAGCGGGCCGATGGAGCCGAGGCCGAGGACGGCGGTGCCGTTGGTGATGACGGCGACGAGGTTGCCGCGGGCGGTGTATTTGGAGGCGATGCCGGCGTTGGCGGCGATCGCCCGGCATGGCGCGGCGACGCCCGGCGAATAGGCGAGCGCCAGGTCGCGTTGGTTGCCCAGCGGCTTGGTCGCTGCGATCTCCAGTTTTCCGGGCCTCGGGTACTCGTGATAGAAGAGCGCCGACTCGTCGAAATCGTTGGCCTTGTCCCTGTCTTCGCCTCGGTCTCTGGTCATTCCGCACCTTTCTTAACCGAATATCGGTTACTTCCCCATATTTCCCGAAATCAATTCGATTTCAGTTTATTTTCTGTCTGACGGAACGTCGTTGAGCGGCATTTTGCGCCGTTTTTCCCGCTTTTCGATGTTTTGCAGGATCAACCTGAATTCCGTTCAAGCGCGGCGGAGGGACTCATGACGGCCCGCAGCAGGGTGTAGAGTACCATTGCGTTGAAAAGGTGCCAAAGGAAGTGCGTTCCGAGCGGAAAGGTTCCGCAAGTCGGGCCGTCGAGGATGCGGAAGGTGAGCGAGACGGCAAAGAGGCCGGCGGCGGCGAGAAGGAGCGGTCCGCCCGGCCGCCGCGCAAGCATCAGCGCGATGCCGGCACCGACCATGCCGATCAGCGGCGGCACATAGCCGGCGGAATAGCCGACGATGTCGCGGAACAGCGGCGTTGCATAGCGCGCGGCCAAGAAGAAGGCGACGGTGGCGATGAGCGAGAGCACCCAGTGCAGCCGGAACAGGCGCACCATCATCGTGAAGAAGAAGAGGTAGATGAAGGCGGTGATCGGGATGACGTCGGCGAGCCCGGCCCAGCGGGTCGCCAGCGTGTGGAACAGGAACGAGCCGATGCCGACGAGGGCGACGAGGCCGGCAAGGGCGACGACGAGCCAGTCGCTGCGCCCGCCCCTCGGCCGGTTGGCCAGCGCCCAGACGGCGACGAGGATGAAGGCAAGGTTGGTGAGCGCGTTGACCGGCTCGGCCCAAAAGCCGAAATCGGTGCGTTCGCAATAGACGTTGATCTGTTCCATGGTCCGGCAATCGCTTGTTGAGAGGGGATCGCCGGAGGCGCCCGGCGATCCTTTCTCTAACTGGCAATTGTGACGTGTTCCGCAAGGGCGGGCGGGCTTCCCAGGGGTTGGAAAACACACTCGTCATCGCGCCGGTTCGACAGCGGGGAGCGGCGCATGGCGCGAGCCTCGCAAGAACCATCACCGCAAGTGCGGCGGTCAAGGGTCGTACCCGCTCTGAGCACCCTGCTCTGGATCGCCGCGTCGCCTTCGGCTCCTCGCGATGACGCCGAAAAACCAGAGAATACCGTCATTGCGAGCGAAGCGAAGCAATCCAGGAGCGGCTGTGCCACGCGCCTCGGCATGGGGGTTCCAGACGGGCCGCCGGCTGCAGTAAAGCCTCCGGGGGAGACGGCCGGGGGCTGAGGCGTCCTCGATAGCCCGCCGACAAAACGGAGCCCTGTCCCGCAACAAAAGGGAGGGAATAGTGCGCGGCAGGAGAAAGTGTCGGCACCGCCCCCCTTCCCTATTCGACGATCAGGCGCTCCGGCGGCGGGGCGGGGTCGTAGGCGATGCGGCGCGGCTTCACGCGCCAGTGGTCCATGTCGTAGCCGAAGCGCTCCTCCAGCTCGCGGGCGTAGGGCTCGACCCACTCCTCAAGGAGCCTGGCATAGAGCTCCTCGGAGATCTCGGTCTGCCAGCTCTTCTGGCTTTCCAGGGCTTTCCGGATCGCCTCCGGACCGGCCTTGCGCCATATCTTGGAATTGCGGGGCTGGCCGCAGAAGACCAGCCGGTTCTTCGGAATGCGGTAGCGCACGCCGTCCTGAACGATCTCCATGGGCTCATCACCGGAGGCAAGGAAGCGCGGCATCACCCCGCTGTTGACCCGGTTGGAGGCCGAGACGTGGCGCGGCGTGCGGTCGGCAACGCCGAGATGGGCATAGATCTTCTGCTCAAAGGTCGGCTCGGCGGTCGCCACGTCCTTTTCGTAGAACAGCGGCAGCACGTTCTCCTTGCCGAACAGCTCGTAGACCTTGGAAAGTGCGTTGATGATGCCGCGCCTGCGGTTGGCGGTCACCTTTTGCAGCACGAAATCGAAGTCCGGCGCCTCGCGGTTGGCGCAGATGTTCTGCAGATAGCGCGAATAGAGCTGCTCGATCGGCCGGCGGAGGATGAAGATGATCTTTGCCTCGGGCCCGAGGACCGAATGGACCCGCTCGACGATCTTGGCCGAATAGATGTAGGACGGCGAGATTTCGCCGATGAAGGGCTTGTCAGTCTCCTCGAAGAAATCCAGGTACCAGTCGATGCCCTCCTCCCAATGGGAGTTGAAGAAATGCAGTTCCTTCTTGCGCGACAGCGCGATCTCGGGGTGCCCCTCGAACACCCTGTAGAACAGTGAGGTGCCGCTCTTGTCCTGGCCGAGGACGATGAAGTTCGGTTTTCTTGCCATTCAGCGTTCCTGGGTGCGCCGGGAGGCGGGCACTCCACTCGCAATTGGTCGTTGCTGTCGGACCGGGTGCTTTCCCGCGACAAAAAATGCTATCGGAGAGCAGCCAAACGCCGGGATCGGCGCCGGCCCACGATCCGCCCGGCACATGCCACAGCTCGGCGCCATCCGCAATAGCCGAGGCAAATCGGCACCAATCGGAGAACTCCCATGCACCATGACGACGACGACCGCCCGTTCATTCCCCTCAACATCGCCGTCCTGACGGTCTCCGACACGCGTACGCTCGACGACGACAGATCCGGCGATACGCTGAAGGCGCGTCTGGAAGAGGCCGGCCACGTGCTGGCCGACCGCGCGATCTCGAAAGACGACGTCGGCGCGATCCAGGAGATCGTCAAGAAGTGGATCGCCGAGGACGGCATCGACGTGGTGATTTCCACCGGCGGCACGGGCTTTACCGGCCGCGACGTGACGCCGGAGGCGATCGAGCCGCTGTTCGAAAAGCGCATGGACGGGTTCTCCGCCCTCTTCACCCAGATCAGCTACGCCAAGATCGGCACCTCGGCGATCCAGAGCCGGGCGACGGGCGGCGTTGCCAATGCGACCTACCTCTTCGTGCTTCCGGGCTCTCCCGGCGCCTGCAAGGACGCCTGGGACGGCATCCTCAAGGCGCAGCTCGACTACCGGCAGAAGCCGTGCAATTTCGTGGAAATCCTGCCGCGGCTCGACGAGCACATGCAACGCCGCAAGAACCGGCCGATGCCGGGCCGCAAGAGCTGACCGCGGCCTATTCCGCGCGCACCAGCACAGCCACGTTCATCTCGCGCCGCAGCTCGAAGCCGAGCGAGCGATAGAGCGAAATCGCCGCGTCGTTGGAGGCCCAGGCGTGGAGGAACGGGGTGCTTCCGCCGGCCGCGATGTCCTCGGCAATGGCCGCGGAAAGCCGGCGTCCGAGGCCGCGCCCCTGGAAGTCGGGATGGGTGCAGACGCCGCTCACCTCCACATGGCCGGGAAAGCGCATGCGCACCCCGGCCATCGCCGCCAGCCGGCCGCCGATCCGAATGCCGAGGAAGCGGCCCATCAGGTGGGTTCCCGCCAGGAACGGGCCCGGCTTCGTCAGCGTGGCAAGGGCCAGCATCTCGGCGGCGTCCGCCGCGCCGACGACGTCGATGCCGGTGCGGTCGGGCGGCGAGACCGGACGGGTGAGCACCATCTGCACGCCGGGAGCGGCAAGCTCTACGGCAAGGCCGTCCGGCACGACGACCTCGGGTGCCTGCAGCATGAAGACCTTCTCGCCCGGGGCGACTAGATCGGCGAGGGCTTGCAGCGCCGAGGGACTGTCATCCCGCGTGGCGGCAAAGAGATTGACGTCGGGCCGGTAGCGCCGGGCGAGATCGCCGCCTTCCGACAGGTCGGCCTGATCGGACCACAGGCTCGCGCGGACCGGGAGATCAAGATCGTCCATCGTCGCCTCCCTCGCGAAGGGCCGCGGCACGCCGTGTGAGCGGCGCCTCCTTCAAGGCATCCTCAAGGGCCGTCAGCCGGTCGAGCAGCGGTCCCTCACCCGTCGCACAGGCATCGGCGACCGCCGCCTCGATGGTCGGCCAGACGTCCTTGCGGGCCTTTTCCAGCATCCTGTTCGCCGTCGCGGTCAACCGCACCGTGCGCACGCGCCGGTCGTCGTCGTCCCTCTGGGTCTCTACCCAGCCGGCTGCCTCCAGCTTGTCGACCATGCGGGTAACGCCCGGCTGGGCGACGCCGAGCACCGCCGCGAGGACGCCGATCTTCGTCGGGCCGAGCCGCTCGAGCGCCTCCAGCAAGGGATACTGCGCCGCCGGCAGGTCGGCGCCCGTCCCCGCGACCAGCGCCTGGGTCTGCGCCTGCAGCATCTCGCCAAGCCGCTTCATGCGGCTGCCGAGCGCCAGATGGCCGAGGGTCCTGAGGATGTCTTCGGTCATGATTTTCGATTTTTTATACCCCGTTATATATCTGGTTATGTTTCTAAGGCAAGACGCGGGAAGATGCAAGGGGGCGTGGGGGGTCGATCCGTTCGACCGAGATGGTATGGGGGCGCGCAGGCGCGACGACATGGTGGCCATGCGAGGGGACAGATTGGGGGCCTTGTTTCGGCTCCCCCCTCTCCTGCGTCATTGCCGGGCTTGACCCGGCAATCCATGAGGCCTTTGATTTCAACCTCTTAGGCTAAAATATACCGCACGTCATCATGGACCACCGGGTCGAGCCCGGTGGTGACGCGGTACGGGTGGAAAGCGGAGGGCGGGAGCCGCAAGCGTGGTAGCGGTCGTCCCCTATCCGCTCGGCAGGCCGCCCCGCCCCTACGCCTGCAGCCGGGCGACCATGCGCGGGGGCACGCGGAGCATCAGGAGCGCCAGGCACAGCCCGTTGCGGACCATGCCGGGCCGGCGCTCGCCCTCGGTCGTCTTCGCCGCCGGGTTGACGGCCGCCGAGGTCAGGAAATGGAGGCGCTTCCGGCCGATGCGGCGGATGAGGTCAACGTCCTCCATCGCCGGCAGGTCCCGGTGGCCGCCGAGGTCGTCGTAGAGCCAGCGGGAGATCAGGAGGCCCTGGTTGGCATAGGCGATGCCGAAGAGGCGGCAGCGCATGCCGGCCAGCCCCTCGCGAACCCGCGATTTGCCGTCGAAGCCGTCGAGCCGGAACCGGAACACGGCCGCGTGGCGCGGATCGCCGGAGCGCTCCACCCGCTCGATGAAGCTCGCCGCCTCGGCCTCCCAGTCGGTGGCGAGCACCGTGTCGGGATTGAGGAACAGGAACCAGTCGGCGCGTTCCACCGCCTTCACGCCGGCGACCAGCCGCTTTCCGCGCCGGCGGCTACTGGCAACGAAGATGCAGCCGGTGGCTTCGGCGATGACGTCGGTCTCGTCGGTGGAGCCGCCATCGGCGATCACCACCTCCTTCAGGATGCCGGCAAGCGTCGCCGGGATCAGCGCCCCGAGGGTCGGTCCCAGCGTCCGTTCGTCGTTGAGCGTCGGAATGACGACGCTCAGCATGGCGTCCCCCGCTCCCGCCGGGCGCATGCTGTGTGGGTCCGTGTCGTTGGCATCAGCGCAAAGGTCCGTTTCTTTCCCGCAGCTTGCGGGGACTGTTTCTCGGCCCACTGCCCGTTTTATCCGCAATGCCCGGCTAAGCAAGCACCGGCTTGCCGATTTCGGTCTCCCAGAGACAAAGTTCTTGCTTTGTTCTCGTTTGTTCCTATCCTCTATGGGACCGCCTTCGACGACGGTCGGATGAGACGAGTCGCGGCAGGCGGTTCGGCGGCACGGGCAGGACCGGGCCGCGGCAACCGGGACAAAAGCCATGAACGACTTTGCCCAGATCGATCCCCGGCTCGCCCGCCCCCTTGAGGGCGCGGATGCGGGCATTGCGCCGGACCTCACCATCCGCCCGGACCGGCGGCGCGGGCGCGGCGCCCAGTCCAACCGCAGCGGGCGCTACGAGCGCGAGGAGCGCGTGCTCACCGATGACGGCTGGGAGACGCTCGACGCGTTGCCGCCGTTCCAGACCCATGTGCAGACGGAGCGGGCACGCAAGATCATCACCCGCAACGACTCGCCCGACATTTCGTTCGACCGGTCCATCAACCCCTATCGCGGCTGCGAGCACGGCTGCGCCTACTGCTTTGCCCGCCCGACCCACGCCTATATGGGCCTCTCGGCCGGGCTCGACTTCGAATCGCGGCTGTTCGCCAAGCCGAATGCGGCCGAACTCCTGGAGCGGGAGCTGGCCGCCCCCGGCTACAAGCCGAAGACGATCGCCATCGGCACCAACACCGACCCCTACCAGCCGATCGAAAAGACCTGGCGCATCATGCGCGGCATCCTGGAGGTGCTGGAGCGCACCAACCATCCGGTCGGCGTCGTCACCAAGTCGGCGATGGTGCTGCGCGACATCGATATCCTGTCCCGGATGGCGGAAAAGGGCCTTGCCAAGGTCGCGCTCTCCATCACCACGCTCGATGCGAAGATGGCGCGGACGATGGAGCCGCGGGCCTCGGCGCCCTATCGCCGGCTCGAAGCGGTAAAGGCACTCGCCGAGGCCGGCGTTCCAACGGCGGTGATGATTGCGCCCGTGATCCCGGCTCTCAACGACGACGGCATCGAGAAGATCCTCGATGCGGCGGCGGCGGCCGGGGCCCGCGAGGCGGGCTACATCCTGCTGCGGTTGCCGGCCGAGGTCAGCCCCGTCTTCCGGGAATGGCTGCTGCGCCACTATCCGGACCGCTACCGCCACGTGCTGTCAGTGCTGCGGACGATGCGCGGCGGCAAGGACTACGACGCGGAATTCGGCAAGCGCATGCGCGGCACGGGGCCCTATGCCTGGATGGTCGGACGGCGGTTCGAGCTGGCCTCCAAGCGGCTCGGCCTCAACCGGCGCAAGCTGAAGCTCAATACCGAGCTTTTTACGCCGCCCAATTCCGGCGCTGTTCAGCTCGACCTGTTCTGATCCGATGCGGACAATTGCCGGCGCCGATCCGATCGGCAATCATCGCGCCATGGCCAGCCCGATTCTCCTCGACCTCGATCTGCCGGCAGGCCCCGATTTCCGGATCGAGGAGCGGGGCCGGAAGGTCTATGGCGGCCTCGTCGCCGGCACCGACGAGGCCGGCCGCGGTCCACTCGCCGGGCCTGTCGTTGCTGCCGCCGTCATCCTCGACCCGGCGCGCGTGCCGGACGGGCTTGACGATTCCAAGAAGCTGACGGCGGCAAGGCGCGAGGCGCTCTTTGCCGAAATCTGCGAGGCGGCCACCGTCGCGGTTGCCGCCGGCTCGGTCCGGCGCATCGATGCAACGAACATTCTCGCGGCAAGCCTGTGGGCCATGGCGCGAGCCGTCGCCGCCCTGCCCCATCGGCCCAGCCTGGTGCTTGCCGACGGCTGCCACGTGCCGCCCGGCCTTTGCCAGCCCTGCGAGCCCGTTATCAAGGGCGACGCGCGATCGCTGTCGATCGCGGCGGCCTCGATCGTTGCCAAGGTGACGCGCGACCGGCTGATGGTCCGGCTCGCCGAGTGCTGCCCCGGCTACGGCTTCGAGAACCACATGGGCTACGGCACGAAGGCACATAAAGAAGCCCTCGCCGCCCTCGGGCCGAGCCCGCACCATCGGCTCAGCTTCAAGCCCTGCCGCGAGGCCGCCGAAGCGCGGCGGTGAGGCCCTCGCCGTCAATGTCCGTTCCGACAAAGGAAAAGGCCGGGCGCTGGCCCGGCCTCGATCCGACAGTTCCGGTGTGGCGCCCCGCTTCCGACGAATGCCTCAGTTGAGGTTGGCGGCGACGTCCTTGATGCTGGTTTCGATCATCTTGCTGGCGGCATCGCCGCTCACCTTTTCGGCGAGGATTTGTTCCGCCGCGGCGACCGCGACGTCGGCGGCACGCGCGCGGACGGCGGCGACCGCCTGGGCCTCGGCCTGGGTGATCTTGACCTCGGCCGCCTTGGTGCGGCGCTCGATCATTTCCTCAAGCGACTTGTTGGTGACCGCGGTCAGCCGCTCCGCCTCGGCCTTGGCCTCGGCGATGATGTCCTCGGCCTCCTGCTCGGCCTCGCGGCGCTTGCGCTGGTAGTCGGCGAGCAGCGCCTGCGCTTCCTCGCGCAGCCGGCGGGCCTCGTCGAGCTCCTTCTGGATACGCTCGGCGCGGGCGTCGAGGCTGGCGCCGATCTTGCCCGGCACCTTGACCCAGAAGATGACGATGAAGAACAGGATGAGGGCGACGAGGGCCCAGAATGTCGCGTCCATGTCTCTCCCCAGCGGCCTATTTGGCCATTCCGGCCGCCACGGCCTTGTCGAGCTCGGCCTTGGAAACCTTGGCGCCGATCAGGCTGGCGACGATCTCCTCGGCGGTTTCCGCCGCGATGCCGTCGACTTCCTTCAGGGCGGCTTCCTTGATCTCGGAAATCCGCGCGTCGGCCTCGGCCAGCTTCTGGTTCAGCTTGTCCTCGGCCGCGGTGCGCTTGGCCTCGACCTCGGCCTCGAGCTTCTCGCGATTGGTGCGGGCGATGGTGTGGGCCTTGTTGCGGGCCTCGGCCAGCGCCTGCTCGTAGGCGGCGATCGCCTCGTCGGTCTCGCGCTTCAGCCGGTCGGCCTCGGCGAGATCGCCGGCGATGCGGTCCTCACGATCCTCCAGGATGCCGGCGATGCGCGGCAGCGCCACCTTCGACATCAGGTAGTAGAAGAGGCCGAACATGATCGCCAGCCACAGGAGCTGCGACGGGAAGGTCGAGCTGTCGAACGGCGGGAAGTTGGGCTGCCCGCCATGCGCCTCGCCACCCGGCACACCGGTTTCCGTGTGGACTGTCGTTTCGGTCGTTGCTTCGCTTGCCATCAACGCCTCCGATTGACCAGCGGGCACCTAAAGAGCGCGCCGCCAGTCGTCCGTTTCTAAGCGATCGGCAACCGGATCAAGCAAAGAGCAGGATCAGAGCGACCAGCAGCGAAAAGATGCCGAGGGCTTCCGTCACGGCGAAGCCGAAGATCAGGCGGCCGAACTGGCCGTCGGCGGCCGACGGATTGCGCAGGGCGCCGGCGAGGTAGTTGCCGAAGATGGTGCCGAGGCCGATGCCGGCGCCGCCCATGCCGAGGCAGGCAATACCAGCGCCGATGTACTTTGCAGCTTCCGCTTCCATTTGAGATGCTCCTTGTTGGTCGAAACCGTTGTCGGATGTTGTCGTAAAGGGTGATGTCGGTGGTTCGGCCGTCCGCTTCCTAATGGCTCGGATGCAGCGCGTCGTTGAGATACATGCAGGTCAGAACCGCAAACACATAGGCCTGCAGGAAGGCGACCAGGAATTCCAGCGCGGTCAGCGCAACGGCCATCGCCAACGGCAGGATCGCGCCGCCGACCCCGACCGCGCCAAGGGCGCCGAGCGAGACGACGAAGCCGGCGAACACCTTCAGGGTGATGTGGCCGGCCAGCATGTTGGCGAAGAGACGGACGGAGAGGCTGATCGGCCGCGACAGGAACGAGATGATCTCGATCAGCGTGACCAGCGGCAAGAGATATACCGGCACGCCTGCGGGCACGAAGAGCTTCAAAAAGCCCATGCCGTGGTTGACGAAGCCGTAGATGACAACGGTCAGGATCACCGACATCGCCAGCGCGAAGGTGACGATGATGTGGCTGGTGACCGTGAAGAAATAGGGGAACATGCCTAAGAGGTTGGCGATCAGCACGAACATGAACAGCGAGAACACGAAGGGGAAGAACTTCATCCCGGCCGTTCCGGCGCTACTTCGCAGCATGTCGGCGACGAACTCGTAGGACATCTCCGCCATCGACTGCCAGCGGCTCGGCACCAGGCCGCGGCCGTTCGTCGACAGGATCAGGAAGCCGGCCGCCACAGCGACGGTGGCCGCCATGAAGAACGACGAGTTGGTGAAAGAGAAGTCGACGCCTCCGATCTCGATCGGAAACCATTTCTGGATATGGAACTGATGAATCGGATCGTTCGACACCGCGTCAGCCCTTCATCGCCCTGTTATTTCGACCCGCCGTCCGGCCGGTCGTTCCCTCGCGTCCCGTCTTCCTTTTTCGTTCCCGGTTCGGCCATCAGGCCCGCCGCGCGCAGGACATTGAAAATGCCCGCAGCAAAACCGAGGAGCAAGAAGACGATCAGCCCCCATGGCGAGGTTCCCAGCAGCTTGTCACCGGCCCATCCGAGGGCGGCACCGACAAGGATCCCCGCAATAAACTCCGTCGACAAGCGAAACGCCTGGGCATAGCCCTGCGCCCCCTTGTTCCTGTCGGCCGGTCCGGACGGCGGCTCGTCGCGCCGCCGCTCGTTGAGCGCGCGCCCGAGCCTGTCGAGCCTTTCCGACAGACCGGCTTCCGAACCGGACGCGGGCGTCTTGCCGTCATTTTCCGGCGATGGGCGATCTTCGGACATCACCCCCTCATCAACGTCGAATGCCGGAAAACGCGCGTATAAACCGCCGCACCCCGTGGAAGCCGGGCGCACAATAGTCAGCGCCCGCAACCGTGTCAAGAAACTCTAATATCATACCAACTCCTTGAATATATTAAATTTTTCACCGAAAAATCGGCGTCCGACATCTAGGCAATTGGTCGCGATGCAACAAAACCGGTCGGGAGCGTGCCGCTTCAACCGGCTTCGCGGTAGCGCTCGGCCGTCTCAAGGTCGACCGAGACGAGCTGGGAAACGCCGCGTTCGGCCATCGTCACCCCGAACAGGCGGTTCATGCGCGCCATGGTGATCGGGTTGTGGGTGACGATGACGAATCGGGTGTCGGTGCGCCGTGTCATCTCCGACAGGAGATCGCAGTAGCGCTCCACATTGGAGTCGTCGAGCGGGGCGTCGACCTCGTCGAGGACGCAGATCGGCGCCGGGTTGGTCAGGAACACGGCAAAGATCAGGGCGAGCGCCGTCAGCGCCTGTTCGCCACCGGAGAGCAGCGTCATGGTCTGGGGCTTCTTGCCCGGCGGGCGGGCGACGATCTCCAGGCCGGCATCGAGCGGGTCGTCCGAATCGACAAGCTGCAGTTCCGCCGTGCCGCCGCCGAAGAGGTGCGTGAACAGCTCCTTGAAGTGGCCGTTGACGGTCTCGAAGGCGGCGAGCAGGCGCTCGCGGGCCTCGCGGTTGAGCGAGAGGATGCCCTGGCGCAGCTTGCGGATCGCCTCGATGAGGTCGTCGCGTTCCGCCGTCAGCGCATCGCGCTGCTCGGCAATCGCCTCGGCCTCTTCCTCGGCCCGAAGGTTCACCGAGCCGAGCCGTTCGCGCTCCGTCTTCAGGCGCTCAAGGCGGGCCTCCACGGCATCGGGGTCGGGGGGCGCCGCACCGGGCTTCAGCTCGGCAAGCTCAGCCGCCTCGGACGCCCGGCACTGCAGGGTTTCCTCGATCCGGGTTTCGGTGTCCTTTTCGCGCTCACGTGCACCGTTCAGCCGCTCCTCAGCCCGGGCACGGGCCTCGCGGGCGCCGGACAGGGCGTCGAGCGCCTCGCGGGCGGCACGGTCGGCATCGGCCTGGCGCCGTTCGCCGAGCGCCAGCGCGTCGGCGTCCGATTTCCGTTTTTCCTCGGCGGTGCCGATGGTCGCCTGGAGCGTGAGGCGTTTTTCAGCGATCTCGCCGGGCGCGCCGCGGATCGCTTCCAGTTCGTCGGCGGCATCCTTGCGACGATCGGCCAGCACCTTTTCCTGGGCGCCGGCATTGTCGGCGCGGGTCTGCCAGCTCTGCTTCTCGCGGCCGATGGAGCCGCGCCGGGCGGCCCGCATCTCCGCCTCGCGCACGAGCGTGGTGCGTTCGGAGCGGGCCTCGGCGACGGCGCCGCGATGTTCAGCGACCTCGGCGCGCAGGCGCTGCAACTGGTCTTCCAGGCCGGCGGTGTCCGGCAGTGCGGCGCGGGACTCGGTCGCCTCAGTGCGGGCGCTTTCTGCCTCGTCCAGGCTGGAGGCGAGGCGGATGCGCGCCTCTTCCAGGGCGCTCTGGCGCGAGATGCGTTCCGTGGACGCCTTTTCCGCCCGGATCAGGGCATCGCGGGCGCGGTCGAGCCGCTGGCGGCCGGCGGAAACGGCGCCGCGCGCCTCCTTCACCGAATCGTCGGCCGTACGCCGCTCCGCCTCGCGGGCGGAAAGGGTCTCACGACAGGCATCCTGCTGGCGTTCGGCCTCGGCACGCTCGGCGGTCAGTTCCTCCAGCCGGTTCTTCTGGGCGAGCCGCTCGGCGGCGGCGCTCGGCGCATCGGCGGCGGCGACAAAACCGTCCCAGCGCCAGAGATCGCCCTCGCGGCTGACGAGCCGCTGGCCGGGCTTGAGGGATTTCTGCAGGCGCGGGCCGTCCGCCTGCTCCACGATGCCGATCTGGGCGATGCGGCGATGAAGGACGTCCGGCGCCTTGACGACGTCGGCGAGCGCACGCGCGCCCTCCGGCAGGGCCGGATCGCCCGACGCTTCCACCAGCGACCAGTGGGCCGGCGCGTCGGCATCGGCCGGGGCATCGAGATCCTCGCCCAGCGCCGCACCGAGCGCGCGTTCAAAGCCGCTCGTCACCGAGACGCTTTCAACGACCGGGCTCCATTTCGCTTCCGTCCCGCGCGCCAGAAGGCGCTTGAGAGTACCGGCCTCGACGTCGATACGGCCGAGGGTCTTTTCCGCCTCGGTGACGGCCGGGCGGGCGGCGCGCTCCGCCTCCTGGGCGGTTACGGCCCTGGCCTCGGCGGCGGCCAACAATTCCTCGGCCTCGGCAAGGGCCGCGGTTGCGGCATCGCGTTCGGCGGTCGCGGCGGAGATCGCAGTGTCCCCGGCGAGTTCCGCCGTGATCTTCTGAAGCTCCCGGTCAACGTCGGCGATCTGGCCGCCAAGGCGCTCGGCCCGGGCAGCGGCATCGCGCAAGGTCCGGTCGAGCTGATCGCGGCGCGCCTTGATGTCGGCGGCCTCGGCCGTGACACGCGACTGTTCCTTTTCCGAGGCTGCGAGCTTTTCCTCTGCCTCGGCGACGCGGCGATCGACCTCGCCGGCCCGTTCCCCGGTTGAAGCATCCTCGGCGGCGAGCGTGCGCAGCTCCTCGTCGAGCCGCTCCAGCGCCTCGGCGGTCTCGGCCTTCATCTTCTCTTCGCGCTCGGCGTCGCCGGCGAGTTGTTCCAGGCGCCGTTCCAGGTCGGCGATGCGGTCGCGCACGCGCCGGTCCTCGGCGTCGAGTTCGCCGAGGCTGAGCTTCAGGCGCTGCAGCGCGGCGCCACTCTTTGCCTCGGCGTCCCGGAGGCCCGTCAGCTCGTGGGCGGCGATCGCCTGCTCCTTCGCCGCGCCGGCCTGGACCTCGGTGCGCCGCGCCACTTCTTTGCTCGCCTCGGTCAGCGCCGCCTCGTCGGCGGCAACGGCGGCCTTTGCGGCCTGCCAGCGGATGTGCAGGAGCGCGGCCTCGGACTTGCGGATCTCGTGGGAGAGGTTGCGATAGCGGTTGGCCTGGCGGGCCTGGCGCTTCAGGCTCTCGTGCTGGGTGTCGATCTGCACCAGCACGTCTTCCAGCCGCTCGAGGTTCTGCTCGGCCCCGCGCAGGCGCAGCTCCGCCTCGTGGCGACGCGAGTGCAGGCCGGAAATGCCGGCGGCCTCTTCCAGGATGGCGCGGCGCTGGGTCGGCTTGGCGGCAATCAACTCGCCGACCTGGCCCTGACGGACGAGCGCCGGCGAGCGCGCGCCGGTCGAGGCATCGGCAAAGAGGAGCTGGACGTCGCGGGCGCGGGCGTCCTTGCCGTTGATCTTGTAGACGGACCCCGCCTCGCGCTCGATGCGCCTTGTGATTTCCACGGCGTCGGTATCGGCAAGCGTTGCCGGCAGGCGGCGCTCTGCGTTGTCGAGGATGACGACGACTTCGGCGGTGTTGCGGGCCGGCCGGCTGTGCGAGCCGGAAAAGATCACGTCGTCCATGCCGGACGCGCGCATGTTCTTGTAGGAGCTTTCGCCCATCACCCAGCGCAGGGCCTCGACAAGGTTGGACTTGCCGCAGCCATTGGGCCCGACGATGCCGGTCAGCCCATCCTCGAAATGGAACTCGACCGGCTCGACGAAGGACTTGAAGCCGAGAATGCGGAGTTTGGAGAACTTCATCGGCGCGGCCTTGAGGTCGCGCCGGCAGTCACATCACGGCCGTCACGCCTGTTGCGGACAGCGGACGCGCTCAGCCGCGCCGAACGGCGGGCGCCGTCAGCTCTTGAGAAGCGGGTCGATAAGTTCCGCCATCTCGTCAATGCTCATTGCCCCGCGGACCATCTTGCCATTGATGAAGAAAGTGGGCGTCGAACTCACGCCGAATTCGGTATGCGCACGGTTCCTCACCGCAGTTACTCCGTCGAGAACTTCCTGATTCGTCAAGCATTCGCGGAAGGAATCCTGTGTGAAACCGACCTGTTTCACGAGATCGAACAGAGCATTTGCCGGGTTCGGGCTGCCGGCCCAGACGTCGAGCTTTTCGAAAAGAAGGCCGATGACATCGAAATAGGTGCCCTCCGGCGCGCAGTTGGCGAGCGCGAAACCGGCGGTCGCCAGCGGCACGCCCTGGGGCTGGTCGAGCGGGAACTCGCGGAAGATGAAGCGGACCTTGCCGGTGTCGACGTAGCGCTTCTTCAGTTCCGGGAAGGTGTGCTCATGGAAATTGGCGCAGTGGCCGCAGGTCAGCGAGGCGTATTCGATGATCGTGACGGGCGCCGATTCCTCGCCGAGCACATGCTCGCCGAGGGGCCCCGGCACCATCAGCTTGTCGGGGCTCCCGCCGCTCTCCTGGGAAAGGGCCGGACGGACGGCGGCGCCGAACGCGGCGGCGGAAAGGGCGGCGGCACCAAGGCCGGCGAATGTGCGGCGGGACAGGGTCACGGGGAGTCCTTCCTGTTTGTCATGGAGTCGTGCGGCGCGGCGCCGGCACGGGGATTGGCGTCGTTATCATCAACTGCCACCGAACGGGGCAAATCACAATATGGCGATGAAAAACGGCGACGCGCGGGCAATGGTCAATGGATCAGCGACGACCGCGGTCGCCGAGGGTGGCGCGGCCGAGCCGGTCGAGCGCTGCGCGCAGGGCATCGTCGTCGATGCCCTCAAGGCTTTCGGCGAGGGCCGCCTCGGCATTGGCGTCGAGGGGACCGGGCGCCTTCGTCTTCGGCGCATCGCGCCTTGCGAGCGGGCGCTGGACGATGCGGACGCGGTCAACGGCGCGCCAGCCGAGGAAGCCGTTGATGCGTTCCAGGATCTGCGGCAGTTCGTGTTGCAGCAGCAGCGCCGCCGCCCCTTCGCAGCGAAGGTGCAGGGTCGCCGGCGCGTAGTCGTCCTCGTCGTGGCGCGGCCAGCTCAGCTTTTCCGGCTGGGTCACCGCGCCGTAGCGCACGCCGACGATGTCGGGCCAGTGGGTCAGGATGTCGGCGGCGGCAAAGCCGCGCTTGCGGCAGGCAGGCGCAAGCGCCCCGCCGATCAGCTCGGCAAGCGGCATGGCGCGCCCGCGGCGTTTCTTTGAAGGCTCGGAGGCCATTCTTCTGTTCGTCCCTCGCCGCACTTCGTTGCCGTCAAGACGGCGGCGGCGTCCTGCCTGGAATCCTGCGCCCGCAAGCGCCCGCCGGTCAATCGCTTCCATGCTGTCATATGCAGCGATGCGAACGCGCGGCTTGATTTTGCCAGCGGTTGCCCGATACCTGCGGCATGGACCAGACCGCCCCCGCCACCATCGACACACGCCCCTTGCTCGACTGGTACGACCGCAACGCAAGGAAGCTTCCTTGGCGCGTCGGACCAGGGGATAGAAAACTCGGCGTCGTTCCCGATCCATATCACGTGTGGCTGTCGGAAATCATGCTGCAACAGACGACGGTGGCGGCTGTTGGCCCCTATTTCCACGCTTTCCTCAGGCGCTGGCCGGAGCTTGCCGACCTCGCCGCGGCAAAGACCGACGACGTCATGGCCGCATGGGCGGGCCTCGGCTACTACAGCCGCGCGCGGAACCTGAAGAAATGCGCTGAGGTGCTGGCCGCCGAGCATGGCGGCAAGTTTCCCGAGACCGAGGCGGGGCTGCTGTCCCTCCCCGGCATCGGCCCCTATACGGCGGCAGCGATTTCCGCCATCGCCTTCGACCGGCCCGCGACCGTCGTCGACGGCAATGTGGAGCGGGTGGTGGCCCGGCTCTTTGCCATCGACACGCCGCTTCCCGACGCCAAGCCGGAGCTGAAGCGGCTTGCGGCCACCCTCACCCCGTCGACGCGCCCCGGCGACTTCGCTCAAGGCATGATGGATCTCGGCGCGACGATCTGCACGCCGACCAGGCCGGCCTGCGCGCTCTGCCCGTTCCTCGGGTCCTGCAAGGCGCAATCGGAAGACCAGCCGGATCGCTTTCCGGTGAAGGGCGCCAAGACGCCGAAACCGACGCGCAAGGGCGCGGCGTTCGTCTGCCGGCGCAAGGACGGGGCGATCCTGCTCACAAGGCGACCGCCGAAGGGACTTTTGGGGGGCATGGCCGAGGTGCCGACAACGGCATGGACGGCGGACTTCGATCCGGACGGGGCGCTCGATGCCGCGCCGTTTTCGGCCAATTGGCGACAAGCGACGGGGCCGGTGCGGCACGTCTTCACCCATTTCCGGCTGGAGCTCGACGTCTATGCGGCCGAGATCGGCAAGGCGCCTGCGCCGGACGGGCACTGGTGGGAGCCGGCGGCAACGCTCGACGAGGCGGCGCTGCCGACGGTCATGCGCAAGGTCATCGCGCATGCCTTCGAAGACGCTCTGAAGCCGAAGCGCTAGCCCGCTCGGTCAGGCGGCCATGCCGTCACGGATGATCTGGCGCAGGTCGTCGATCGGACGCCGCGCCTTGCCTTCGGCAAAATGCCAGTAGGTCCAGCCGTTGCAGGCTTCGAGCCCCTGGACATGGGCGCCGATCTTGTGGATCGAACCGGTGACACCACCCGTTTCCAGTGAGCCGTCGGCACGGACCACGGCCGTGTTCCGGCCCTTGGAACAGGTCAGCTCCGTCCCCGGCGCGATCAGCCCGGCTTCCAGCAGGCGGCCGAAGGGGATGCGCGGCTGGGCGCGCTTGCCCTTGGTGGTCTCCAGTGCCAGGTCCGGCGCCGGCTCGACCGCGTCGATGCGCTTCATGGCGGCATCGGCATAGGTACGATCTCGTTCGACGCCGACGAAGTGGCGGCCGAGACGCTTGGCGACGGCGCCGGTGGTGCCGGTGCCGAAGAAGGGGTCGAGGACGACGTCGCCGGGATTGGTGGACGACAGCAGCACCCGGTAGAGCAGCGCCTCGGGCTTCTGGGTCGGATGGACCTTCTGGCCGTCCGCGTCCTTCAACCGCTCGCCGCCGGTGCACAGCGGCAGGGTCCAGTCGGAGCGCATCTGAAGGTCGTCGTTGAACGCCTTCAGGGCTTCATAATTGAAGGTGTAGGACTTGGCCTTGCGGTCGCGGGAGGCCCAGATCATCGTCTCGTGGGCGTTGGTGAAGCGCTTGCCGCGGAAGTTCGGCATCGGGTTCGACTTCAGCCAGACGACGTCGTTGAGGACCCAGAAGCCGAGGTCCTGCAGCACCGTGCCGACCCGGAAAATGTTGTGGTAGGAGCCGATGACCCATAGAGTGCCGCTCGGCTTCAGCACCCGGCGACAGGCCAAGAGCCAGGCGCGGGTGAAGGCATCGTAGGCGGCAAAGGACTCGAACTGGTCCCAGTCGTCGTCGACGGCGTCGACCTTCGACTGGTCGGGGCGATGCAGCGCCCCTTCGAGCTGCAGATTGTAGGGAGGATCGGCGAACACCACGTCGACGGATGCCGACGGCAGCTTTTCCAGTTCGGCGACGCAGTCGCCAAGGAGGATCCGGTCGAGCCAGGCCGGCTCCTGGGAGGGACGGGGCGCCGTCGCCGGCGCCCCTTTACGCTTTACACTCATTGCGACGCACTACCTTACGCAACTATGAGCATGAGAGTGGCCCGACACGGTAAAGACCCGGTTAAAGCGCCGGGACAAATTTACTTTCTGTGTCAACGGTTTGTTTACCCTGTGGCAGAGCCATGGATGCTTCCACAGGTTGAATCTGCCGGGCGTCGAGGGCGTTTGCCGCCGGCAAAACACCGATGCGCCAAGGCGTTAGGCGAATACGAACGGATTGCATGATGGACACCGTGAATACACCAGATATCGACCTCGCACCGCAGTGCGCGCGGCGCTCCTTCGACGATCCGGCCGCCGCCGTCGACCATCTGATTGCGCTCTACGAGACCGCGACGGCCCATATCAGGGCCCGGTTCGACGCGATGCTTGCCGGCGAGGTGCTGGAGAGGCGGGTGCGTGCCTTCTATCCGGAGATCCGGTTTTCCAGCGACACCTATTCACGGGTCGATTCGCGGCTCGCCTACGGCTTCGTCCCCGGCCCCGGACACTATGCCACGACGGTGACACAGCCGGCCCTCTTTGCCACCTATCTGCACGAACAGCTCGACCACCTGATCGCCAACCACGGCACGGCGGTGCATATCGGCCCGTCGGAAACGCCGATCCCGCTCCATTTCGTCTTCGACGACGACACCCATCTCGGCGGCCATGCTCCGGACCCGGCGCAGAAGCCGCTACGCGACATCTTCGACGTGCCGGACCTTGCCGTCACCGACGACGCCATCGTCAACGGCACCCACGTCACGGCGCCGGACGCCGCCCTGCCACTTGCCCCGTTCACCGCGCCGCGGGTCGACTACTCGCTGCACCGGCTGCGCCATTACACGGCGACCAGCGCGGAGAATTTCCAGAACTTCGTGCTCTTCACCAACTACCAGTTCTACGTCGATGCCTTCTGCCGGATGGCGCGGGAGATGATGGAGACCGGGCGCGGAGGCTACGAGGCGTTCGTCGAACCCGGCAACCGGGTGACGCGCTCGGGCGGTGAAGCCGACGGCGCGCTTCCCGACCGGATGCCGCAGATGCCGGCCTATCACCTGACCCGGCCGGATCGCTCCGGCATCACGCTGATCAACATCGGCGTCGGCCCGTCCAACGCCAAGACGATCACCGACCACGTGGCGGTGCTCAGGCCGCACGCCTGGCTGATGCTCGGCCATTGCGCGGGGCTCAGGAATACCCAGAAGCTCGGCGACTATGTGCTCGCCCACGGCTATGTGCGCGAGGACCACGTGCTCGATGCGGACCTGCCGACCTGGGTGCCGATCCCGCCGCTCGCCGAGATCCAGGTGGCGCTGGAACAGGCGGTGGCGGAGATCACCGGGCTTTCGGCCTGGGAGCTGAAGCGGGTGATGCGCACCGGCACGGTCGCCACCATCGACAACCGCAACTGGGAACTGCGCGACCACCGCGAGCCGGTGCAGCGCTTCTCCCAGTCCCGCGCCATCGCGCTCGACATGGAATCGGCGACGATCGCCGCCAACGGGTTCCGGTTCCGGGTGCCCTACGGAACGCTTTTGTGCGTCTCAGACAAGCCGCTGCATGGCGAACTGAAGCTGCCCGGCATGGCCAACGCCTTTTATGACCGGCAGATCGGCCAGCACCTGGAGATCGGCATCAGGGCACTGGAGAAGCTTCGCGAGATGCCTCCGGAACAGCTCCATTCGCGCAAGCTCCGCAGCTTTTCCGAAACCGCCTTCCAGTAGCGGCCGGCCCGGGCTCACTCCGATTGACGTACTGTTTTCGCCTCGGTCCCTAGTCGGCGGGTGTGCTGCGGTGTATTTGAGGCGTTTCCGCCCTTGCGATTGCGACATCCCTCAGAATGACCGCCGAGCCTCAAACGACCTCCTGGAGCCGCGTCACCGCCGTCTTTCTCGTCGGCGTCTCGGCCGCGTTCCTGATCGGCAAGGTGCCGGCGGCGCTGCCGCTGCTCAGGGCCGAACTCGGCCTCAGCCTGTTCCAGGCCGGGCTGGTGGTCTCCATGTTCACCATCGTGACGGCCGTCACGGGCATCCTCTTCGGTGCCTTTGCCGATCGTTTCGGGCACCTTCGGATCGCCGCGGTCGGCCTCTGCTTTGCCGGCGTCTCCAGCGCCCTCGGCTCGCTCGCCAACTCCGCCGTGCCGCTGATCGCCAGCCGCGCCGGGGAAGGCATCGGCTTCGTGCTGGTCTCGGTTTCCCTGCCGCCGCTGCTCTCCCGGCTGGCGCGACCGGAGGATCGGCCGAAGGCATTCGGCCTATGGGGGGCGTTCGTTCCCGGCGGCGCGGCCTCCATGCTGCTCATCAGCGGCGCCCTCCTCGACGATGTGGGCTGGCGCGGCATGTGGATTGCGATCGCGGTCAGCTACGTGTTCTTCGCGGGCCTGATGGTCTGGGCAACGAAACCCGTTGCAGCGCGCCCCGAGACAGCGCGGACCACATCGACGGGAGGGTCGTTCCTTGAGGTTCTGAAGGTGCCGGGGCCGGCGCTGCTTGCCGGCATCTTCGGCTGCTATTCCAGCCTCTATCTGGTGGTCACCGCCTTCGTGCCGCTGATCCTCGTCGAACAGGCCGGCTGGTCGCTGCCGGCCGCCGCCACCGCGGGCGCCGCCGTGATGGCCGCCAATGCGGGCGGCAACCTTGCCTCCGGCTTCCTGCTGTCGAGCGGATTCAAGCGGGCGCAGGTCATCCAGGCGACGGCGCTGACCATGGCCTGCGGCGGATCACTGGTCTTTCTCGATCCCCTGCCGATCTGGCTTAGGATCGCCGGTGGCGTCTTGTTTTCCGGCGTCGGCGGCGCCATTCCCGGCTCGCTGTTTTCCGCCGTCGCCGTGCACGCGCCGACGCCCGGCCACGCTTCGACCGTCAACGGCTTCATGTTCCAGGGGGTATCGATCGGCCAGTTCGTCGGCCCGGCGATCACCACATGGATCGTCGGGCTCGTCGGCACCTGGACCGGCGCGCTGATCTACGTCTGGCCGGTCGCGCTTCTGTGCATCTTCCTTGCCGCGCTTCTCGGTCGCGTCGAAACGCGGCGGCTGGAAGGAATCTAGGCGCTACTCTTCGATGTCGCCGCTGGGCGCCATGCCAAGGGCGTGCATGTAGAGGTCGAGGAGGGCTTCCTGCTCCTGGCGCTCCGCCGTGTCCTGCTTGCGCAGCTTCAGCACCTGGCGCATCACCTTGGTGTCGAAACCGGTCGCCTTGGCCTCGCCGAAGACGTCCTTGATGTCGTCGGAAATCGCCTTTTTCTCTTCTTCCAGGCGCTCGATCCGCTCAACGAACGAACGAAGCTGGCCGGCCGCAACGCCACCGGGTTCCGCCATAGTCCTGCCTCCTCAAATCACCGCGTCCAAACAAATCCCGTCCCCGCGAAGGCGGGGCCGCAGGCATGCATCAAGCCGCGACGGCGGTCAAGACGGTTCCGCCGCACGGCCGGCATGCCGGCCTTATTCCTTGTGGTCTTCCTTGGCATCGGGCCGGCTCTTTTCGTAGGCAGCCATCTGGGCGGGCGTCGCGTCAGCCTGGTAGCGCGCCTTCCAGTCGTCATAGGGCATTCCGTAGACGATCTCGCGCGCATCGCCTTTTTCAAGGTCAATGCCCTTTTCGGCGGCCGCATCCTGGTACCAGTTGGACAGGCAATTGCGGCAGAAGCCGGAAAGGTTCATCAGGTCGATGTTCTGCACGTCCGTGCGGCCGCGCAGATGCTCCACCAGCCGGCGGAACACGGCAGCCTCGATCTCGGTGCGCTCTTTCTCGTCGATGCCGGCGGACGGATCGTTCGCCATCTTTTTCTCCCCTTATGTATTTGCGTTCAGGCGCCACGCAGGCTTTACGCCGCATGGGCGGCGGCGCCCGTTCGGGCTTGCGACGCCTGACGGCGTCGGTGGTCCATACTATCTGGTTCAGAGGTCAGCCGCAGCGCGAGCCGAAATGGCGGATCTCGTTGAGATCCGGAATCTCCAGGATCTCGGTCAGGATCGGCTCCAGCCGGTCGGTCCATTCGCCGACGCCCTCGTCGTCGGCGATGAGGTCCTGGCGGACCTCAAGCAGCGCGTGGGCGATGCCCCGGCGCGTGCCGTGGCGATAGAGCGTGTCGTTCTTCAGGGCACCGGTATAGGGCTCGTTGTCGCCGACGACCAGGTGCGGGTCGGCGCGGAGCTTGTCGATCAGCGGCACGGCGAAGCGCGGGTCGTTGTCCCAAAGGATGCCGGCATGCCAGGGCCGCGGCCAGCCGCGCCAGACCGGCGTGTAGGAGTGGACCGAGAACACGGCCGGCGGCCGGCCGCGCTCGACCCCGGCGTCGATCGCCGCATTGATGGCGTCGTGATAGGGCCGGTAGTAGCGCGTGAGGCGGCGCTGTTTTTCCGCCGCGTCCGCCCGCGCATTGCCGGGGATGATGGCGCCGTCGGAGAGCCGCATCAAAAGCGTCGGGTCGTCCTCGCCGCGATTGGGATCGATCAGCAGCCGGGAAAAGGTCGTCAGCAGCGCCGGCACGCCGAGGCGGGCGGCGAGCGCGCGGGTCAGCGCCCCGGCGCCGATGTCGTAGCCGATATGGCGGGCGAGATCCTCGGGTCCGAGGCCCAGCGATCCGTATTCCGGCGGCAGCGCGTTGGCGGCGTGGTCGCAGATGATCAGGAGGCCGCGGTCAAGGTCGCCGGCGATCCGTTCGATCGGATCGAATCCGGCCTGTTCGGGCGTCGCGACCGCCGCGGCGTCTTCGTGGTAGGTTTCAAGCATGCGTAAATAATAGTGACCTTGTCGGGAACTTGCCATACGAGGGACCGGCGTTTCTTGCAGACCTCCATCCCGGTTTTCGCCGCCCATGAGCCCGCCCTCCTCGCCCGTCCCGAGCCCGCCGCCGGCGCCCGCCCCGTCCTTCGCGGTGGCGTTTACGGCCCTCGTTGCCGGCGCAGTGGCGATGGGCGTGTCGCCGGTGTTCGTGCGCTTTGCCGAGGTCGGGCCGTTCACCAGCGCCTTCTGGCGCGTGGCGCTGTCGCTGCCGTTCCTCTATCTCTGGGCCCGGCTTGAGGCCGACCGGCAGCGCCGGCGCACGGGAACAACCGCCGAGGCAACGCCGTGGACGCGGGCGCAGGTGCTCGCCGGCCTCTTCTTCACCGGCGATCTCATCTTCTGGCACCTTTCGATCCTCAACACGACGATCGCCAACGCCACGTTCCTGGCCACCATGGCGCCGGTCTGGGTGGTGCTCGGCTCGGGCCTGTTCATCGGGGAGGCCGTCAGCCGCGCCTCGCTCGCCGGCCTTGCGCTCTGCCTTGCCGGTGCCGGAACGCTGGTCGGCTCCTCCTACAGCTTTGCGCCCGACCGGCTGACCGGCGATCTCTTCGGCATCTGCACCTCGCTCTTTTTCGGGCTCTATTTCCTGGCCGTCCGGGCCGCGCGGCGGACAGCGCCGACCGGCGTCATCATGTTCCGCTCGTCGATCGTCACCGCGCTCTGCCTCTTCGGCTTTGCCGCCGCGATGGAGGGAAGCTTCCTGCCGGAGACCGTCATCGGGCTGTCGGCGCTGCTGGCGCTGGCGCTCCTTGCCCATGTCGGCGGCCAGGGACTGCTCGCCTATGCGCTCGGGCATCTTTCGGCCGTCTTCTCCTCCCTCGTCATCTTCATGGAGGCGATGACGGCGGCGGTCGTCGGCTGGATCGTGCTGTCGGAAGCGCTCGGCCCACTGCAGATCGCCGGCGGGGCAGCCATCGTCGCCGGCATCTGGGTGGCGCGGCCGCGCGACTAACGCACGGAAAACAGCAGCTTCGCCACGAAAATGACGTTTTCACCCAATTGAAGCTGAGGGTCGCAGGCCCATGCGCGCCAGGGCCCCGCGGGCAGCGTCGACATGCAGCGTTTCGTTGACAATGCCGGGCTGGCGTCGCATTAGAGCAGTTCCCGACCGATCGGATTGAGACCGGACCTTCGATACGGAACCGGTAGACATCTCAAGATCTTCGCCGCCACGGATTGTTGTCGCCCCATGGCACCACTCAGTCAACTGACCCGGACAGCCCTGATCGCCGTGACGATTCTGGCCGGAACGGTCCTGACCGGAACAGTACCGGCGCTCGCCGACTTCCGCATGTGCAACCGCACAGGCGGCATGGTCGGGGTGGCCATCGGATACCGTGATGCCAAGAGCTGGGTTACCGAGGGTTGGTGGAACCTTCCACCGGATCAATGCGAGACTCTGATCCCGGGGCCGCTGAATTCGCGGTTCTATTACATTTACGCAATAGACTACGATCAGGGCGGCGAATGGAGCGGCAAGGCATTCATGTGTACGCGTGAGAAGAAATTCACCATCAACGGCATCGAGGAGTGCGTGGCGCGCGGCTTCGAGCGCACCGGGTTTTTCGAAATCGACACCGGCGAACAGCGCACCTGGACGGTCCAGTTGACGGAACCGACCCAGGCAGGCACGGTCAGCCGATGACCCGCGCACGCAACGTCAAGATCCTCGCCACCCTCGGCCCGGCCTCCAACACCCGCGAAAAGATCGCCGAACTGTGCCGCGCCGGCGCCGACGTCTTCCGCATCAATATGAGCCATTCGAGCCATGAGATGCTGAACAACTACGTGGCGATGATTCGCGACGTGGAGGCCGATGTCGGCCACCCGATCGGCATCCTGGTCGACCTGCAGGGCCCGAAGCTGCGCGTCGCCACCTTCGCGGACGATGCCGTAGAGCTGGAAGACGGCGCCACCTTCGTGCTCGATTCCGATCCGACGCCCGGCGACGTCCATCGCGTGCACCTGCCCCACCCTGAGATCCTGAGCGCCCTGAAGCCCGGCGACCGGCTGCTGCTCGACGACGGCCGGCTGAAGCTCGTCGTGGAAGACTGCGACGCCACCTCCTGCACGACGAAGGTCGTCAACGGCGGCAAGCTCTCCAACCGCAAGGGCGTCAGCGTTCCCGACACGACCATCGATTTCGGCGCCCTCACCCCGAAGGACCGGGCCGACCTCGACGCCGCCGTCGCGGCCAATGTCGACTGGATCGCCCTTTCCTTCGTGCAGCGCGCCGAGGATATCGCGGAGCTGCGCAAGCTGGTGCGCGGGCGCGCCGGCTGCCTTTCCAAGATCGAAAAGCCCCAGGCGCTGGAAGCCCTCAACGAGATCATCGAACTCTCCGACGCCCTGATGGTGGCGCGCGGCGACCTCGGCGTGGAAATGCCGCTGGAACAGGTCCCGGGCCTGCAGAAGCGGATCACCCGCGCCTGCCGGCGCGCCGGCAAGCCCGTCGTCGTCGCCACCCAGATGCTGGAATCGATGATTTCCTCGCCGGTGCCAACCCGCGCGGAAGTCTCCGACGTCGCCACCGCCGTCTTCGAGGGCGCCGACGCGGTCATGCTGTCGGCCGAATCGGCCGCCGGCGACTTTCCGGTCGAGGCCGTCTCGACGATGAACAAGATCGCCGAGGAAGTGGAGCAGGACCCGGTCTATCCGGACCTCCTGCGCGGCCAGCGCACCGAGCCGGAGGCGACCGGCGCCGACGCGATCGCCGCCGCCGCCCGCCAGATCGCCGAAACGCTGCGGCTCTCCTCCGTCGTCTGCTATACCTCGTCGGGCGCCACGGCGCTGCGCGTGGCGCGCGAGCGCCCGTCCAACCCGATCATCGCGCTTTCTCCTGTCGTGGAGACCGCGCGCCGGCTCGCCCTCATCTGGGGCCTTCGCTGCGTCGTCAGCGAGGACGCCCAGCACGAGGCGGACATGGTCGACAAGGCCTCGCGCATCTCCTTCCGCATGGGCCTTGCCCGCCCCGGCCAGCGCATCATCATCGTTGCCGGCGTTCCCTTCGGCACGCCCGGCTCGACCAACATGCTGCGCATCGCCTTCGTCGGCTCGGACGGCAGCAGCGGGATTTAACGCTTTTTTCGGGCGATAACCCCATCAGGCGTCATTGCGAGTGAGCGAAGCGAGCGCGGCAATCCAGGGGCCGCACGCTCCGAGCCAGCGGCCCCTGGATTGCTTCGCTGCGCTCGCAATGACAGCTTGTTCTGCCCCCTCAAAACCGCTTCCCGTTTCAGGCAACCGTCTCCGCCGGTTCCTCGCCCCGTGCAGCCACCTCGTCGATGGCGGCAACGACCGTGTCGGTGCGGGTGTGGTGGGGCATGTGGCCGGCGTCCGCAACGCGGATGAGCCGCGCGCCGGCGATGTCCCGTTCCAGGCCCACCGAATGGATGTGCGTGTAGACGATCCTGTCCGCATCGTCGGCGATGATCGCGGTCGGCGCTGAAATTTCCCGATAGCGCGGCGACAGCGCCGTGACATGGCCGATGAGACCGGCGATGTCCTCGGCATTGGCGCGGAAGGTGGCAGGCCGCAGCGACAGGTCGATATGGGCGTCCTCGGCATAGTCGTCCGGCGGCTCGGCCGGGGAAAAGACGCTGCGGATGCCGCGGTCGCGGGCCAGCTTGGCGATCGGCAACACCAGCACCTCGCAGAAGATGCGGCCGATGACAGGCATCGCGGCGAGCCGGTAGTACCAGGTGACGCCGCCTTCCCAGGGATGGGTGGCGGGCGCCAGGAAAACGAGGCCGGCGGTCTTTTCAGGGTGATGGACGGCGAAGGCCGCGGCGACCGAGCCGCCCCAGGAATGGCCGAGGACGATGGCGCGCCCGATCCCGAGCTCCGACATCAGCCCGGCGATCCGCCCGGCCTGGGCCGTGGGAGCCGCATCGCCGCGCCCTGCCCGCGCGCTCCAGCCGTGGCCCGGCCGGTCGACCAGGAGGAGGCGATAGCGGCCCTGAAGCCGCGCCCGCAAGGCCAGCATCGGATCGCGGAGATTGCCGCTGGCGCCATGGATCAGCACCAGCACCGGCGCGTCCGGCCGGTCCGCCGGAACGTCGACGAAATGCACCGCGGTGCCGTCGACCGCGCGGCGGGTGCCCGTCGGCGGATAGATGCCGTCGATGGTGATGGCGCGCAGCCGCGAATAGACGGCGAGCGCGAGGGCGACGACCAGCAGCGACAAGAGCACGTCGGCGCCGAAACCGGGTGTCGTCAAATCTGCCGGCCTTCCGCCTTTTCGGAGAGTTCCTTGATTTCCTTCAGCGCCTGCTCGTTGCGGGGGTAGATCTCGATCAGCCGCTTGTAGGCATCGAGCGCGCGCTCCTCGTTGTCGAGGTTTTCCAGGATCACGGCAAGGCCGTTGATGGCGCCGAAATGGCGCGGCTCCATCTCAAGGGTGCGGTGGATGTCGGCGAGCGACCTTGCGTAGTCGCGGCGCAGGAAATGGACGGTCGCGCGCTTGTTCCAGCCTTCCACGAAATCCGGTTTCAGGCGGACGACCGCATCGAGCAGGTCGAGAGCGAGCGCGTAATCCTTGGCGTGGACGGAGACCAGCGCCCGTGCCATCAGAAGGTCGATGGTCGCGCTGCCGGACTGCAGCATCGTCTCGGCGATGCGCGCCGCCGTCTTCTTGGCGTCCTCGTCGCTCCTGGCCGCTTTCAGATCGGCGAAGAGGGCATCCAGCCGTTCGGCCCGCGTCTTGGGGGCGGGAGCCGATTCTTCGGCAGCCTCCTCGTCGACGGGCGCACCGGGCAGCACCTCGCCGCCGCCGTCCGGCATGCGCTCCGGCAACGGCACGGCACCGAAGGTCTCCGGATCGGGCTCCTCGGTGTCCATGTCGGGGGCGGTTTCCGTCTCCGCGGCATAGGCGGCACTGAGGGCGCCGGCACCAAAGGCGAGCGTGAGCGCCAGGAATGCGGCGGCAAGGCGTTTTGTCGTCGGGATCGTACTCATGAAAGAGAGGATAGTCCCGGCGCGGCCCACGTCAATTTGCGTCACGCAAACTTGTTGGATGGGGCTTTGGTTTACGGTTGCGCGCCGCCGCGCGAGCTTTGCAGTGCAGGAACCGCAAACGGTCCAACAAAAAAAGCACCGCGCGAGGCACGGTGCTTTTCCAACGCCGAAAACCGCGCCCGTTAAAAACGGGCGGCGGCCAGATCTCAAGAAGCGGTCAGCGGGCTCAGCCCTGGCGGGCCTTGAAGCGCGGGTTCTTCTTGTTGATGATGTAGATGCGGCCGCGGCGGCGAACCATGCGGTTGTCGCGGTGGCGGGTCGCAAGCGATTTCAGCGAATTCTTGATCTTCATTGTTCTGTCCTCGTCGGCGATGTCGGTCGCGACTGAAAACCAAAAAAAGCGCGCCGAACGCGCGCCCATGTCTCGGGCCGGAAAATAAGGGCGCTCCGGCGCCTTTGTCAACCGCCCCGGCGGCGGCAAAACGGCCCTTGCCCGCCTTTTCTACTGCTCGCGGAAGGTCCGGCGGAACTGGTCTGCCAGCGGCTTCACCAGATAGCTGATGACGCGGCGGTCGCCGGTGGTGATGAAGACCTCCGCCGGCATGCCGGGCACCAGGACGAGTTCACCGAGCCGGGCCAGCTCATCGTCGGCGATGTCGAGCCGGACGGTGTAGTAGGAGGTGTTGGTCGCCTGGTCGAAGGAGAGATCCGGCGAGATCGTCTTGACCTTGCCGGAAAGCTGCGGCGTGGTGCGCTGGTTGAAGGCGGAGAACGTCACCCGCGCCGGCTGGCCGGCCTGGAGCTGGTCGATGTCGACCGGCGAGATCCGCGCATCGACGACGAGGCTGTCAGCGATCGGAATGATCTTCACGAATGTCTCGCCGGGCTGGATGACGCCGCCGACCGTGTGCACCTTCAGTTCGTGGACGATGCCGGAGACCGGCGCGCGGATGTCGGAGCGGTTGAGCTGGTCCTGGGCGGCGACGCGGCGCTCGCGCAGCTCCGCCACCTTGGCCTGCACGTCCTGCAGTTCCTTCAGCACCGATTCGCGGAAGTCGCGCTCCACCTGCAGGAGCTTGAGCTGGGTCTCGGAAATCTGGCCCTTGGTGACGGCGATCTGCGAGCCGAAGGCGCGCTCCTCGCCGACGAGCCGGGCGGCGTCGCGCTTCAGCGCGTTGATGCGCGTGACCGGCACGTGGCCCTTCTTGTGCAGCTCTTCCAGGCCCTCAAGCTCCTTCTCGATGAGCTCGATCTCCTCGCGTTTGGAACGGCGCTGGGCTTCCAGGCCGACGATCTGGTCGTTGAGCTGGACGATCTTTTCCCGGTTCTGGGCAAGCTGGCCCTCGACGGCCGATTTGCGCGCGATGAAGAACGTCGTCTCGCCCTCCACCGCCTTGACCGCGTCGGGCTTGACGCCCGCGCCGAGGAGGTGGTCCGGGAAATCGATGCTGTCGCGCTGGTCGCGTTCGGCTTCGAGCCGCGCCATGCGGGCCTCGTAGTCGACGAGCTGGGCGGCGATGATCTCCAGATTGGCGCGCAGCAGCGTCTCGTCGAGCCGGACGAGCAGGTCGCCGGCCTTCACCCGGTCGCCGTTCTTGACGCGGATCTCGCCGACGATGCCGCCCTCGCGGTGCTGCACCTCCTTGGCGCTGCCTTCCACGACGACCATGCCCGAGGCGACGACGGCGCTGGAAATATGGGCGAAGGCCGCCCAGCCGCCGATGCCGCCGGCAAGCAGCGCAACGGCGACGAAGCCGGCGACGAGATACCGTCCGATGGTCTGGCTGACGGGTTTTTCAGGCTTTGCCATGGCCGCTACCCGCTGCCTTTCTGGCTGGTCTCGGCGCCCTGTACCGGCTGGGCGCCGACCTGGGGCCGCTGTTTCATGATCTTGGCAAGGATCTCGTCGCGCGGACCGATCGCCGACTGCTGGCCCTCCTCCACGACCAGCAGGCGGTCGACGGCAACGACCGCACCGGCCCGGTGGGCGACGATGACGACGATGCCGCCCCTTTCCTTGACCGTGCGGATGGCGTGGGTGAGCGCCGCCTCGCCGTCGCCGTCGAGATTGGAGTTGGGCTCGTCGAGGACGATGAGGAACGGGTCGCGGTAGAGCGTGCGGGCGAGCGCCAGGCGCTGGCGCTGGCCGGCCGAGAGCACCGCGGCCCCCTCGCCCACTTCGGTGTCGTAGCCTTCCGGCAGCCGCACCACGAGGTCATGCAGCCCGGCAAGGCGCGAGGCGGCGATCACCGCCTCGGACGTGCGCTCCGGATCGAAGCGCGAGATGTTGTCGGCAACGGTGCCGGAAAAGAGCTCCACGTCCTGGGGCAGATAGCCGATATAGCGGCCGATGTCGTCCTCGCGCCACTGGTCGAAGGGCGCGCCGTCGAGGCGGACCGAGCCTCTGGCCGCCGGCCAGACGCCGACGAGGGCGCGGGCAAGGGTCGACTTGCCGCTGCCGGAGGGGCCGATGACGCCGAGCGCCGTGCCGGCGGTGAGCTCGAAGCCGACATTGGCGACGGTCGGCTTCTGGGCGCCGGGCGGGACGACGGCGAGGTTTTCCACGGTCAGCCGCTCGCGCGGCGGCTCCAGGCGCGTGCGCTCCTGGTCGGGCAGGATCGTCAGGGTCTGCTTCAGGCGGCGGAAGGCCTGGCGTCCCTGGATCAGGCCGCGCCAGTTGGTCACCGCCTGTTCGATCGGCTGCAGCGCCCGCGTCATGATGATGGAGGCGGCGATCATGGTGCCCGGCGAAATCTCGTTGAGGATCGCCAGCCAGGCGCCGACGGCAAGGATCAGCGACTGCAGGAACAGGCGGAACACCTTGGTGATGACGGAATAGCCGGAGGTGCGGTCGACGGCGTTGGAATAGGCCCGGACATAGCCATCATTGACCTCGCCCCAGACCTTGGCGAGCGCGCCGCGCATGCCCATGCCGCGCACGACCTCGGCGTTGCGCCGGCCGGCCTCGGCAAAGGTCAGGCGCCTGCCGGTCATCTTGTTGGCCTCGGCGAGCGCCTTGCGGGTCGAGAAATCGGTGGCAAGCGCGATCACGAACAGGAACAGCGCGCCGCCGACGGCGACAAGGCCGAGGACCGGATGGAAGATGAAGATCAGGGACAGGTAGACCGGCATCCACGGCATGTCGAACAGCGCCGTGATCGCCGGACCGGAGAAGAACTGGCGGACCTGGTCGATGTCGCGGATCGGCTGCACCACCTCGCCGCGCGGGCCGGCGATCAGCGGCGCCTCGATATAGGTCTCGAAGGCCGTCGGCCCGGCCTCCTCGTCGAAGCGGTGGCCGATGCGCACCAGCACGCGCTGGCGGATGAACTCCAGGATACCAAGGAAGCCGTAGAGCGTGACGACGAGGACGGAGAAGGCGAGCAGCGTCGGAATGCTGTGGCTGGTCAGCACGCGATCGTAGATCTGCAGCATGAACAGCGGGCCGGTCAGCATCAGAATGTTGATGACCATGGAAAAGATGCCGACCCCGACCAGCGCCTTGCGCGAGGTCGCGACGATCCGCTCGATCAGCTTGCTTTCGGCCTTCCTGGAATCCATTCGCCGTCCCAATGCCGTAACCGGCCGGTGCGCGCACCCCGGCGCGACATCGTTCCTAAATAGAAGGCGGGCCGCAATTGCGCAACGCCCGGCCCGCCGGCGTTTCCAATCCGGTAAGCATAGGGGGCGTTGCGTTTAGAAAGCGTGACGACGCCGCACGGCACCCCGCGGCGTCAATCTTGGCCTATTCGGCGGCGTCCGCCGCCTGCGGTTCGGGCGGCGTCCATTTCAGCACCGGATGGCGGGCGGCGGCCGTCTCGTCGAGGCGCCGGCGCGGCGCGTACCAGGGCGCACCCTTGAAGCGGTCGACCTCGCCGCGTTTTGCCCGCATGACGAGGTCGCGGAGCGTCGCGACGAAGAGATCGAGGCTGGCCTTGGATTCCGATTCGGTCGGCTCGATCAGCATGGCGCCGTGGACGACCAGCGGGAAATACATGGTCATCGGATGGAAGCCCTCGTCGATCATCGCCTTGGCGAAATCGAGGGTGGAGACGCCTGTGTCGTCGAGGAACGAATCGTCGAACAGCACCTCGTGCATGTAGGGCCGCTCGCCGAAGGGCAGGCTCATGACGTCCTGCAGGCCGGCGCGCACATAGTTGGCGTTGAGGACGGCGTCCTCGGACGCCTGCCGCAGGCCGTCGGCGCCATGCGAGAGCATGTAGGTCATGGCGCGCACGAACATGCCCATCTGGCCGTGGAAGGCCGTCATGCGGCCGAAGGGTTTTTGGCCGTCCGCCTCGGCGTCGCCGAGCGTCTCAATGAGCTCAGGGCCGTCTGCGGTCATCTTCACATAGGGCAATGGGGCGAAGGCCGAGAGCCGCTCCGACAGCACCACCGGGCCGGCGCCGGGGCCGCCGCCGCCATGGGGCGTGGAAAACGTCTTGTGCAGGTTGATGTGCATGCAGTCGACGCCGAGGTCGCCCGGCCGGGCCTTGCCGAGGATGGCGTTGAGGTTGGCGCCGTCGCAGTAGAAATAGGCGCCGGCCTCGTGGACCGCTTTCGCGATCTCGACGATGTCGCGCTCGAACAGCCCGCAGGTGTTGGGGTTGGTCAGCATGATGCCGGCGACGTCGTCCGACAGGCGCTCGATGACGGCGGCGGGATCGACCGTACCGTCCTTGCGGGCGGGGATGGCGACAACCTTGTAGCCGAGGAGTGCCGCTGTCGCCGGGTTGGTGCCATGGGCGGATTCCGGGACCAGCACGATGGAGCGGTCCTCGCCATGGGCGGCGTGGGCGGCCTTGATCGCCATCATGCCGCAGAGTTCGCCATGGGCGCCGGCCTTCGGGCTCATGGCGACGGCTTCCATGCCGGTCGACACGCAGAGCCAGCGGGCGCATTCGGCGATCAGCTTCAGCGCGCCCGGGACGGTGGAGACCGGCTGCAAGGGATGGACGTCGGCAAAGCCCGGCAGCCGCGCCATCTTCTCGTTGAGGCGCGGATTGTGCTTCATGGTGCAGGAGCCGAGCGGATAGAGCCCCATGTCGATGGCGTAGTTCTTCTGGGAAAGCCGCACGTAGTGGCGCATGGCCTCCGGCTCGGCGAGACCCGGAAGGTCGAGCGGCTCGCTGCGCTCCAGGCCGCCGAGGCGGGACGTCACGGCGCTGTCAGGCTCGGGCAGGTCGACACCGGTCGCCTCAGCGGTGCCGACGTCGAAGATGACCGGCTCCTCGATGCGGAGCGCGCGGTTGCCGGTGAAGGTGTCCGGCATCGTGCTTTCGACCTCGCCCGGCGCGGTGGGGCGGCCTTCGCGGTTCATGGTCATGCCAGCACCTCCGTCAGGGCTTCCGCATAGGCTTGGCGGTCGTCGTCGGAATTGATCTCCGTCGCTGCGACGACGATGAGGTTTGCGAGGTCGTCGTCATCGGGTTCCAACCGCGAGACCGGCACGCCGCCGAGGACGTCCTTTTCTGCCAGCGCCTCGATCACATCGGATGCCGGTTTCGGCGTGCGGATGGTGAATTCGTTGAAGAAGCTCTCGTTGAGCACCTCGACGCCCGGGACACCGGCAAGCGCGTCGGCGAGCTTGACCGCGCTCTGGTGGTTGAGCATCGCCAGCCTCTTCAGGCCCGCAGCACCCAGCAGCGTCATGTGGATGGTGAAGGCGAGCGCGCAGAGGCCGGAGTTGGTGCAGATATTGGAGGTCGCCTTTTCCCGCCGGATGTGCTGCTCGCGGGTCGACAGCGTCAGCACGTAGCCGCGACGGCCCTCGGCGTCCGTCGTCAGGCCGGCAAGCCGGCCCGGCATCTGGCGCACGAAGTTCTGGCGGGTGGCGAAGAGGCCGACATAGGGGCCGCCGAAATTGAGGGAATTGCCGATCGACTGCCCCTCGGCGACGACGATGTCGGCGCCCATGGCGCCCGGCGGCTGCAAGGCGCCGAGCGAGACGATTTCGGTGACGACGGCGATCAGCAGCGCCTTGTGCGCATGGGCCTTTTCGGCGATGGCCGTCAGGTCCGTGAGCTGGCCGTAGAAGGACGGGGTCTGGACGACGACGCAGGAGGTGTCGTTGTCGATTTCGTCGAGGATCGCCTCCGTGCCGGCGGGATCGGGAGCGAGGCAGACGAGGTCGTCGCCGGCCATGTCGGAGAGGTTCCTGACCACCTCGCGATATTGCGGATGGAGGCCGCCGGAGAGCACCGCCTTCTTGCGCCGGGTCAGCCTGTGCGCCATCAGCACCGCCTCGGCCGTCGCCGTCGAGCCGTCATACATGGAGGCGTTGGCCACATCCATGCCGGTAAGCCCCGCGACCTGGGTCTGGAACTCGAACAGGGTCTGCAGCGTGCCCTGGCTGATTTCCGGCTGGTAGGGGGTGTAGGCGGTCAGGAACTCGGAGCGCTGGATGAGATGGTCGACGGTCGCCGGCACGTGGTGGCGATAGGCGCCGGCGCCGACGAAGAAGGGCACGGAGCCGGCAGCGACGTTCTTCGCCGCCATCTTCGACATCTGCCGCTCCACGGACATCTCGCCGGCCGCCTTTGGCAGGTCGACGAGGTCCTTGAGGCGAACGTCCTCGGGGATATCGACGAACAGGTCGTCAATGGCGGCAACGCCGATGCGCTGGAGCATGTCGGCGCGGTCGGTGTCGGTCAAAGGCAGGTAGCGCATGGGAGGGTCGCTCGCTTGCGTGTCGGGTTCGGGTCGGCCGCCTCATGGATTGCCGCGTCGGCCTTGCGGCCTCCTCGCAATGACGGTCACACTGGCGTCATTGCGAGCGGAGCGAAGCAATCCAGGAGCGGCGCCCGCCACCCCTCAAAGGTCGGCGATGTGGGCCTTGTAGGCCTCAGAATCCATCAGGCCGTCGAGCTCGCCGGTGTCCGAGAGCTTGACCTTGAAGAACCAGGCGCCGGTCTCGGCCTCGGCGTTGACCTTTTCCGGCGCGTCGGTGAGGGCCTCGTTGACCTCCACGACCTCGCCGGAGATCGGCGCGTAGACCTCGCTGGCGGCCTTCACCGATTCCACGACGGCCGCGTCGCCGCCCTTTGACAGCGCCTTGCCGACATCGGGCAGCTCGACGAAGACGACGTCGCCGAGCTGGTTTTGGGCATAGTCGGTGATGCCAACCGTGCCGACGTCGCCGTCGAGTGAAATCCATTCATGGTCCTTGGTGAAATAGACGGTCATCGGTTCGTCCTCGTCAGGTGATCTTGTCTGGTTCGTTGGGAGGTCATTATTTGGGCTTGCGGTAATAGCGCTGGGGCACGAAGGGCATGTCGACGACCTTCGCCTTCAGCGCCCGGCCGCGCACCATCAGGTCCAGCTCGGTGCCTGTGGCGGCGCAGTCCGCTGCGACATAGCCCATGGCGATCGGCGCGCCGACGGTGGGACCGAAGCCGCCGGAGGTAACGCGGCCGACGGCCTTTCCGTCCTTGACGATCTCGGCGCCCTCGCGGGCCGGCGCGCGGCCTTCCAGCGCGAGGCCGACACGTTTTTCCGCCGGGCCGCTCTCCATCTCGGCGAGGATTTTTTCTGCACCCGGAAAGCCACCTTCCTCGCGGCGGCGCTTGGAAATCGCAAAGAGGAGATCGGCCGCGACCGGCGTCGTCTCCTTGTCGATGTCGTGGCCGTGCAGGCAGAGGCCGGCTTCGAGGCGCAGGGAATCGCGGGCGCCGAGGCCAACGGGCTTCACCTCGTCCTCGACGACGAGCGCATCCCAGACGGCAACCGCCCTGTTGGCGGCAACGGAAATCTCGAAGCCGTCCTCGCCGGTGTAGCCGGAGCGGCCGATATGGCAGTCGATGCCGTCGAACGCCGCACTGTTTGCTGCCATGAACGAAAGGTCGCCACACTTATCGCAGTGCCGCGCCATGACCTCGGCCGCCTTCGGGCCCTGGATGGCGATCAGCGCCCGGTCCTCGGAGACCTGGAGTGAGACGTCCGGCGGCAGGGCGGCGCGAATGACGGCGTAGTCGGCGTCCTTATTGGCGGCGTTGACGACCAGATAGAGCCGGCCGTCATCGGCCGGATCGGCCGAGCGCGTGACCATCAGGTCGTCGAGGATGCCGCCGGCGTCGTTGAGCAGGAGCGTGTAGCGGATGCGGCCGGGCTTCAGGCCGGCGATGTCGCCGGGGACGAGTTTTTCAAGCGCGGCGGCCGCCGTCGCGTGGTCCGGGCCGGCAAGGAACGCCTGGCCCATATGGGAGACGTCGAAAAGGCCGGCATTCTCGCGCGTCCAGGTGTGCTCGGCCAGGATGCCCTCATACTGCACCGGCATCTCGTAGCCGGCGAAGGGCACCAGGCGCGCGCCGAGGGCGGCATGACGGGCGTGAAGCGGCGTCTGCTTCAGGTCGGGATCGGATGTGGTATCGGCCATTCTGGTCCTCGGGCAAGGGGTCAGCGGCGAAAGTCCGGCGATGCCGGAAATTTCGCGCCTCCTCTGTCCCGAGACCTGAGAGATTTCCCGGCGGCAAGCCGCCGGTTACTCCTTCGGTGAGCCCGTTGCCGGGCCGCTTTCCAGAGTGTCGCTGGGCTTGCGCGGTCCCTTTGCCTGAGAGTTTCCGAGGCAGTTGCTCCTTCGGCGCCGGCCGCGGCCCTGACGGGTCCGCCGGTCTCTCCCGCACACGCTTGCGCGCCCGGTTGCCCGGACGCCGGCCGACTCGCGACGCTCGTCAGCCGATCGCATTCTTGTGGCGCAATGTCGCGGAGTCAATGGCCCAGAAATGTCAGACCCGCAGCCGCGACACCAGCGACCGTTCGAGGCTATTTCTTGCTGCTGTCGAAGCCGACATAGATGCGGAAGCGTTCCGTCGTGTCGACGACGACTTCCTCGTCGATGAACGCCCAGGGCACCGACCCCTGGCCCTCCGGCATCTGGACGACGACGTCGTGCAGCTTGGTGTAGAGGACCTGCTGCTCCTTTTCCTCCAGCTTCGGGATCAGCGCGACGACCCTGAGCGGCAGGTGGACAGTGCCGGCGCCGCCCTTCGGCCCGGTGATGACGCGGCCGGAGACGCCGACACGCATCCTCAGCACGCCCGTGGAGCGATTGCATTCGCGGGCCGTGTCGGTCAGCGTGCCCTGGTAGCGGATCTCGCCCTTGTCGGCGCCGCGCCCGCCCGTGGTCACCAGATAGGTCTGGGTGCCGGCGCGGATCGTCACCTTCGGGCAGTAGCCCTGCGGCGTGGTGATTTCCTTGTCGACCTCCTGGGCCGGCTCGCTCGAGCCGCGGATCAGCTTGCCGTAGAAGGTATCGGCCGGGGCGACCCCCTCGTCGGACGAACAGCCGGCGACCAGCGCCAGGCCGAGGGCGCAGGCGGCCACGGCAACTCCCCTGAACGCAAAGGCGCGTTTCATGGTCAAACTCCACTACCCTTTTCCAGGACGCCGGTGACGGCGCCCCGCCGGCCCCGCCGGCAAGAATTCCAACGCGTCTCTATAGCAAGGACGAAAGCGCTTGGCGACGGGGGAGCGATTAAGATGCAATCGAGTCGATTCCGAGGCACCTTGCGATAGGGAGTTTTCCGCCCTGACCAGAGGCCGCGCGGCCGCGCCCCTTGACACCGGCGCCCCCCGCCCCTCAATACCTCAGTGATCCTTCACCACCAGGCGGCAGGACGATGACAGCAGCAGCGCCGAAACAGCCCCTCACCCTGAAGCTCTGCGCGCCGCGCGGCTTCTGTGCCGGTGTTTCGCGGGCGATCCAGATCGTCGAAGAAGCGCTCGCGCGCTACGGCGCGCCGGTCTATGTGCGCCACGAGATCGTCCACAACAAGTATGTGGTCGACAGCCTGAAGGCGAAGGGCGCGATCTTTGTCGACGAATTGGACGAGATCCCCGAGACCGATGCGCCGGTGATCTTTTCCGCCCATGGCGTGCCGAAGAAGGTGCCGGAGGCGGCCGCCTCGCGCGGCCTCTTCTTCCTCGACGCCACCTGCCCGCTGGTCTCCAAGGTGCACAAGGAGACCATCCTGCACCACCGGCGCGGCAAGGAGGTGGTGCTGATCGGCCATCGCGGCCATCCGGAAGTGGTCGGCACCATGGGCCAGGTGCCGGACGGCGCGGTGCATCTGGTGGAGACGGTGGAGGACGCCCGGACATTCGAGCCGAAGTCGCCCGAGGCGCTCGCCTTCACCACCCAGACAACGCTCTCCGTCGACGACACGGCCGAAATCATCGCCGCCCTGACGGAGCGCTTTCCGAGCATCACCGCCCCGCACCGGGAAGACATCTGCTACGCCACGACCAACCGCCAGGCCGCCGTCAAGGCGGTGGCGCCGACCGTCGATGCGATGGTGGTGGTCGGCGCGCCGAATTCCTCCAACACCCAGCGCCTGCGCGAGGTCGCGGAGCGCCTCGGCTGCAAGCGCTCGGTCCTCGTCCAGCGCGCCGAAGATGTGAATGCGGAGAGCTTCCGCGAGTTTGCATCGGTCGGCATTTCCGCCGGGGCCTCGGCGCCGGAGGTGCTGGTGGAGGAAATCATCGACGCCTTTGCCAGGGAATTCGACGTCACCGTGGAGACCGTGGTGACGGCGGAGGAATCGATGGTCTTCGGGCTGCCGCGGGAGCTGCGCGAAGGCGTCGAGGCCTGACAACGGACTGAAAGATCGGGTTCGCCAACACCGAACAAGGAAAGCCGGTCGGCCCATCGACCGCAAGGGGACACTTCTTTGGACAACGCCTCGACACGGGTTCCGGCATCCGGTTCCGCCGTTCTTTGCCATGCGCCCTTTGGCGCGCGCGCCGCAGCGGGTAAACTCCATGGGCGGTGAGGCATCGGCGGACAAGACGTCCGGCGTCGTCATCTACACCGACGGGGCGTGCTCGGGAAATCCGGGGCCCGGCGGCTGGGGCGCGCTTTTGAGCTGGAACGGACGCGAGCGGGAATTGAACGGCGGGGCGGCGGAGACTACCAACAACCGGATGGAGCTGATGGCGGCGATCGAGGCGCTCGACGCGCTGACGCGGCCGTGCCACGTCGACCTCTATACGGACTCCGAATATGTCCGCAACGGCATCATGTCCTGGCTGCACAACTGGAAAAAGAACGGCTGGCGCACCGCCTCCAAGAAGCCGGTAAAGAATGCCGATCTCTGGCAGCGGCTCGACGAGGCGCGCCGGCGCCACGACGTCACCTGGCACTGGGTCAAGGGCCACGCCGGCACGGAAGGCAACGAGCGGGCCGACGAACTCGCCCGGGCCGGCATCGCCGGCCTCGACCTTTCCGGTGATCAAGCCCGGGAGGACGGCGATGCAGCGTAGCGCCGCGCTGCGGGCAGACGTCGCCGACGGGCCGCTGGCGCCGCCACGGCGGCGGATCCTTCTGATGGCCAACCCGACGGCCGGCGGCTTCCGGGCCAAGGTGCTGGAAGCGGTCGCGGCGGGCCTGGAGGCGGCGGGTGCGGAGGTCGAGGTGCGGCTGACCAAGCGCGCCGGCGAGATCCGCGAGGTCTGTGCCGACGTGACGCTTGCCGCCGATACCGTCGTCATCGGCGGCGGCGACGGCTCGCTCAACGAGGCGCTGCGCGGGCTGCAGACCTGCCCGGTGCGCCCGAAGCTCGCCATCATCCCCTTCGGCACGGCGAACGTGCTCGCCCACGAGCTCGGGCTACCGTTCAAGGCCGAGAAGATCATCCGGATGATCGCGGCAGGCCGCAGCAAGCCGCTCTATTACGGCCTCGCCAACGGCGTTCCCTTCGTCCTGATGGCGTCGATGGGGTTCGACGCCGATGTCGTCCACCACGTGCCGCTCGACCTGAAGCGCCGGTTCGGCAAGCTCGCCTATGTGTGGTCGGCGTTGAAGCGCTCCCTCAAGCGGCGGCCGGGGCCGCTGACGGTCACGGTCGGCTCGGAGGCGCCGCGCACGTGCCGGCTCGCGGTGCTGACGAACTCGGAGCGCTATGGCGGCACGTTCCGGCTCTGCCCGGCCGCGCACGCGACCCAGCCGGGGCTCCACCTCGTCATGCTGACCTCCGACGGGCCACTGGCGCTGATGCGCTTCGGCCTGGCGCTGGTCATGAACCGCATCGCCCATGCGCACGGCGTCATCACCGTGCCGGTCGAGACGGTGACGGTGACCTCGGAGGAGCCCATCGCCTGCCAGATCGACGGCGACCCCTTCGGGGCGACGCCCGTGACGGTCACGGCGGCGCACGATCCGGCGCGGATTATTGTGGCTTGAGTCTTGATTTGGACGGGCACTGACCGGACTGCTCCGGCGGCCCGATAGGCGCTGCGCTCAGCAGCCTCCGCGCGCCTTGCACCGAAGGTCGTCAATGCCCTTGTTGGAGTGCGCACTCAAGCGCCCAACTGGATTGCTTCGCTGCGCTCGCAATGACGGCGAGTGGGATTTCTTAAAACATATCAATGTCATTGCGAGGAGGCCGACAGGCCGACGCGGCAATCCATTGGGCGTTTCGATACGGGAGGGCGCCGGCGGGCGCGGCGCGAAAACTCAATGATGCCTGATGGCGCCCTGGGCTTCGAGGAGCTTGCGGGCGTCGGCCGCGGTCATCGGCTGGCCGTAGAGGAAGCCCTGCACGTATTCGCAGCCGAGCTGCAGCAGTTCCAGGGCGTCGGATTCGGTCTCCGCGCCTTCGGCGACGACCTGCATGCCGAGGTCGTGGGCGAGACCGACGATGGATCTCAGGATCACCGGGCGTGAGCTGCGGCCGTTGGCGCGCACGAAGGACTGGTCGACCTTGATGGTGTCGAAGGGGAAGCGCTGCAGGTAGCTGAGCGAGGAATAGCCGGTGCCGAAATCGTCGAGGGACAGGCCGGCGCCGAGTTCGCGCAGGCGCTCCAGCACCTTGGAGGCGAATTCCGGGTTCTCCATCACCAGCGATTCCGTCACCTCCAGCTTCAGCGTGCCGCGGACGACATCGGAGCGGGCGATCACCGCCTTGACGTCGTTGACGAGGTCGTGGCGCAGCAACTGCCGGCTGGAGACGTTGACGCTGGCAAAGATCGGGAACGAGCTGGTGACCTGGTTCTGCCAGGCCGCGAGCTGGCGCGCGGCGCGCTCCAGGACGAACATGCCGAGCTCGTTGATGAGGCCGGTGCGCTCCGCAATCGGGATGAACTCGCCGGCATTGAGCCGGCCGCGGCGCGGATGCTCCCAGCGCACCAGGGCCTCGAAGCCGGCAATCGTCTTGTCGTCGAGGCGCACGATCGGCTGGTAGAGGACCTTGATCTCCTCGCGCTCCAGGGCGCGGCGCAGCTCCGCCTCCATCTCCACGAGGTCGGTGCGGTGCTGGCGCAGCGCCGGGCGGAACGCCTCGATGCGATCGCCGCCGCGGCCCTTGGCGGCGTACATGGCGATCTCGGCGTCCTTGACCATCTCCTCCTTGTCGAGCTGCTTGGCATCGAAGGTGGCGATACCGATGGAGACGGTCAGGAAGATCTCACGGTCGCCGAAAGTGATCGGCGCGCGCACCGTACGGCGGATGGAGTCGGCAAAGGCCGCGACCTTGTCCGGCTCCTGCTCCGACATCAGGATGATGGCGAATTCGTCGCCGCCGACCCGGGCGAGCGTGTCCTCAGGCTTCAGCAGGCGGCCGAGGCGGCGGGCCATGGTCAGAAGGATGGAATCGCCGACGGACAGGCCCAGATTGTCGTTGACCTGCTTGAAGCGGTCGATGTCGAGCAGGAACACCGCCGGCTTGCGGCCGTCCTCGTTGGTGGCGCGGGTGAGCGTGCGATCGAGGCGGTCGAGGAACAGCTCGCGGTTCGGCAGGCCCGTGAGATTGTCGTGCACCGCGTCGTGCAGCAGCCGCTCCTCGGTGGTCTTGACGTCGGTGACGTCGAGCATGGTGCCAACGCAGCGGATGACCTCGCCGTCCGAGCCGAGGATCGGCCGGGCGCGCAGGTGGAACCAGCGGAAATGGCCGTCCTGGCCGCGCAGGCGGAAGAACTGGGACATGCGGCCGCGGCGCTGGTCGACGACGGCATCGAGCGTTGCCCGGAAGCCGTCGCGGTCCTGGGGGTGGAGGACGTCGAGCCAGTCTCGCGCCGGTCCATCGAGCGCGCCGCGCTTCAGGCCGAGGAGTTCGTCGGCCTCGGCGCTGGTGAAGATGCGGTCGCGCGGCACGTCCCAGTCCCAGATGATGTCGCCGGCGCCGGTGATCGCCAGCGCCCGCCGTTCGGCGTCGCTGAACAGCCCTTCGGCGACGGCGCCGCCGGCAAAGGCATGCTGCATCACCGTGAAGCCGAGCAAGAGCACGAAGAGGACGAGGCCGCCGGCAAGCGCCGGCTGCACGAAGTCGTTGGCAAGGTTGCCGGTCACGGTCAGCGCCGATCCGAACAGCCAGACCAGAAGCAGGAACCAGGTCGGGATCAGCATGATCGCCCGGTCGTAGTGCTGGTAGGCGAGCCAGAGGACGAGCGCGAAGCCGAAGATGCCGAGGAGGCCGAGCATGATGCGGGCGATGCCGGCGGCGAGCGACGGGTTGGCGACGGCGACGCCGAGGAGCGCGCCGAGCAACAGCAGGAACACCAGCGCCACGTGGCTGTAGCGGATGTGCCATCGGTTGAGGTTGAGATAGGCGTAGAGGAAGATCACCAGCGAAGCGGCGAACACCACCTCCGCGCCGGCCCGGTATATCTGGTCGTTGCCGGGCTCCAGCCTCAGGAGCCGGTTGAGGAAGCCGAAATCGATACAGAGATAGCCGAGGACGGCCCAGGCGAGCGTTGCCGTCGCCGGGAACATGATGGTGCCCTTGACGACGAAGAGGATCGTCAGGAACAGCGCCAGCAGGCCGGAAATGCCCAGCACGATGCCCTTGAACAGCGTGTAGGAGTTGATCGAATCCTTGTAGGCGTTCGGCTGCCACAGATAGAGCTGCGGCAGGTTCGGCGTGCTCAGCTCGGCAACGAAAGTGATCACCGCCCCCGGATCGAGGGTGATGAAGAAGACGTCGGCTTCCTGGCTCGGCTGGCGCTCCGGGGCAAAGCCCTGGCTCGGCGTGATCGAGGCGATGCGCGAGGCACCGAGGTCGGGCTTGATGAGGCCGGAGCCGACGAGCCGGAAATGCGGCGCCACCAGCAGCCGGTCGATCTGCTCGTCGCCCGGATTGGTGAGCGCAAAGACCGCCCAGTCGGAGTTCTCGCCGGAGCGCGAGGTCACCTCGATGCGCCTCACGATGCCGTCGGGGCCAGGCGCGGTGGAGACCTGCAGGCGGTCGCCGACATTGGTGTGGAGTTCGATGGAGCGGGTGAGATCCAGCGCATCGACGTCGAGCGGCACGACGATCGCTTCCACGGCCATCGCCCCCCGCTGCGCGGCAAGCGCAAGGAAGAGGACGAGAAGCCAAAACCGAAGGATCAAGCCGATGGCACGCAAATAACGGTCTCCGGAGCGGACGCCAGGACAGTGGCGAAGGAGTATCGATTGCGTGCCTGCTTCACAAGGATTCTTTGTCGTTTTCAAGACGCCGGGGCGGCGCCGTCCCCGGTCAGGCCGAGGTGATCCTCCAGGACGCGTGCAAACAGCAGGTGGTCCTGCCACCGCCCGTTGATGCACAGGTAGTTGCGCGCATAGCCCTCACGGATGAAGCCGGTTTTCTCAAGCAGCTTGATCGAGGCGATGTTGTGGGACAGGCAGGCCGCCTCGATGCGATGCAGCTTCAGGGTCTCAAAGACGAAGGGCAAGACCGCGCGCACCCCCTTGGTCATGTGGCCGCGGTCGGCGTGGGGAGCGCCCATCCAGTAGCCGAGGGTGCAGGCCTGGGCGACGCCGCGCCGCACGTGTGTGAGCGTCAGGCCGCCGAGAAGGGTGTTGTCGCCGGCGCGGAAGAGGAAGAACGGGTAGCCGAGATCTTCCCGGATTTCGCGCTGGTAGCGCTTGAGGCGGCGGCGGAAGGCCTGGCGGGTCAGATCGTCGCTCGGCCAGATCGGCTCCCAGGGCGCCAGGAACGAACGGCTCTCGGCGCGCAGTTCCGACCATTCGCGGAAGTCGTTCATGGTCGGCGTTCGAAGGAAGACGCCGTCGCCCTTGACGGTCGGACCGGTGTCGAGCGACCCAACGGAGGGCAGGAACGCCACCATCGCCCCCTCGTCTCAGGCGCCGACCGCCATCGACGTCGGCCCGGCGAAGCGGCGGGCGATGTCGTCGATGCCGCAGATGCCGGCGTCCGGGCCGACGGTGGCAAGGGTCGGGCGCGAGCCAGAAAAGACGTCGGCCGCGATACGGCGGATGTCAGCGGCCGAGACGCTCTCGATCCGCTCCACGATCTCCTCCGTCGTCAGCGGACGGCCGAAGATCAGCATCTGGCGGGCGAGCTGGTTGGCGCGGGCCGCCGGGCTTTCCATCGCCATCAGCAGCGAGGCGCGCATCTGGGCGCGGGCGCGGGCGAGTTCTGCCTCCTCCGCATCGTCGACGACGCGCTCCAGCTCGTCGAGCATCACCGGCATCAGTTGGGCGATGTCGTCCTCGCCGGTGGCGGCGTGGATGCCGAAGAGCCCGGTGTCGCTGAACGCCCAGTGGAAGGAATAGATCGAGTAGCAGAGGCCGCGGTGCTCGCGCACCTCCTGGAACAGGCGCGAGGACATGCCGCCGCCAAGCAGGCCGGCGAGAAGCTGGGCGCCGAAATAATCCGGCGAGGTCACCGGCAGGCCCTCGAAGCCGAGGACGATCTGGGTCTCCATCAGCTTGCGCCCTTCACGCACCTCACCGCCGACATAGCGGCCCGGCTCCATCGCCGGGGCGTCCTTGGTGGAGAGCGCCGTGAAACGCTCCTCGGCAAGACGCACCAGCTTGTCGTGGTCGAGGGACCCGGCAGCGGCGAGCACGGTGGCGGGCGCCCGGTAATGGGTCGACAGGTAATTGCGCAGATCGATGGGGCCGAAGCCGCGGACCGTGTCCTTGGTGCCGAGGATCGGCCGGCCCATCGGCTGGTCCGGCCAGGCCGCCTCCTGGAAGAGGTCGAAGACGTAGTCGTCCGGCGTGTCGTTGGCTGCGCCGATCTCCTGCAGGATGACGTGCTGCTCGCGGCGCAGTTCCTCCGGATCGAAGGCCGGCTCGACCAGGATGTCCGAGAGGATGTCGAGGGCGAGGTCGACGTCCGGCTCCAGGATGCGGGCGTAGAAGGACGTGTTCTCCACCGAGGTCGAGGCGTTCAATTCGCCGCCGACGGCCTCGATCTCCTCGGCGATCTGGCGCGCGGAGCGGCGCTTCGTGCCCTTGAAGGCCATATGCTCCAGGAGGTGGGAAATGCCGTTCAGCTCCGCCGTCTCGGAGCGCGAGCCGGCGCCGACCCAAACGCCGAGGGCGGCGCTTTCGAGCTGCTTCATGTTGTGGGAGATGACGGTGAGGCCGCTCTCAAGCGGCGTGATGCGTACACTCATTCCTTATGCCTCCGCCGCCACCGCTTTCGCGTGGGTGAGGACGAAGTCCTTGATTGTGTCGAGATCATTGGCGAGCGGCGTGAAGCGCTCCTCGCGCTCCATCAGGTCGGCAAGGCGCTCCGGCAGGGCCGGGCGCTCGCCTGAGGCCGCCTCCACGGCGTCCGGGAATTTCGCCGGATGGGCAGTGGCGAGGGTCACGGTGACGCCGTCTTCAGGGCCGAGCCGTTCGGCGACGCTGACGCCGACGGCGGAGTGGGGGTCGAGCAGGTAGCCGGTCCCGGCGCGCACGCGCCGGATGGTGTCGGCCGTCTCGCCCTCGTCGGTGCGCCCGGCGGCGAAGTGGCGGGAGATATCCTGAAGCGCGTCCGGCTCGATGGTGAAGGCGCCGGACTGGGAAAGGCCGGCCATCATGCGCGAGATCGCGGCGGCGTCGCGGCCATGGGCCTCGAACAGGAGCCGCTCGAAATTCGACGAGACCTGGATGTCCATGGACGGGGACGCCGTCGGCACGACGCCGCGCACCTCGTAGCGGCCGGTCTCAAGCGCCCGGTAGAGGATATCGTTGATGTTGGTGGCAACGATCAGCTTGTCGACCGGAAGGCCCATCCGCATCGCCGCATAGCCGGCGAGGATGTCGCCGAAATTGCCGGTCGGCACGGAGAAGGCGACCTTTCGGGCCGGGGCGCCGAGGGCGACCCCGGCGGTGAAGTAGTAGACGATCTGGGCGACGATGCGGGCCCAGTTGATGGAATTGACGCCGGAAAGGCCGACCCTGTCGCGGAAGGCGAAGTCGTTGAACATCGCCTTCAGGTGCGCCTGACAGTCGTCGAAATTGCCCTTCACGGCGATCGCATGGACGTTGGCGTCGGCGACCGTCGTCATCTGGCGCTGCTGCACCGGCGAGACCCGGCCCTCCGGGAAGAGGATGAAGATGTCCACATTGTCCCGGCCGCGGAACGCCTCGATGGCGGCACCGCCGGTATCCCCCGAGGTGGCGCCGACGATGGTCGCCTTGCGGCCGCGTTCGGCCAGCACATGGTCCATCAGCCGCGCCAGGAGCTGCATGGCGACGTCCTTGAAGGCGAGCGTCGGGCCGTGGAAGAGCTCCAGGACGAACTGGCGGGGGGAAAGCTGGACAAGGGGCGCGACGGCGGTGTGGTCGAAGGTGGCGTAGGCCTCCTCGATCATCGCTTTGAGGTCCGCATCATCGATGTCGCCGTCGACGAAGGGGTGGATGACCCGGTAGGCGACCTCGGCATAGGGTTTGCCGGCAAGGCCGGCGATCTCGGCCTCGCTGAGGCGCGGCCACGTCTCGGGCAGGTAGAGGCCGCCGTCGCGGGCAAGGCCCGCCAGCAGGACGTCGTTGAAGCCGAGTGCGGGCGCTTCCCCGCGTGTGCTCAGATAGCGCAAAAAAGGGCGCTCCTTGTCGATTTATCGATGGCGAGACGCTTGTTGGCCAACGAAAGGAAACTAACGTCCGGGGGGCGTCCCGGCAAGGCGGAGGCGCGGCGGGATGCAGCGGCAGCGCCGGCCGGCCGGCGCGGTGGCTGTGGAACGAGGAAGGTCAGGCGTGGCCGGACTCGGCCGACAGCATCGCCGGTTCGATGCCGATATTGCGCAGGGCGTGGTTATATTTGGCATCGAGGTCGGCGCCGAACAGAAGGTCGGCGTCGGCCGGGCCGTGCAGCCAGCCATTGGCCTGGATCTCGGCCTCGAGCTGGCCCGGCGCCCAGCCGGAATAGCCGAGCGCCAGAATGGCCTTTTGCGGCCCCTCACCGTCCGCGATCGCCTTCAGGATGTCGAGGGTGGCGGTCAGGCAGACGTCGTCATTGATCGGCAGGGTCGAGTTGGCGAGGTAGAAGTCGGCGGAATGGAGGACGAAGCCCCTGCCCGTCTCGACCGGCCCGCCGCGGTGGACGATCATGTTCGGGCCGTCGATGGCGATATGCGCGGCCTCTGTCTCGTCGATGATGTCGAGCTGGACCAGGAGGTCCTCGAAGCTCACCTGGTCGGCGACCTGGTTCAGCACGATGCCCATGGCCCCGTCCTCGGAATGGGCACAGATATAGATCACGCTGCGGGCAAAGCGCTGGTCCTCCATGCCGGGCATGGCGATCAGAACCTTGCCGTCCAGATATCCCTTGTCCGACTGAGCAGACTGTCCCATGAGTTGCGGTGGCGCTCCCGTCCGGCCGTTGCAGATCATTCGCCCCTAACCTAGTGCACTTCATTTCCATATTGAAGCCGTCGGACGCAGACGGGCGGTTCCGGCGCGATCGGGCGGGCTTGCGAGGCGCCATCGATCACGCACATATGATGCATCGCGACAAGACAGCGCCCCGTTCCGGCGATATGACGATTGCCATGACACACACGGCTGCGACCATGAAAAGATTGACGTTTTTCTCTTCCGTCCTCGGCGCGCTCGTTGCTGTGGGCATGACCGCCAGCGGCGCCCATGCCGCGGCCTCGTCCTGGGCCGAGGCCCATGGCGGGCGCCTTCGCGTCATCGTGCCGGGCGGCCAGGCCGGCGCCGACGGCAGCCTGCGGGCCGGAATCGAGATCGAGATGAAGCCGGGCTGGAAAACCTACTGGCGCCAGCCGGGCGATGCCGGCATCCCGCCGCAGTTCGACGTCGCCGATTCGGTCAACCTTGCCGCGTTCAAGGTTGACTTCCCGGTGCCGAAGCGCTTCGACGAGGCGGGCTCGACGATGATCGGCTACAAGAACACGGTGGTCTTTCCGGTGACGGTGACGCCGAAGGATCCGTCGCAGCCGACCCTTCTCGACCTGGAGGTCGACTACGGGCTTTGCGAGGCGATCTGCGTGCCGGCGCGGGCCGAAATCCGCATGGACCTTTCAAGGGCCGACGACACCGACATGGCGGCGAGCCTGCTTCTTGCCCGCTATGACGCCAAGGTGCCGCGGCATAAGCCGGCGGATGCGGAAAACGGGCTCCGGGTCGCGACCGTGGAGCGCGACGACGAGGCGATCCTGGTCTCGGCCGAACTGGTCGATCCCGATGCGCCGTTCGACCTTTTCGTCGAAGGCCCGGCCGACTGGTTCCTGCCGGCGGCAAAGCCGACGGGCCGCGACGGGGCGACGGCGCGCTGGCGCGTGCCGCTGGAATGGCTGCCGAAGACGGCGGAACTTTCCGGCGCCGAACTGCGTCTTACCCTCGTCAACGGCAATCAGGCGGCCGAGCAGGTCTGGACCCTCAAATAGCCGGACGGCGTTGCCGCCGACACGGATTGGGCAGCCCGGCAACCTCGACCGCCGCCGCCACTGACCTATCTGACCTGCAACGGCCGTTCGGCCTGAAATCATCCATAACGAAAAGGGGGCGATACCCATGAGCATCTCTGTTGGCGACAAACTTCCCGCGGCGACCTTCAAGGTCATGACGGCGGACGGGCCGGCCGACCTCAAGTCCGAGGACATCTTTCCCGGCAAGAAGGTGGTCCTGTTCGCGGTGCCCGGCGCGTTCACGCCGACCTGCCACCGCAACCACATGCCCGGCTTCCTGGAGAACTACGAGACGATCGTCGCCAATGGCGTCGACACCGTCGCCTGCGTTGCCGTCAACGACGTCTTCGTCATGGACGCCTGGGGCAAGGCCACCGGCGCCGACGGCAAGATCCTGATGCTGTCCGACGGCAATGCCGATTTCGCCAAGGCCATCGGCATGGACATCGACGGCTCCGGTGCCGGCCTCGGCACGCGCTCCATGCGCTATTCGATGGTTGTCGACGACGGTACCGTCCGGGCCCTCAACGTCGAGGACGCGCCGGGCGAGGTGAACGTTTCGGGCGCCGCCGCGCTCATCGAAACGCTCTGAGCGAAAGAAATCTCACGACAATCGGACGGGCGGCCATTGCGCCGCCCGTTTTCATTTGGAGACGGACGGCTCGGCACCCTCCGGCCGCCGCCGCAGCCGCGTCCAGGCAAAGGCGGCAAAGACGCCGACAAGTGTGAGCGCCAGGCCGTACCAGGTCACCGCATATTGCAGATGGTTGTTGGGAAGGGTGACGCGGGTGACGCCGCCGCGCGGCCAGCTGCCGGGGACATCCATCTCGCGCACCTCGACGAAGAACGGCACCAAGCCGGAATCGCCGGCGATCCCCGCCTGTTTCGCCATCGTCGCAAAATCCCGCCAGTAGAAGACGTTGCCGCTAACATCGTTGTCGGGCACGAAATAGTTCGGCTTTTCGGCGAGCGGCGTGCGGGCAAGGCCGACGAAGGCGACCGGGCCTTCGACCTCACCTTCTGCGCGGGTCTCCGGTTCCTTTTTGTCGTAAGGGACGAAGCCGCGATTGACGAGGACGGTGTGGCCGTCATCGGTCACCAGAGGCGTATAGACGTTCCAGCCGACCTCGCCCTTGTCGGTGCTGTTGACGTGGAATTCGTGGGAATGGTCGAAGGTGCCCGCCACCCGCACCGGCTGGTAGGCGATGTCGCCGGTCTTTTTCCACGCCGCCAATGCCGTTTCCAGGGAGACAGGCTCGCTAACGACCCGCGTGTGGATGGTGGCAATCAGGTCTTCTTTCCAGGCGAGCCGCCGGACCTGCCAATTGCCGAGGGAGATGAGGATCACAAGGCCGATGAGGGTGAAGACCGCCGGCACGACAAGACCGCGCCAGGCGGGCCTTTCTGCTTTGTCCGCCATCGCCGTCAGCCGAGTTCGCCCTGGCGCGCCTTGTGGTGGTACTGGAGCGCGATGAAGATGCCCTTCAGCGGCCGGAGACAGCCAAGGCCGAGGATCACCGTCAGCGGCAGCCACAGCACCATGTGTAGCCAGATCGGCGGCCGGTAGGCGACCTCCACGGCAAGCGCCAGGCCGACGACGATGAAGCCGACGATGAAGCTCGCAAAGACCGCGGGCGCGTCGGCGGAATCGACGAAGTCATAGCTGAGGCCGCAGGACGGGCAGCTCTCGTGGATTTCCAGAAAGCCGTCGAACATGGAGGCCGAGGCGCAGCGCGGGCAGCGGCCGCGCAGGCCCGTGGCGACCGGCGGCTGGGCCGGATAGGTCTCGTCGCTCATGCCGCCGTGCCTCCTTTACGAAATAGACGGGGCGGACCGCGCGAACGGCCCGCCCCTTGAATGCTTGCCCTGCGCGGTCAGTGGGCCGGCGTGCCGGCGCCCCAGACATAGATGCAGATGAACAGGAACAGCCAGACGACGTCAACGAAATGCCAGTACCAGGCCGCCGCCTCGAAGCCGAAATGGGCCTCCGGCGTGAAATGCCCCTTCAGCGCCCGGATCAGGCAGACGGTGAGGAAGATGGTGCCGACGATGACGTGGAAGCCATGGAAGCCGGTCGCCATGAAGAAGGTCGCACCGTAGATGTTGCCGGAGAAGTCGAAGGCGGCGTGGGCATACTCATAGGCCTGGACACAGGAGAACAGCAGGCCGAGCAGAACGGTGCTGAGCAGGCCGAGCTTCAGGCCCTTGCGGTCGTTGTGGAGCAGCGCGTGGTGGGCCCACGTCACCGTCGTTCCCGACAGCAGGAGGATGATGGTGTTGAAGAGCGGCAGGTGCCAGGGATCGAAGGTGTGGATGCCCTCCGGCGGCCAGGTGCCGCCCGTCAGCTCGGTGCGCGAATACTGGATCGCCTCGCCGGGGAACAAGGCCGCATCGAAATAGGCCCAGAACCAGGCGAGGAAGAACATCACCTCCGAGGCGATGAACAGGATCATGCCGTAGCGCAGGTGAAGCTGGACCACCGGCGTGTGGTCGCCCGCGCGCCCCTCGCGGACCGTGTCCCGCCACCAGCCGAACATGGTGTAGAGGATGATCGAGAGGCCGATGGCGAAGATGCCCCAACCGGTGAGGTCGGCGCCGAACAGCACCAGTTCCTCGCCGAGGTTCCACTTCATCATCGCGATCGCGCCGACGGCCATCACGAAGGCGCCGACGGCACCGGTGAACGGCCACGGGCTCGGATCGACGAGGTGGTAGTCGTGGTTCTTGGTATGGGCCTCTGCCATTGGTTGTTCCCCGAGTGTGTCTCTCAAGCGGCGCCCGCCTTAAAGGCCGCCGCCGTGATCAAAGTCGTTTGTTGTTGTCGTCCGGCGTCGCCGCATCGGCGCGCTCCGCGCTTGTCGCCTCTTCGGGCGGATCGTCCGGAAACATGGTGTAGGAGAGCGTGATCGTCTTCAGGTAATCGAGGTTCTCGTCCTCCGCGATCGCCGGATCGATGAAGAAGGTGATCCCCATGTCGGCAGTCTCGCCCGGCTGCAGATGCTGCTCGGTGAAGCAGAAGCAGTCGATCTTGGAGAAATAGACGCCGGCCTCGAAGGGCGTGACGTTGAAGGTCGCGGTGCCGTAGGTGACGCTGTCGGCGTTGCTGTGGGCCTTGTAGGACGTGGTGCGCACGGCGCCGACCTTGAGCTTCACGGTGCGCTCGTTCGGCGTCATCTTCCATTTGAGGCCGGAGGCGACGTTGGCATCGAAGCGCACGGTGATCTCGCGGTCGATCGGCACGGCGGGCGCGGCGGCGGCACGCTGGGTGGTGCCGCCATAGCCGGTGACCTGGCAGAAGATCTGGTAGAGCGGCACGGCGGCATAGGCGGCGCCAACCATGGCGACGACGAAGGCGACGCAGGCAACCGCGATGACCGCATTGTTGCGGCCTGCCCGCTCTCCCGTCGTGTCGTTGCGTTCCGTCATGTGCGTCCGTCGATGCCTTGTTGCAATGCCCTAGAGCGGCCGTTCCAGGACGCCCGGTCCGAGCTTGATGATGGTCACGGCGTAGAACACCGCCACCAGGGCGGCGAGCGCCAGGCCAATGGCGATGGAGCGCGCGCGGCGCCGCTTCTTCTGTTCTTCCGTCAGTCTGATGCCGTCTTCGGTCATGGGGCTCTCTGCGATTTCGAGGGTCATGACGCCACCATAAGCCTGACAATGTGCTCGCCGGCAAGGACGGCGAACAGGAGGAACAGGTAGAGGATGGAATAGGTGAAGACGCGCACGGCGTTGCGGCGCTCGTTCTCCTCGTCGGTCCTCAGCAGTTGCCAGGCCCGATAGACGAAGATGCCGCCGAGGACGGCCGCGGCAACGCCATAGGCGATGCCCGACGGGCCGACGACGACGGGCAGGAACCCGGAGAGCGCCAGCGCCACCACGTAATAGAAGATCTGGCGCCGGGTCGCCGGATTGCCGGCAACGACGGGCAGCATGGGCACGCCGGCACGCGCATATTCCTCCGCCTTGAACAGCGACAGGGCCCAGAAATGCGGCGGCGTCCACAGGAAGATGATGAGAAAGAGGACGAAGCTCTGAAGCGACACCGAGCCGGTCATCACCGCCCAGCCGATCATCGGCGGCAGCGCGCCGGCGGCCCCGCCGATGACGATGTTCTGGGATGTCCAGCGCTTCAGCCACATGGTGTAGACGACGGCGTAGAAGAAGATCGTGAAGGCAAGGAGCCCGGCGGCGAACCAGCCGGCGACGAGGCCGAGGACGCTGACCGAGCCGAGCGCCAGCGTCATGCCGAAGGCGAGCGCGGCATCGGGCGTCACCCGGCCGGACGGCACCGGCCGCTTGGCGGTGCGCGACATCACGGCATCGATATCGGCGTCGAACCACATGTTGAGGGCGCCCGAGGCGCCGGCGCCGACGCCGATGCAGACAAGGGCGATGAAGCCGAGCACCGGGTGGATGGCGACGGGGGCGATGATCATGCCGACGAGGGCGGTGAAGACGACAAGCGACATGACGCGCAGCTTCATGAGCTGGACGTAGTCGCCGACGGTCGCCATCTCGCCGATCAGCTCGTTCGACCAGTCGTGCTCCTCAATGAGCTCGGTGCGTTCGGTCAGGGCCATAAGCTATTCAAATCCGTTGTTTTCTATCGGTCCGGCGAAAGCGGGGAACGGGCCGGCGCGGGCGGCTTCCCATCGGGATCGCCCGCGCCGGATGTCTCTGGTGCCGCCTATTTGATGCGCGGCAGGGTCTCGAACTGGTGGAACGGCGGCGGCGAGGACAGGGTCCACTCCAGCGTCGTCGCGCCCTCGCCCCAGGGATTGTTGCCGGCCGGCACCTTCTTGGAGAACGCCATGAAGACGCCGAACAGGAAGACGATGACGCCGGCAAAGGAGACATAGGCGCCCATGGAGGAGACGAAGTTCCAGCCGGCATAGGCGTCCGGATAGTCGACGTAGCGCCGCGGCATGCCCTGCAGGCCGAGGAAATGCTGCGGGAAGAAGATCAGGTTGACGCCGACGAAGGTCAGCCAGAAATGCAGCTTGCCGATGGTCTCGTTGTACATGTAGCCGAACATCTTCGGGAACCAGTAGTACCAGCCGGCGAAGATGCCGAAGGTCGCGCCCATGGACATGGTGTAGTGGAAGTGGGCGACCACGTAGTAGGTGTCGTGCATCGACCGGTCGAGGCCGGCATTGGCGAGCTGGACGCCGGTGACGCCACCGATGGTGAACAGGAAGATCATGCCGATCGCCCACAGCATGGGCGTCCTGAGCGAGATCGACCCGCCCCACATGGTGGCGATCCAGGAGAACACCTTGATGCCCGTCGGCACCGCGATGACCATCGTCGCGAAGACGAAATAGGCCTGGGTGTCGACGTCGAGACCGACCGTGTACATGTGGTGGGCCCAGACGATGAAGCCGACGACGCCGATGGCGACCATGGCATAGGCCATGCCGATATAGCCGAAGATGGGCTTGCGCGAGAAGGTCGAGATGATGTGGCTGATCAGGCCGAAGGCCGGCAGGATCAGGATGTAGACCTCCGGGTGGCCGAAGAACCAGAACAGGTGCTGGAACAGGATCGGGTCGCCGCCACCGGCGGCATCGAAGAAGGCGGTGCCGAAGTTGCGGTCGGTGAGGAGCATGGTGATGGCGCCGGCCAGCACCGGCAGGGCCAGCAGGAGCAGGAACGCGGTCACCAGCACGGACCAGGCAAACAGCGGCATCTTGTGCAGCGTCATGCCGGGCGCGCGCATGTTGAAGATGGTGGTGATGAAGTTGATGGCGCCAAGGATCGAGGAGGCGCCGGCGACGTGCAGCGCCAGGATCGCGAAGTCGACGGCCGGGCCGGGACTGCCGGAGGTCGACAGCGGCGCGTAGATCGTCCAGCCGGTGCCGGCACCTGAGGCGCCGGAAAGCGAGCCGGGCACGAACATCGACAGGATCAGCAGCGTCAGCGCCGGCGGCAGCAGCCAGAACGAGATGTTGTTCATGCGCGGGAAGGCCATGTCCGGGGCGCCGATCATGATCGGCACGAACCAGTTGGCAAAGCCGCCCATCAGCGCCGGCATGACCATGAAGAAGACCATGATCAGGCCGTGGCCGGAGACGAAAACGTTGAAGGTATGCGGATCGCCGAAGATCTGCATCCCCGGCTCCTGCAGTTCCATGCGCATGACGACGGACAGGAGCCCGCCGACGACACCGGCCACGATCGAGAAGATCAGGTACATCGTGCCGATGTCTTTGTGGTTGGTCGAGTATACGTAGCGCTGCCATCCGGTGGGATGATCGTGCGCCTCTGCTGCCGCACCCGCCATTGAAGTTTCCCCTTTTGAGTCTCGGGCCGCCCGGCGCGGGGCCGACGCGGCCGACTATGCGTTACGGGCCCGCGCCTAGCGCTTGGCCACGTCGATTGCCTTCCTGTCGGCCTTGATGGAGGCCATCAGCCCCTTGTAGGCCGCGTCGATGTCATCCTTGGCGGCCGCGGACCAGGTGGCGAACTGCTCCTCGGTCACGGCCCGCACCGAAATCGGCATGAAGGCGTGGCGCGAGCCGCACAGCTCCGAACACTGGCCGAAATAGACGCCCGGCCGCTCGGCCTGGAACCAGGTCTCGTTGAGGCGTCCCGGCACGGCGTCGACCTTGACGCCGAAGGCCGGCACGGCGAAGGAGTGGATGACGTCGGCGGCGGTCACCTGGACGCGGACGACCTTGCCGACCGGAACGATGACCTGGTTGTCGACGGCGAGAAGCCGCGGCACGTCGCGCTCCGTCAGGCCCTGCTTTTCGATGCGCTCGGCCCGTTCGTCGTCGGCCAGCATGATGGAATCGAAGGACAGGCCGTCATAGCCGTCGTCTGTGTACTCAAAGCCCCAGTACCACTGGTAGCCCGTCGCCTTGATGGTCAGGTCCGCCTCCGGCACCTCCAGCTCCTTGTAGAGCAGGCGGAAGGAGGGAACGGCGATGGCGACCAGGATCAGGATCGGCACCAGCGTCCAGACCACCTCCAGCATGGTGTGGTGCGAGCGCTTGGACGGCGTCGGATTGGCGCTGGCGTTGAATTTGATGATGACGAGCACCATCAGCACGGCGACCAGCAGCGTCACGCCGACGGCGATGTACAGGGTGAAGGCGTTGAACCAGTGAATGTCTTCCATCACCGGGGTCGCGGCGTCCTGCATGCTGATGCCCCAGGGCACCGGCTGGTCGGCCAGAGCCGCGCCGATAAATCCGGTGAGCGCGGCGAATGCCGCAAGGACATGCGCGGCGAGACGCATCGTCGGTTTGATCACGTCGTTGCCCCCTTCCCTTCTCGTTGTTCTTGGGCGCCGGTCCTGCCGTCGTCCGTGAGCCTGCCTCGGGACCGCCCGCCGTTCCGGGCATAAAGCCTCTGCGTCAATCGGTCCTGCTAAAGTGGTTCTAGCTTTAATTTGATGTGGATCAAAAACTCAAGTCCAACTTACGTACATTCATTTTTTTGAATTTATCCCGGTGCACAAACGGTTTGCAAGCCCAATCGCGGCAAGTTGACGCAGGCTCTTACGACATGAAAAATCGCATCTATCGGGATCGCTGCCGTCTCACCGCCGCAAATCGATGAAATAGGGGCCGGGCCGTGAATTTCGGCGTTTTGCACCGCCCTGCCGTGGGTCGTCCCGCTTTGGGCTGGCGAAATGACAGCGATTCGGGCACAGATGGGACGGGCGCCGCTGTCGGCGCCCGGGTTTGGTACAGGTTTTCGGACGGGCGGGAGAACGACGTGGTGTTCTTGCGATATGTTGCGCGCCTTGCGGCGGGAGTGGCTTTGGTGACCGGTCTGGCGATGGCGCCGGCGGCCGGCCAGGGCCAGGTGCGGTCCCAGCACGGCGACTGGCAGATCCGGTGCGACACGCCGCCGGGCGCCAAGGCCGAGCAGTGCGCGCTGATCCAGAACGTGACGGCCGAGGACCGCGAGAATGTGGGCCTCTCCGTCATCGTCCTGAAGACCGCCGACCAGAAGGCCCAGCTCCTGCGCATCCTCGCCCCGCTCGGCCTGCTGTTGCCGCACGGCCTCGGGCTCAGGATCGACGACGAGGAAATCGGCCGCGTCCAGTTCATGCGCTGCCTGCCGAATGGCTGCATCGCCGAGGTCACCCTCAACGAGGACCTCCTGAAGAAGCTGGAGACCGGCACGACCGCCACCTTCATCATCTTCGAAACCATCGAGGAAGGCATCGGCATCCCGATCTCCCTCGCGGGCTTCAAGGAAGGCTACGACGCGCTGCCATAAGCGGCCGTCCCTCTCCTCTCATTCCCGCTCATACCGGCGGCATCGGCGGCGGCTGATGCCACGGATCGTTGGCGCTTGCGTTGATTCGGGCCCCTGCCCCCCGGCGCGGCCGCACGCAGTCCGTGAGCCCCAGGTCGCGGGCAAGGGCGGGGGACAGGTCGCGCGGATCGAGGCGACGTCGCGGCCCCCCGACCACCACCGAGAAAACCTGAAAAACGGCAAGGAGGGAGCGCAGCCGGCCGCGGCCGGCAAACGGGTTCTGGCCCATGGCGGAACGCCTCATGCATCAACAGGATGCGGCCATCATCCCACGCCGTGCTTGCTTTTCCAGTTTGAATTCGGCCCTAATGCATAAACAGGGCTTATCCATGGGACGCCGATGAAGGACCGTCGCCTGCCGCCGCTGCCTGCCCTTCGCGCGTTCGAGGCCGCCGCCCGGCACCTTAGCTTCACCCGCGCGGCAAACGAGCTCGGCATGACCCAGGCCGCCGTCAGCTATCAGGTGCGGCTGCTGGAGGAAAAGCTGGGCGTGCCGCTGTTCCTGAGGCGGCCGCGCAAGGTGACGCTGACCGATGCCGGATCGCGGCTTGCCGGGCGCGCCGGCGAGGCCTTCGACATTCTCGCCGAGGCGGTCTCGGACATTGCCGAACGGGCCGACGAGACGCTCGTCATCTCCTGCAACACGACCTTTGCGACGACCTGGCTCGGCAATCATATCGGCGACTTCCAGATGAAGCACCCGGCGCTTGCCGTGCGCCTCATCCCCTACAATTTCAACCGGGCCTTCGGCGAGGACGACGTCGACGTGGCGATCGTCGCCGGCACGACCGTCGAGCCCGGCCTCACCGGCCACCTCCTCGTCAGCGCTGCATTCACACCGATGCTGCATCCCGGGCTCGCCGCGGCCGCCGGGGGCATCGCCCGGCCGGCCGATCTTCTGAAGCTGCCGATCATCGGTTCGGACGATCCCTGGTGGAGGCAATGGTTCGCCGCGGCCGGCATCGACAATCCCGACCTCGGCCACAACCCCGTCGCCGAAATGGGTGCCCAGATGCTGGAGGCGCACCGCGCCATCGCCGGCCAGGGCGTCGCCATCCTGACGCCGTTCTTCTATCGCGAGGCGATCGCCCGGGGCGACCTCATCCAGCCCTTCGAGCTCCAGCACGACAATGGCGAGGCCTGGCGCCTGGTCTATCCGGCACGACACCGTAACCAGCGCAAGATCCGGCTGTTTCGCGACTGGCTGCTGCCGCAGATGCCGGCGGCCTCGTCCCCTCCGGCACCGGCTTTTGCGGCGACAGGCGGTGACAGGCGGGGCGCAACGCCCTAAATCTCTATCGACTTTCCAGGATATGCGGCGCCCCTCCCGGCGCCGACGAGGAGCCTCTTTGATGACAGAACCGACCAGCGACGACCTCATCCGCGCTGCCGGCCTCGACACCGACCGGGTCACGGCGATCGCCGCCGATGCCCTTTCCGGCGCCGACGACGGCGAGCTGTTCTTCGAATACAGCCAGTCCGAGGCGCTGATGTTCGACAATGGGCGGCTGAAGTCGGCGAGCTACAACACCGCGCAAGGGTTCGGCCTTAGGGCCGTCGCCGACGAGGCCGTCGGCTATGCCCATTCCGATGAACTGTCCGAGGCGTCCCTGAAGCGCGCCGCCGACGCCGTCCAGGCGGTCAAGCGCGGCTATGCCGGCACCTATGCCGCCCCGCCGGCGCGCACCAACCGCTCGCTCTACGGCGATGCCAACCCGCTCGACGGGCCGGTGTTCGAGGAAAAGGTCAAGCTCCTGCAGACCATCGACGCCTATGCCCGCGACCGCGATCCGCGGGTGCGCCAGGTGACCGTCTCCATGGCCGGCTCGCACCAGATCGTCGACATCCTCAGGGCCGACGGCGCCCGGGTCCGCGACGTGCGCCCGCTGGTCCGCCTCAACGTTTCCATCGTCGTCGGCGACGGCGACCGCCAGGAGGCCGGCAGCCACGGCACCGGCGGGCGGGAAGCATTCTCCCGCTTCATCACAGAGGACTCCTGGCAGTTTTGCGCCGACGAGGCCCTGCGCCAGGCACTCGTCAATCTCGATGCGGTGCCGGCCCCGGCCGGCAGCTTCGATGTCGTGCTCGGCCCCGGCTGGCCCGGCATCCTCCTGCACGAGGCGGTCGGCCACGGGCTTGAGGGCGACTTCAACCGCAAGGACCAGTCGGCCTTTGCCGGCCTCCTCGGCCAGCGCGTCGCCTCTCCGGGCGTCACCGTCATCGACGACGGCACCATTGCCGACCGGCGAGGCTCGCTCACCGTCGACGACGAGGGCACGCCGACCGAGCGCACCGTTCTCATCGAGGACGGCATCCTCAAGGGCTACATGCAGGACCGCCAGAACGCCCGGCTGATGGGCGTCAAGCCGACCGGCAACGGGCGGCGCCAGTCCTTTGCCCACGTTCCCATGCCGCGCATGACCAACACCTACATGCTTGCCGGCGAACACGACCCGGCGGAAATCCTCGCCTCGGTCAAGGACGGCATCTATGCCGTCTCCTTCGGCGGCGGCCAGGTCGACATCACCTCGGGCAAGTTCGTGTTCTCCTGCACCGAGGCCTACCGGATCGAGAACGGCAAGGTCGGCGCCCCGGTCAAGGGCGCGATGCTGATCGGCAACGGCCCGGATGCGCTGACCCGTGTGCCGATGATCGGCAACGACATGGCGCTCGATCCGGGCATCGGCACCTGCGGCAAGGCCGGTCAGGGCGTTCCCGTCGGCGTCGGCCAGCCGACGCTGAGGATCGATGCGATGACCGTCGGCGGCACCGGGTAGTCCCGCCAGGCGTCCCCCGCGGCCTTTAAGGGGCCATCCTGTCGCAGCCTTTTTTCGCCTTGCGGACCGGCGCGGCGAGACGATACCACTTGGCCGCGATAGCCGATTCATTTCGACGGGAACGGGACGCCGTGGAATCGACGTCACAATTCACCCATGTGCTGGTGCTGCTGGCGGCAGCGGTCATTGCCGTGCCGATCTTCAAGCGGCTGGGGCTTTCCTCCATCCTCGGCTATCTCGCCGCCGGCATCGCCGTCGGCCCGAGCGGGTTCCGGATCTTCACCGATCCTGCGGAAATCCTGCACACGGCCGAACTCGGCGTCGTCTTCCTCCTGTTCGTCATCGGGCTGGAGCTGAAACCCTCGCTCTTGTGGTCGATGCGCCGCGACATCTTCGGCCTCGGCACATTGCAGGTGGTGGTGACCGGCGCGATCCTGACGGGCGCGGCGCTCGCCGGCTTCGGCTTCGACCTATCCGCGGCCCTTATCGCCGGCTTCGGCCTGGCGCTGTCGTCGACCGCCTATGGCGTGCAGACGCTGGAGGAACGGGCCGAACTCAACACGGGCTACGGCAAGCGGGCGTTTTCCATCCTGTTGCTGCAGGACCTTGCCATCGTCCCGCTCCTGACCCTCGTCTCGGTGCTGGCGCCGTTCGGCGAGCCGCGCAACCTGACCACCGGCCTCGTCAGTGCGGCTGCGGCCGGTGCGGCACTCCTCGCCATCGTCGTCGCCGGGCGCTATTTCATCAATCCGCTGTTCCGCACCCTTGCCCATGCGCGGGCCCGCGAGATCATGACGGCGGCCGCCCTCCTCGTCGTCATCGGCGCGGCCTGGCTGATGGAGGGGGTCGGCTTTTCCATGGCGCTTGGCGCCTTCCTTGCCGGCGTCCTCTTGGCCGAATCGTCCTTCCGGCACGAGCTGGAAGCCGACATCGAGCCGTTCCGCGGCCTCCTCCTCGGCCTCTTCTTCCTCGCCATCGGCATGTCCATCGACCTTGCCGTCATCGTCCGCAACTGGACGACCATCGCCGGCGCCGTCGTTGCCCTCCTTGCCGTCAAGACGGTGCTTCTCTACGGCCTGACCCGGGCCTTCGGCGCCTCCCACAATGAGGCGGTGCGGGTCGCGGTGCTGCTACCGCAAGGCGGCGAGTTCGGCTTCGTGCTGTTTTCGACGGCCGCCGCGGCACAGGTCATGCGGGTTTCCGACACCACCATGCTGGCCGCAATCGTCGCCATCTCCATGGCGCTGACGCCGGTCGTCGGGCTTGCCTCCAGGCGGCTCCTGCGTGCCCCGCGGCGCGAGGAACTGAAGGAGGATTTCGCCGGCGCCCGCGGCACGGTCTTCATCGTCGGCTTCGGCCGCTTCGGCCAGATCGTCTCGCAGGTGCTGCTCGCCCGCGGCATCGACGTCACCATCATCGACAACGACCCGGCGCGCCTGAAGGCCGCCGCCCGCTTCGGCTTCCACATCTACTACGGCGACGGCATCCGGCTCGACGTGCTGCGCGCGGCAGGCGCCGCCAAGGCCGAGGTCATCGCGGTCTGCACCGCAAGGCGCTCGGCCGACAGGATCGTCAGCATCGTGCGGTCCGAATTCCCCCTCGCCAAGCTCTATGTGCGCTCAGAGGACCGCATGCATTCGCTGGAACTGCGCCGCAAGGACGTCACCTACGAGCAGCGCGAGACGCTGGAATCGGCGCTTGCCTTCGGGCGGGAGGCACTGGTGGAACTCGGCGTCGACAACAGCGAGGCCGACGAGGTGGTGGACAGCGTGCGCCGGCTCGACGCGGAACGTCTGGTGCTGCAGGAGACCGACGGCATCCAGGCCGGCAACGACCTCGTCTTCCGCAAGCGCGTGGTGCCGCACCCGCTGACAAAACCCCACCGGGAGAGCCAGGCGCTCAGCGAGGAGACCCGGGCGGTCGCATCCGACGACAAGGACGGTTGACGAAGCTCACGCCTCCGTCCGTTCTTCTTCGGCCGGATCGAGGGTCTTTTGCAGCGTTGCACCATGCTGCCAGGCATCGATGGCGCGGGACAAGTCGTGCTTCAGCGTCTCGCGCAGCGGTGCCGTCGCCCGCATGATCTCCGCGGTCTTTAAAAAATCGAGCACCCGGAAGGCGTTGATGTCGGGGCGCACGAGGATATCCGGCCGGCGCAGCTTCAGTTTCTCGCGCAGGATCGAGTGCATCAGCAGTTGGGTGGCGCCGAAGATCGATTCCGTGGCGTTCGGCAGGCCCCCATGGTCGCCGGGCTCCGGGCCGCCGACGACGTCGACGGCAACGACGATGTCGACGTCTTCCGGCAGGGTGTCGAAGGGCAGCGGATTGATGACGCCGCCGTCGACCATGATCCGTCCGTCCAGCACCACCGGCTTGAAGATGACCGGAATGGCGATGGAGGCGGCAACCGCCGGCAGCAACGGACCGGACCGGATATCCGCCTCGCACCAGCCGTAGAAATCGGCGGCGACGATGGTGAGCGGGGTCTTCAACTCCTCAAAAGTCAGCGCGATGGTGTCTGGCAGGAACATCTGCGTCACCCGCTCGGCATCGAAACGGGCGATGCCGCGATTGCCGAACAGCTCCGACAGGCCCTTGGGGCGCACCTTCCAGAGCCGGCCGAGGACGTCGGCGCGGTTGGCGAAGGTGGCGGTGGCGAATTCGCGAATTTCCGCGCCGGTCATGCCGCTGGCATAGCCCGCCCCGATCATCGCGCCGATGGAAGCGCCGGAGATCGCCGTCGGGCGGATGCCGAGGTCGTCGAAGGCCTCAAGGACGGCGATATGGGCCATGCCTCTCGCACCGCCGCCGCCAAGGGCAAGCCCCACTTTCGGGGTCGTCATTGTTTTTTTCCTTTCGTCAGACCGGACCCCAACACGCGGGACCGTCAGGCCCTGCCTGTCAGGCCCCTGCCCGCTCGGCATAGTGCCAGGCGGCCTCGGCCAGCGGGCGGACCTGTGCGGCCATGCGCGCCGCCTCCGGGTTGGCGGCGGTGCCGTCACGGACGCGGCCGATGATGCCCTGGAAGATCGCCGCCAGCCGGAAGAAGTTGTAGGCGAAGTGAAAGTCCAGATCGGCGCGCACGCCGAGGCCGGTCCGCTCCTCATAGATCGCCAGATAGGTATCCAGCGCCGGGATTCCGAGGGCTTCGAGGTTTTCGCCTTGAAGGGTGCCGACGCCGGCGCCGGTGTCCGAGGCCGGCATCACCCATTGCATGGCGTGGTAGGCGACGTCGGCGACGGGATCGCCGAGGGTCGCCAGTTCCCAGTCGAGCACGGCCTCGATGTTCGGGCCGGCGGCGGAGACGATGAGGTTGTCGAGGCGATAGTCGCCATGGACGAGGCGGGTCGGATTTTCCGGCGGCAGGTTGTCCGGCAGCCAGTCAACCAGTCGGTCCATCTCCGGGATCTCCTCGGTCGTCGACAGGCGGTACTGCTGGGACCAGCGGGCGATCTGGCGGGCGACATAGCCGCCCTTGTGGCCGAAATCGCCAAGGCCGAGGGCGTCGGGATCGAGGGCGTGCAGTTCGGCCAGCGTCCGGTTCATGGTGTCGTAGACCGCCGCCCGTTCCACCGGGTCGGAGCCGGGCATCGCCGGCTCCCAGAAGATGCGGCCGCGGACCTCGTCCATGAGGTAGAACATGGAGCCGATGACGCTCTCGTCGCGGCAGAGGACGCGGGCGGTCGCCACCGGAAAACCGACGCTGCCGAGCGCCGAAATCACCCGGTATTCCCGGTCGACGGCATGGGCCGACGGCAACAGGTCGCCGGGCGGCTTGCGGCGCAGCACGTAGTTCTTTTCCGGCGTCTTCAGAAGGAAGGTCGGGTTCGACTGGCCGCCCCGGAACTGCTGCAGTTCGACCGGGCCCCTGAAGCCGGCAACGGCGGTTTCCAGCCAGCGCTCCAACCGGGCGACGTCGATCGCCAGATCCTCGTCGACGGGCCTTGTGCCGGAAAAGGCCTGTTGGCGATCGAGCCGGTCGGGCACCGCTCAGCACTCCCCTTTCAGGAAGGGCAGCAGCGCGGCAAGCGTCTCTTCCGGCGCCTCCTCGGCGACGAAATGGCCGCTATCGACGGCGGTTCCGTCGACGTCCTCGGCCCAGCGGCGCCAGACTTCGAGCGGCGAGGGTCCGGCGGGCGCGAGGCCGCCGCCGCCCCAGATGGCACAGAGCGGTACCCCGATCCGGCGCCCGGCCTCGACGTCGGCGGTGTCCAGCTCCATGTCGATGCCGGCGCCGGCCCGGTAGTCCTCGCAGGCCGCATGGACGCGGGCCGGATCGGTGAAGAGACGGCGATAACGGTCGAGCGCCCGCGGGTCGAAGGCGGAAAGGTCCCTAGCCTTGGTCCAGCTTGCGATCGTGTGGTCGAGATAACGCTCCGGTTCGCCGGAAATCAGCATTTCCGGCAGGGGCTCCGGCTGGGCGAGGAACAGCCAGTGGTACATCGACAGCCCGTAGGCCATGTTCATGCGCTGCCAGTACTCATAGGTCGGCAGGATGTCGAGGACGGCGACGCGCTCGAGGCGTTCGGGCTGGTCGAAGGCGAGCCGGTAGGCGACGCGGGCACCGCGGTCGTGACCGGCGATCCGGAAGCGCTCGTGGCCGAGGCCGGCCATCAGGGCGACGACGTCGCTCGCCATGGTGCGCTTGGAATAGGCCGCGTGGTCGCCTCCGCCGCGCGGGGCATCGCTGTCGCCGTAGCCGCGCAAATCCGGAATCACCAGCGTGAAATGCTCGCTGAGCGCCGGGGCCAGGCGATGCCACATCACGTGGCACTGGGGATAGCCGTGGAGGAGGACGAGCGGCGGGCCGTCGCCGCCGATCCGGCAGTGGAACTCCACGCCGTTGGCGGCGCGGCGCTCCGTCGCAAAGCCCGGAAATAGATCGTCGCTGCCGGTCATGGCCGATTCTCCGCCGCGGGGTAGGACGCAGCGAAGTGTGGCCAGCGGCGACGTCCTTGGCAAGACGGGCGGCGGCGCCGAAGCGGCTTTGAAAACTTCTAAAAAACGGCCGTCAGGCGGTCGTCTTGCCGTCTCCCTCGGGTCTGGAGTCGCCGTCGCCGACAGGGGCCGCCGAGGCCCCGGCAGGTGTTTCTTCCTGCGTTTCCTGCGGCGTTTCCGGGCCGCTTTCGGCCTCCTCGCGGGCGATCGCCTGCCAGCCGATATCGCGGCGGCAGAAGCCGTTCGGCCAGTCGATGGCATCGACCGCCTGATAGGCGCGCTGCTGGGCCGCCTTCACGGTTTTTCCGAGCGCCGTGACATTGAGGACACGCCCGCCGGTGGCCAGCAGCCGGTCGCCGTCCATCGCCGTGCCGGCATGGGTGACGGTGACGTCCGCCATCGCCGCGGCGGCCTCGACATTGGCGATCTCGGTGCGCTTTTCGTAAGACCCCGGATAGCCCTTGGAGGCCATGACCACGGTGAGCGCCGTCTCCGGGCGCCAGGAAAGCTCGGTCGCCTCCAGCGTGCCCTCGGCGCAGGCAAAGAGCAGCGGCAGCAGATCATCGTTCAGCCGCGCCATCAGCACCTGGCATTCCGGATCGCCGAAGCGGACGTTGTATTCGATCAGCTTGGGACCGTCCTTTGTCAGCATCAGCCCGGCATAGAGGACGCCGCGATAGGTGATGCCCTTTTCTGCCAGCGCCTTCACCGTCGGCTCGATGATCTCGCGCATGGTGCGGGCGACGAGATCCGGGGTCATCGCCGGCGCCGGCGAATAGGCGCCCATGCCGCCGGTGTTCGGCCCCGTGTCGCCGTCGCCGACGCGCTTGTGGTCCTGTGCGGTCGCCAGCGGCACCACGGTCTTGCCGTCCGTCAGCGCAAAGAAGCTCGCCTCCTCGCCGACCATGCATTCCTCGATGACGACGCCGCCCTCCATGCCGCCCTCGAAGCAGGCGTCGACGGCGGCCACCGCCTCGGCCGAAGTTTCGGCCACCACCACGCCCTTGCCGGCGGCGAGCCCGTCGGCCTTGACGACGATCGGCGTGCCGATCACCGAAAGGTAGAGCTTGGCCGCCGACGGATCGTCGTAGCGGCGGTAGCGGGCGGTCGGGATGCGGGCGCGGTCGCAGACCTCCTTGGTGAAGGCCTTGGAGCCTTCCAGCCGGGCGGCCTCTTTGGTCGGCCCGAAGGCCTTGATGCCGGCGGCATCGAGGTCATCGACGAGGCCGGCGACGAGCGGGGCTTCGGGTCCGACGACGACGAGGCCGATCTCCTTGTCGCGGCAAAAAGCGATGACGGCGTCGTGGTCGTCCACATTCAACGCCACGCATTCGGCGACGTCGGCCATGCCGGCATTTCCCGGCGCGGCAAAAAGCGTGTCGCACATCGGCGAGCGGGCAATTGTCACGGCCAGCGCATGTTCGCGGCCGCCGCTGCCGATCAGCAGAACATTCATGTCGGTGCAATTCCTTTGAACGACGATTCCGGACAGATCGCTTAGCATGTCGCGCCCTCAAGGCAAATGAAGGGCACCGCGACCGCAAACCGCATGGCCGAGCGGCTGCGCTTCGGTGTCGCATTGCAGCAAGGGCTTTTCGCCGGGGCCGTTGGGCCGTAAGAAGGGGCGTTCAGAAAGGACGGGCCACCATGAGCGAACTGACCGGAATGGTCACCGATGCGGTTTCCGGCAACTGGGTCGACCGGCGCGCGCCGGCCTGGCTGAAGCCCTATGGCCGGCTGGCGCGCTGGGACCGGCCGATCGGCTGGTGGCTCCTGATGTGGCCGTGCTGGTGGTCGGCGGCGCTCGCCGCCGGGCATGCAGGAACGCCGTTTCCCGATCCCTGGCACCTGTTCCTGTTCATGGTCGGGGCGATCGCCATGCGCGGCGCCGGCTGTACCTATAACGACCTGGTCGATGAAAACATCGACAGCCGGGTGGAACGCACGCGCACGCGGCCGATCCCGAGCGGCCAGGTCACCCGCAACCAGGCCCGCATCTTCATGGTGCTGCAGTCGCTGGTCGGGCTCGCCGTCCTCGTCCAGTTCAACCGATTCTCCATCGGCCTCGGCATCGCGTCGCTCGCCATCGTCGCCGCCTATCCGTTCATGAAGCGGGTGACCGACTGGCCGCAGTCCGTCCTCGGGCTGTCCTTTTCCTGGGGCGCGCTGATGGGCTGGGCCGCCGTTTTCGGCCACCTCGACTGGGCACCGGTGGCGCTCTATTTCGCCGGCTTCTTCTGGACCATCGGCTACGACACCATCTACGCCCACCAGGACAAGGAGGACGATGCCCTCGTCGGCGTGCGCTCCACGGCGCTGCTGTTTGCCGACCGGACCCTGCAATGGGTGAGCGGGCTCTATCTCGCTGCCGTCTTCTGCGTCGCGCTGGCGCTCTGGCTCGCCGGTGCCGGGCCCTTCGCCTATCTCGGCCTTCTCGCCGTCATGGTCCATCTCGGCTGGCAGCTCGCGCGCCTCGACATCAACGATTCGGCCCGCTGCCTCGCCCTCTTCCGCTCCAACCGGGATACGGGCTGGCTCTTGTTCGGCGGCTTGGTGCTCGACAGCCTTGCGCGGAATCTTTGAGCGCTGATTGTTGGGCGGGGCCTTGCAACAAATAAGGCCGTCACCCCGGACTTGACCCTGCCTCTGCGCCATCATCATTGGCCCTGAGATATGCAAACGACTCCGAAAAGGACTGGATTGCTTCGCTGCGCTCGCAATGACGATGATCATTTCAGCGTCATTGCGAGGAGGCCGAAAGGCCGACGTGGCAATCCATCGGGCCGAGTCGCAAATATCACGCTAACAGTTTGAAATCAAAGGCCCTATGGATTTCCGGATCAAGCCCGGCAATGACCCCTGAGGGGGGACACGTAGGAGACCTCGCAACGGGCATACCGTGTTGACAGGGACAATGGGTCCCGGCTCTGCGCTGCGCTCCGGCCGGGATGACGACGGAGGGTTACTGAGCTTCCTCGACACTCAAGAACAGTAACTGCGTGTCGCCGCTTTCGCGCTTTTCCAGCAGCGAAAAGCCCTCCGGGAGCACGATCTCGCTGCGCCGGTCCTCCTCCAGAACGAAGATGGCCCCAGGCCGCGCCCAGCCGCCCTCGCGGACCGAGGAAAGCGCCTTTTCGCCAAGACCCTTGCCGTAGGGCGGATCGAGGAAGACGATGTCGAAGGGCATCATCGGGCTGCACTTGCCGAGGCGGGTCGCGTCGCGGCGGTAGAGCTTGGCAAGGCCGGTGGCGCCGAGCGTTTCCATGTTGGTGCGGATGGCGGCGCGGGCGTCCGGCCCCTCCTCCACGAAGAGGACAAAGCGCGCGCCGCGCGACAGGGCTTCCAGGCCGAGCGCACCGGAGCCAGCGAAGAGGTCGAGGACGCGGGCGCCGTCGAGCGGGTCGTCATAGCCGTGGGCGAGGACGTTGAAGAGGCTTTCGCGCAGGCGATCCGTCGTCGGCCGGGTCGCACGGCCGCGCGGGGCGGCAATCGCCGCACCCTTGAACCGTCCCGCCACGATCCTCATCGGGCGGTTCTCACGGCTTCGGCCGGCGGCCGGACGGGCGTCCGGAGGGTTTCGCGGCGCCGCCGGCGGCGGGCTTGCCCGAGGGCTTGCCGGCCGTGCGGACCGGTGGCTTGCCGGGCCGAAGCGTCCGGTTGCGGTCGCGCTTGTCGGGGACGTCGTCGACGTCGACCATGCCCCGGCGCCGGCGCGGCTTTTTCGGTTGCGGCTTGGCGGTTGCGGCATCTTTCTTCGCCGGCTTCTTCGGCGCGGGCTTCTTCTCGCCCGCCTCCTCGGCGAAGGGCGTGTCGAAATCGGCGCCGGCCTCCACCGCGAGCCGGTGGCCGAGCTGGTCGCGCAGTACCCGGCCGCGGATCTCGCGCACCTCGCCGTCGGCGAGGTCGCCAAGCTGGAACGGGCCGTAGGAGACCCGGATCAGCCGGTTGACGGCGAGCCCGAGCGCTTCCAGCACCCGCTTGACCTCGCGGTTCTTGCCTTCCCTTAACGCAAGAGTCAGCCAGGCATTCTCGCCCTGCTCGCGGTCGAGCGTTGCCTCGATCGCCCCGTAGAGAATGCCGTCGACGGCAAACCCGTCGGCGAGCCTGTCGAGATCGGCCTGCGTGATCGAGCCGTAGGCGCGCACCCGGTAGCGGCGCAGCCAGCCGGTCGCCGGCAGTTCCAGCACCCGGGCAAGGCCGCCGTCATTGGTGAGCAGCAGCAGGCCCTCGGTGTTGATGTCGAGGCGGCCGACGCTCATGACGCGCGGCATCTCCGCCGGCAGTTTTTCAAAGACGGTCGGCCGGCCTTCCGGATCGCGGTTGGTGGTGACGAGGCCGCGCGGCTTGTGGAACAGCCACAGCCGCGTGCGCTCGCGCTTCGGCAGCGGCTTGCCGTCGACGAGGACGTCGTCCCTTGGGCCGACCGTCGTTGCCGGGGTCGTCAGCACCTTGCCGTTAAGCGACACCCGGCCCTCGGCGATCCATCTTTCCGCGTCGCGGCGCGAGCAGAGCCCGGCGCGCGCCATCACCTTGGCGATGCGTTCGGCCTTCGGCGCGGGGCCGGCTGATTTTGTCTGGGTCTTCATGGTGGTGGCGTGATAGCAGGAAAGCGAAAGCCATGCGAAGCGGAAACGACGCGCGATGACCAGCGAAACGTCCCTGCCGATGACCGCGGCGCTGGAAGAGGCCCGGGCGGCAGCCGCGCGCGGCGAGGTGCCGGTCGGTGCCGTCATCGTCAAGGACGGGACGATCGTCGCCCGCGCCGGCAACCGGACGCTCCAGGACCGCGACCCGACAGCGCATGCCGAGCTGCTGGCCATCCGTACGGCAGCGGCGAGCCTTGGCACCGAGCGGCTCATCGGCTGCGACCTCTATGTCACGCTGGAGCCCTGCGCCATGTGCGCGGCGGCGATCTCGTTCGCCCGCATCCGCCGGCTCTATTTCGGCGCCGGCGACCCGAAAATGGGCGCGGTGGAGCACGGGCCCCGGTTCTTCTCCCAGGTCACCTGCCACCACGCCCCGGAGGTCTATTCCGGCATCGCCGAGACGGAGGCCGCAGAGCTTCTCAAAGCCTTCTTTCGCGACCGCAGAAATTGAGGGACTGGCGATTCCCGCGCGAAACGCCTATTTTGCTCCTCAAGCACCCGAACCTTTGGAGCCCTGATGAACCGCTACGAAGCGCCGCGTCCGGCGAGCGAAGCCAAGATCCGCTATCTCGATGCAGACTTCCAGGTCCTGCAGCCGGGCAGCTATGTGCGCTGCGCCGTCACCGGCCAGCCGATCCCGCTCGACGAACTGCGCTACTGGAGCGTCGAGCGCCAGGAAGCCTATGTGGACGCCGCAGCCTCGCTGAAGCGTCACCTGGAAACGCGCTGAGGCGCGCGCCACCAAGTCAGCCACTGTCATTGCGAGCGCAGCGAAGCAATCCAGGGCCACACGCTCCGAGCGTACCGCTCTGGATCGCCGCGTCGCATTCCCAGGCTCGCGTCACGCGCCGCTCCCCGTCCTTCGGACCCTCGCGATGACGGACATGTTCGGTCTTATTTGACCTTTGCCCAGCCCTTCTTGGCGTTTCGGGCGGTGTGGTTGGCAAGCGCCGCCAGCACCAGCGCCTTCGGCGCCTCATCGACAAAATCGATCGAGACCTTCAGGAGGCGTGCCGCCTCGCAAAGGCGCTGGACGGCGCCAGACCCTGCCTGCATGCGGGCGTGGTCCTTTTCCGTCGTCACCAGTTCCCGCCCTTCGCTCGATGCCCGAGAAAGCAGCTTTGCGGCCTCCGCATCGGTGAAGACGTGGTGGTCGGAAAAGGGAGCGCCGGCGACATCGGCGCCGCAGGCCGTCAGGCTTTCGAAGAATTTTTCCGGCCGGCCGATGCCGGCAAAGGCGAGGACGCGCTTGCCTTCGAACTCCGCGCCGTTCTGAGGCGCCAGCACGGCCGCATGCAGCGGGATGCCATAGTCCGCGGCGATCGCACGGAGGCCGGCGTCCACCGGTCCCTCGCCGACGGCGATGATGGCGTCCGCGAACTGGAGCTGGGTGTCGAGCGGCGCGCGCAAGGGGCCGGCGGGAAAGACCAGGCCGTTGCCGATGCCGGCCGCCGCGTCGACGACGACGAAGCTGAGGGTCTTTGCCAGAGAGTGATTCTGGAAGCCGTCGTCCATGACGAGGACGTCGGCGCCGGCCTCAATGGCAGTCGCGGCCCCCGCCACCCGGTCACCGCCGACGACCACCGGCGCAATCGTCGCCAGAAGCAGCGCCTCGTCGCCGATATGGGCGGCCGTATGCACCGCCGGATCGGCCAGCACCGGGCCCTTCAGCCGGCCGCCATAGCCGCGGGTCAGCACGGCCGGCTTTTTCCCCGCCTCCAGCAGCATGCGCACCACGGCGATCGCCACCGGCGTCTTGCCGGCGCCGCCCATGGTGAAATTGCCGACGCAGATGACCGGCACCTCGGAGCGCAGCCGCGGCCGCTTGTACATGCGGTGGCCGGCAATGGCGCCGTAAAGGACGGAGAGCGGCCAGAGGGCGCGGGAGGCAAGGCTGTCCTTCTGCCACCAGAACTCCGGCGCCCGGTTCATTTCGCCGCCTCCCCCCAATGGACAAGGCAAGGCTTCAGGGCCGCATAGGTCTTTTCGAGCGCGCCACGGCCTTCGGCGACGATCGCCTCGGCCTTTTCGCCCATCTCGCGGGCGACATCGGGATTGTCGAGGAGATGGCCGACGGCGCGGATCAGCCCTTCGCCATCGGCCACAGGGGCCATGGCGCCGGCGTGGTCGAGCTCGCGATAGACGTCGGCGAAGCTCGACAGGTGCGGCCCGGCGACCAGCGCCACCTTCAACTGGGCCGGCTCGATCGGATTGTGGCCGCCGAACGGGATCATCGAGCCGCCAACGAAAGCGACGGGCGCCAGGCGATAGAACAGCCCCAACTCGCCGATGGTGTCGGCGATGTAGACGTCGGTCTCCGGCCCGATCGCCGCCCCTTGCGCGCGGCGCGCAACGGTCAGGCCGCGCTCGGCAAGCGCTGCGGCGATTTCCGGGCCGCGGCGCGGATGGCGCGGCACCAGCAGCGTGAGGAGGCCGGGACGGTCGGGCGCCAGGGTTTCGTGGACGGCGGCAACGGCATCGTCCTCGCCGGCATGGGTGCTCGCCGCGACCCAGACCGGCCGGCCGCCGATCTGCCCTGCAAGATCCGCCTCCGCAGCGGCATCGGACGGCAGCGTCTCACTGTCGAATTTCAGGTTGCCCGTCACCACCACATCGGCAAGGCCGAGGTCGCGGAAGCGCTCCGCGTCGCGCTCAGTCTGGGCGAGGCAGCGGTCGACGAGGCCGAAGACGGTGCCGGCGAGCGCCGGGCGCTTCTTCCAGCGCGACCAGGAGCGGCGCGACAGCCGGCCGTTGACGATGCCGACAGGAACGTCCCGCGCCGCCAGTTCCGAAAGCGTCGCCGGCCACAGCTCCGATTCCACGAAGAACGCCGCCTGGGGCCGCCAGGTGTCGAGGAAGCGGCGCACGGCCGGCACCACGTCGAACGGGACATATTGGTGGATGGCGCCGGTGGGCAGCCGCTTGTCGGCGATCTTGGCCGAGGTCACGGTCGCCGTCGTCAGCAGCACGGCGACGTCGTCGGCAACGAAGCGCTCGACCAGCGGCAGGACGGCGTTGGTCTCGCCGACGCTGGCCGCATGGACCCAGACCAGCGGGCCCGCCGGGCGTGTCAGAGAGGCCCGACCGTAGCGCTCGCCGCTGCGCGCCGGGTCCTCCTTGGCCTTGCGGTTGCGCCAGGCGAGCAGCAGGTGGAGGAACGGCGTCGCCGCGCGGCCGAGGCCGCGATAGAACACCATTGCCGGCGAAAACCGTGTCGGAGCCGCCATCATGCCGGATCAGTCTGTTGTTTCATCGGCAATCGCATAGGCCCGTTTTATGACCGCGTCGAGGCCTGCCTTGACTCGTTCGCATTCGCGCTTGAGCCCCGCCTCGTCGAGATTGGACGGTACGAAGATCGGATCGCCGGCAACGAATCCGCAGCGGCTGAACGGCACGTTGACCGCCATCCTGTCCCAGGTGTCGAGCGTGATGCGGCGGGATGTCGCATAGCCGGTCGGCAGGATCGGCCGGCCGGAGCGGCTGGCGAGCTGGACGATGCCGGGGCCGCAGACTCGCGCGGGGCCCTTCGGGACGTCCGCGGTGAGCGAGACGGAGACACCGTTTTCCAGGCACCTCAGCGCCTCCAGGAAGCCGCGCACGCCGCCGCGGCGGGAGATCTGGCGCGCGGTCTTGCCGCCGGAGGCGCGGATCAGGCCCATGCCGAGCTTCTTTGCGGCAATCGCGTTGATGTCGCCGTCGCCGGACTTGGAGATCATGACGCGGATGTCGGCGTTGGTCGGCCTCGCGAACGGCATCAAAAAATGCTGGCCGTGCCACATGGTAACGATGTTGGGGACGACCGCGTGGTAGTAGCCGTCGATGTCCTCCGGCTCGATGATCAGCGTGCTGGTGCGGTCGACGAAATCCAGATAGGCGGCGAGCGTATTTCCTATGAGGCGCCGGAACGCCTCCGATTTGACGACCCGTTTCAGCATGGCGTCAGCCGGCGCTCGCGGCGGGCGTTGCCGGGGTTTTGGGCTCGGGCGCCGCGCCGTCGGCGTCGCCGCGAAACTGGGTGCGGTGGAGATGGGCGTAGAGGCCGTCGCGGGCGATCAGCTCGGCGTGAGTTCCGGTCTCGACGATGCGGCCCTTGTCCATGACGACGATGATGTCTGCCTTTTTCACCGTCGACAGCCGGTGAGCGATCATCAGCACGGTGCGTCCCTCAAGCAGCGTGTCGAGGGCAAGCTGCACCTTGGCCTCGGCTTCGGCATCGAGCGCGCTCGTCGGCTCGTCGAGGAGGACGATGGGGGCATCGCGCAGGATGGCGCGGGCGAAGGCGATGCGCTGTTTCTGGCCACCGGACAGGAGATTGCCGGATTCGCCGACGCGGGTCTCATAGCCGTCGGCGAGCGCGGCGATGAACTCGTCGGCGCCGGCGGCCCGTGCGGCATCGAGAATGGCCTCGTCGGTGGCGCCCTCCGAGCCGTAGCAGATGTTGGCGCGGACGGTGTCGTCGAAGAGCACCGGCTCCTGGGTCAAAAGCGCGTTGGAGAGGCGCACGCTCGACAGCGTCGCGTCGCGCAGGTCCTGGTCGTCGACGAGGATGCGTCCAGAATCGGGGTCGAAGAAGCGCAGCATCAGGTTGATCAGCGTCGACTTGCCGGCGCCGGACGGCCCGACAAGGGCGATGCGGCTGCCGGCGGGCACGTCGAGGGTGAAGTCGGCAAGGACCGGGCGCCCCTCTTCGTAGGAGAAGCTGACATTGTCGAACCGGATGGCGCCTTCGCGCACGACCAGGGGCTTTGCCGCGGGGTTCTCGGCGACCTTGGTGTCGCGGTCGATGATGCCGTAGACACGCGAGGCCGCGATGACGCCTTCCTGCAGCGTGTTGTGGAGCTGGGCGAGCGCCTTCACCGGCTGGTAGATCAGCATCGCCGCCGTCATGAAGCCGGAGAAATGGCCGAGGGTGAGATCGCCATAGATGCCCTGGTAGCCGCCATAGAGGATGGCGCCGGCAAAGCCGAGGCCGGAGAGCGATTCGGCGACCGGCGCGGTGGCGGCGCGCATCCTGACCGTCTGCATCATGTATTCCAGCGTCCGGTCGATGATCGCGCGGGCCCGCGACGTCTCCTCGGCCTCGCGGTGATAGGCCTTGACGACGCGGATGCCGTGCAGGGTCTGGGCGACGATGGAGCCGAGGTCGCCGGTCTCCTGCAAGGTGCGGCGGACCGAGGAGCGGGTGCGCTTTCGCTGCAGGCGCAGGAGCGAGCCGCCGATCGGCAACGCGGCAAGGACGATCAGTGCCAGGAGCCAGTCCATGTAGAACATGGCGCCGGTCAGGAAGACGATCTGCAGGAAGTTCTTGGCGATGCCGGAAAGGGTCTGGGCGGCGGCGCGGTTGACCACGGTGACGTCGGTCATGAAGACCGAGACGAAGCGCCCGGAATGGGTCGACTGCAGCCAGCCGAGGTCGGAAAAGGCAAGCTTTTCGAAGAGCTGGGTGCGCAGATCCGCAATGATGCGGCTGCCGAGATAGGCTTCCGTGACCCGCGAGGTGTAGTCGGCAAGGCCGCGCGCCACCATCACCAGGAGGACGGCGACCGGCAGCACGTAGAGCATCGCCTCCTTGCGGGCGATGAAGATGTCGTCGATCGCCCGCTGCATCAGGAACGGCATGGCGCCGGTGGTGGCGGCAACGAAGGCCATGGTGGCGAGCGCCACCACCAGCAGCGGCCAGCGCGGCTTCAGGTGGTCGCGGGCAATGCGGCGAACGACCTCAAAGGTCTCGATCGGCGGCACGTCGAGGGTGTCGTCGTCCCGCGCGTCCATCGCCTTGTCTAGAAGGATACCCTTCAACCAATTATTCCCGCATTGTCGCCGGCGTTCACGGACGCTCAATACACGTCGCGACCGCCGGCGTCATCCCTTTGCCACCTACCGCGGCAACGGGTCAGCCCTGCAGATCCTTGTCGTGGTCCGGGTCGAGCAACCGGTGCACGTGGATGATGAAATAGCGCATATGGGCGTTGTCGACGGTCATGTGCGCCTTCGATTTCCAGACGTCGTAGGCGGCAGCGTAGTTCGGGTAGACGCCGACCACCTCGACCTCGTCGAGGTTGGAAAAGGTCACGTCTTCCAGGTCTTCCAGCTCGCCGCCGATGACGATGTGGAGAAGCTGCTTCTGCTTGTCTTCGGCCATTTTGTGCTCCGCATGAGATCGGGTGTCGTCCGGGAGGAACGGCTATCGGTGACGGACGGACGAGGCGATCCGCTGCCGCAGCGCTTCATGGACACCGGCGGCGGCAGCCACCAGCGCCGGATGACGCAAGCGCCGTTCATTATAGCGGATCTGGCGGCCGTCGATATCCGTCATCAGACCGCCCGCTTCATGCACGATCAGGTCGGCGGCGGCAAGGTCCCAGTCATAGGCGTCGGGACGGGCGGCGGCGCCGTCGATACGGCCGTCGCCGACCAGCGCGAGGCGATAGGCGAGCGAGGGGATGAAGCCGGCCCGCCTGATGCCGGTCGCGGCCAGCGCCTTGTCGGAAATGACGTTCTTGGAGCCGGCGATCAGCGCGCCCTTCAGGCCCTTATGGCGGCTCGGCGCAATCGGCGCGCCGTTGAGGCTGGCGCCGGCGCCGGCGGAGGCCAGGAACAACTCGTCGTGAACCGGGGCAAAGAGGGCGGCGGCAACGGGCCGGCCGGCCTCGGCGATGGCCAGCGACACGGTCCAGTCGGGCCGACCGTCGACGAAGGCCCTGGTGCCGTCGATGGGATCGACGACGAAGACCCGGGCGCAGCCGAGCCGGGTCGCGTTGTCCTCCGATTCCTCGGAAATCCAGCCATGGTCGGGCCGCGAGGACACGAGGCGCTCGCGCAGGAAATCGTCGACGGCGATATCGGCCTCGGTGACGACCGAGTTGCCCTCCTTCATCCAGCGGTCGGGATCGCGCCGGAAATAGGTGAGCGCGAGGGCCCCGGCATCGCGGGCGGCCCCTGCCAGGAGGTCGAGGTCGGCACGCCCGGCGGCGTCAGCGTCCGGCAATGGTCACCCCTTCGACGGCGACCGTCGGCACCTCGATGCCGAAGCGGTACTCGGGATCGTTGGCGGGGATCATGCGGGCGAACATGTCCTTCAGGTTGGCCGCGACGGTGATCTCGCTGACGGGCGTGGTGATCTCGCCGTTCTCGAACCAGAAGCCGGAAGCGCCGCGGCTGTAGTCGCCGGTCACCGCATTGACGCCGTGGCCGATGAGGTCGGTGATGAAGAGCCCGGAGCCGATCTCCTTCATCAGCTCCTGCGGCGACTTCTCGCCGGCGCCGAGCGTGACGTTGGTGGCCGACGGCGAGGTGCCGCCGCCACCGCGCGAGGCGCGGCCGTTGGTCTCAAGGCCGAGTTCGCGGGCGGTCGCCGAATCGAGCAACCAGGACTGCAGCACGCCGCCGTCGACCAGGTCGAGCGGCGAAACGCTCACCCCTTCCGCATCGAAGGGGCGCGAGCCGAGGCCGCGACGGCGCAGGGGATCGTCGGCAATGCGGATGCCGGGCGCAAAGACCGGCTTGCCCAGACGGTCGGTCAGGAAGCTGGTCTTGCGGGCGATGGCGCCGCCGCTGATGGCGGCGATGAAATGGCGGATGAGGCTGGCCGCCGCGCGCGGCTCATAGATGACGGTTGCGCCGTTGCGGGTCTCGATCTTGTCGGCGCCGAGCCGGGCCACCGCTCGCTCGCCGGCGCCGCGGCCGATCTTTTCAGGCGCATCGAGATCATCGCGGTGGGTGGCGACCGACATCTCGTAGTCGCGCTCCATCGCCGTGCCGCTGCCGGCGATGGCCGTCATGGAGATGGTGTGGCGGGAGACGAGGTAGGAGCCGGCAAAGCCGTCGGAGGTGGCAAGGACGAGGCCGGAGAGGCTGGTGCCGGCATGGGCGCCGCCGGATTTGGCAACGCCGTCGACGGCAAGGCCGGCCTCTTCGGCAACGAGCGCCACGTCGGTAAGCGCCTTGGCGTCCGGCTGCACCGGGTCGACGAGGTCGAGGTCGGGGAACTCGCGGGCGAGCCGGTCGCTGTCGGCAAGGCCGGCGAAGCGGTCCTCCGGGGCGACCCTGGCCATGGCGACGGCGCGCTCGGCCAGCGTGTCCAGCCGGTCGAGCACATTGGCCGAGACCGAGGCGGAGCGGTTGCCGACGAAGACGCGTAGCGAGAAGTCGTCCGACTCGGAGCGCTCGCTCTCCTCCACCTTGCCGCCGCGCACGTCGATGCCGAGCTGCACGCCTTTGACGACGACCGCATCGGCGGCATCGGCGCCGGCGCGCTTGGCCGCGGCAACGAGCTCGGCGGCCCGCGCCTCGAGCGGTTTTAGATCCAGATCAACTGACATTGAAAGAGTCTCCAGGTTGGGGACTTCTTAGGGCGCCCAGAGCGGTGCGGCAAGCGCGGCGGATTTTCCGGACGGTCGGGTGCGTGCTGCAACGGGCCTCGAACGGGCCGCCGTCAAGATGAACAAGAGGTTTCCAAAAGTCCCGGTGAGATTCTGCTAACCCTTTCAGAAATCACTAAAATTTAACCAGACCGCTTAAGCCGATCCAAACCTGTCCCGCATAAATTGACCATCAACATGAACACGGGAACTCAAGAAAAACCATCCCAAGCAAAGTTCATGAGGCGTCAAATGTTGAGTAAAAGAGCCGCTCTTGAGCGGAACAGCTTCGGCTTGAGGCTGGATCCCTTCTCCCTGCCTGCGCGTTATTCGGCCCCGCTTGCCGGCGCGCAGGCAGGCGATGAGGCAAATATCTATCTCGACCGGGACCTGGTGGTGGTCAAGAGGCGGCTTTCGGGCCTGCCCCTCACCGTCTCGCTGCCGGTCTCGGCGTTCACGGGTATCGCCGTGCGCTCGACCCCGCTCGACGAGGAGGGCGCGGTCGCGGTCTCCATCGAGCTTCTGCACCGGGACCCGGCGCTGTCGCTGCCGCTGGTCGTCGCCGACTGCTATGACGAGATCGTCGCCGACTGGCAGGCCTGGTCGAAGACGCTCGGCCTGCCCCTGATGCTGATCGAGGCGGACGGCAGCCTGACCCAGCCGGTCGCCCATATCGGCCGGCTGCGCTTCGACGGCACGCTGTCGCGCCGCCGCCGGGCAAACCGTCGCCGGCGCCCACGCTTCCTCGGCCGGCGCAAGACCGGCCTGCCGGAGCGCACCGAGACGCGCTACGCGGAACGCGAGATCATCGCGCGGACGTAACGACGTCCGCGCCTTCCCGACATCAGCTCGAAGACTGCCCGACGACCGAAATCGTCAGGTCTCCGCCGGCCAGCACCCGCTTGGCCGCGCGCTTGACGTCTTCCAGGGTGACGGCCTCGATGAGGCCGTTGCGCTTGTCGATATAGTCGATGCCGAGGTCTTCCTGCTGGATGGCGACCAGCGCCTCGGCAATCTTGTCGGACGAGTCGAAGCGCAGCGGGTAGGACCCGATCAGGTATTTCTTGGCCTTTTCCAGCTCCTCGGCCGTCGGCCCCTCCTCCGCCATGCGGCGGATTTCGTCGCGGATCAGCTTCAGCGTCTCGTCGGCGCGCCCGGACCGGGTCGCAGTGCCGCCGAGGAAGATGCCGGCGTGGTCCATCGGCGCGAGATAGGTGTAGACGGAATAGGCAAGGCCGCGCTTCTCGCGCACCTCCTCATAGAGCCTTGAGGTAAAGCTGCCGCCGCCGAGGATGTGGTTCATCACATAAGCCGGGACAAAGTCCTTGTCGGCGCGCTTCAGGCCGGCGCCGCCGAAGCGGATGACGGTCTGCGGGATGGCCATCGATTCCACATTGCGCGCGCCGGTCACCGGTGAGACATCCGGCACCTCGGTGAGATTGGCCTTTTCCGGCAGGTCGCCAAAGACCTCGTCGACGAGCTTGCCGACGGTTTCCGCATCGATGGCACCGACGACGGCGATCTTCAGATTGTCCCTGGCAAAGACGTCCTTGCGGAAGGTCTTCAGGTCATCGACGGTGATCTTCTTGACGCTTTCCTCCGTGCCCTTGCTGGGATTGCCGTAGGGGTGGCTGGGGAAGGCGGTCTTGAACCAGACGCGGGCGGCGATGTTGCCGGGGTCCTTCTCGTTGCGGCGGATCGAGGTGAGCACCTGGGCGCGGATGCGCTCCACCGGCTCGGCATCGAAGCGCGGCTCGTTGACGGCGAGCTTCAACAGGTCGGCGCCCTCGGAGAGATTGGTCGTCAGGGTGCGCAGGCTGCCGTAGAAGGCATCGCGGCCTTCCGAGAAGGAAAGCTTCACCGAGGTGTCCTGCAGGCGCTCCTGGAAGGCGGCGCTGTCGAGATCGCCGGCGCCCTCGTCGAGGAGGCCGGAGACCATGTTGGCAACGCCCGCCTTACCTTCCGGGTCCTGGGTCGAGCCGCCCTGAAAGGCGAAATTGACCGCGATCAGCGGGATCGAATGCTCTTCCACCAGCCAGGCCTCGATGCCGCCGGGGCTGACGACCCGCTGGATCTCCATGGCGCGGGCGAACGGCGTGAGCGCCACCAGGGCGACGAAGGCGAACGCGACGGTGAGCGCCTGAAGCGCGCCGCGGGCGGGAACATGCTGCCGGATCACGGGCCGGGTCTCCTTCATTGTCATCGTCTCTGTCGGCATCTGAGCGGGCATCAGGATTTCGGCTCCGGTTTCTTGGCGGGCGCATCGGCGCCGTCCTTCGGCGCGTCGGCCGCGGTCTTGACGGGGGCCGGGAGGAGTTTGGCGGTCACGGCATAGTCGTTACGCAGATACGTTTTCGCGGCGTCCCGGACCTCCTTGGCCGTCACCTTGTCGATGCGGGCGGGCCAGGTCTGGACGCCCTCCACGGTGCCGCCGGTGGTCAGCGCGGCGCCGAAGATACGAGCAAGGGTCGCCTGGCTGTCCTGCGCGTAGATGGCGTCGGCGACGATGGTGCGCTTGGCGCGGGCCAGTTCCTCGTCGGTGACGCCGTTTTCCGCGACGTCGCGGATGATTGAGTCGATCTCGGTCGTCAGGGCGTCAAGCTCGATGCCCGGGCGCGGCGAGGCATAGACGGAGAAGCGGGTGTCGTCGAGGGAGGTGCCCTGGTACCAGGAGCCGGCGCTGGCCGCGAGCTTCTTGTCGACGACGAGGCTGCGGTAGATGCGGCTGGTCGAGCCGCCGCCGAGCACTTCGGCAAGGACGTCGAGCGCCTCGGCCTCGCCCTCCTTGGCCGTCGTGTAGCTCGGCGTCGGCCAGGCGCGGCGCACGCTCGGCTGCGTCACCTGCGGATCGCGCAGGATGAGGAACCGCTCGGCCATCGGCTTGGGATCGGTCGGGCGGATGCGCGGGCCGGGATCGGCGCGGCGCGCGACCTTGCCGTAGGTCTTTTCCGCAAGCGCCTTCACCTCGTCCGCAGTGACGTCACCGGCAACGACGAGGACGGCGTTGTTGGGCGTGTAGAAGCGGTTGTAGAAGGCAATCGCATCGTCGCGGCTCAGCTTTTCCATCTCGTGGCGCCAGCCGATGATCGGGATGCCGTAGGGGTGCTGGACGTAGAAGGCGGCGTCGAAGGCCTCGCCGAGCCGGGCGGACGGCGAGTTGTCGACGCGCGAGGCGCGCTCTTCCAGGATGACGTCGCGCTCCGGCAGCACCACCTCGTCGGTGAGCACCAGATTGGCCATGCGGTCGGCCTCGAACGACATCATCAGCTCAAGGTTCTGCTTGGAGACCTTCTGGTAGTAGGCGGTGTAGTCGTAGGAGGTGAAGGCGTTCTCCTCGCCGCCGATCTCCGCGACCGTTGCCGAGAACTCGCCGGTCGGGTGGGTCTTGGTACCCTTGAACATCAGGTGCTCAAGGAAGTGGGCGATGCCGGAAACGCCCGGCTTTTCGTCCGCCGCGCCGACCTTGTACCAGATCATGTGGGTGACCACCGGAGCCCGGCGATCCGGGATGACGACCACTTCCAGGCCGTTATCAAGCGTGAAGGTGGACACGTCGGCGCCGACGACCGGCGGCTTCTCCGCCGCCTCGATGGCCTTGGTCTCGGCAAGGGCCGCCGGAGCACCGGCGAAAAGGGCGGGGCCGACGGCGAGGAAGGTTGCGGCGGCAAGGCTCGGAATCCAGTGCTTCAAGGCGGGTCCTCTCGGCTGTTTCGGCGGACGGCGGCGAAGGCCGTCGTCTTCGGCAGGCGCGCGCGTTCCCGCGCGCGTTTTCAAAGCAATATAGGCGGCGGAAAACGCCCTGCCATAACCATTACGCGATTGTAATCTTTAGGCGGATCGGCAACGGACCACAGGGCGGCGTGCCGGCGGGGCACGCCGCCGGCGCACGGGACAAAAACGCGAACTTGAGAAAGGTCAGGTCGTACCGGCAAGGCCGGGCGAGATCAGAACAGGTCGCCGAGCCACTTGTTGACCTTGGACTTGTTCTCCGGCGGGCCGACCGGCGCGTTCGGCGCCGGCTTGCGGAAGTCGCTCGGCGGCTCGACCAGATAGCGGCGCTCGGGCACCTCGCCCGGATCGAGTTCCAGGTCCGTGTCCGGCACGTCGACGCGCTGGCCGTCCATTTCGGCGCGGGTCAGGCGCGGGGAAATGGATTCCTTCTGGCGCAGGCGCTCCAGATAGTTGCGCGGACGGCCCTTTTCGCCGGCACCGGAAATGCGGCCGGCCTCGATCTCTTCCTTGGTCAGGAGCGGCGCCTCGTCCTTCTTCAGGCGCTCCATTTCCTTCAGGGTGGCGGCCTGGCGCCGTGCGGCGTCCTTTTCTTCCTGGTCGACCGGGAAGTTGGCGACCTTTTCCTCCGCGGCGGCCGGGTCTTCCGGCGGCGGCAGATCGGTCTCGGAGGCGGGCATGGCCAGCGGCGAGCGCGGCGCATAGTTGATCGGCTTGTTGTCCGGATTGACGCCGCCGAGGCCTTCCATGATGCGGTTGACGACGGCCGTGTCCGGCGCCTCTTCGGCGCGCGTGCCGTCGTCGAAGCTACCGGAGGAGCCCGTCAACAGGCTGTTGCAGCCGGCAAGCATGCCGACGCCGACCACCAGGCAAAGCGGTTTCAGAAAACGCAACACTCTCGGTATCTCCGTCACCCGGCGATCCTCAATTCCGGCGGCCCGCGCCGCGACAGTCGTCGCGCCATTGCAGGCCGCTGTTCTAGCCGGTCGGTTCTTGCCCGTCCTTTGCGGCATCTTTCGGGCGGCCGACGAGGGAGTCGTACAGAAGACCGACGACGCCCGCAACAATCCATATGTCCGCGAAGTTGAACACATACCACGAGAATTGACCGATGTGAAAATGAAAGAAATCGGCGACGGCGCCGCGGAACACCCGGTCGATGCCGTTGCCGAGCGCCCCGCCGAGGACGAGGCCGAGGGAAATCGCCGGCAAAAAACGTGTCGCCCTGAGGAGCCAGAGGAGGAAAACCACGCCGGCGACGGCGGTGACGGCGATCAGAACCCAGCGGCCGAAATGGCTGTCCTGCTGGAACAGGCCGTAGGAGACGCCGCGATTCCAGGTCAGCACCAGATTGAACCAGGAGGTCACCGCGATCGGGCTTTTTTCCGCGATATCAACGACATGCAGCATCCAGTATTTGTGGATCTGGTCGACGAGCAGGCCGAAGACCAGGACCGCAAGGCCGAGCGACCGCGCCCGCCGGGCGCGGTCGGTATCGCGGGGCTCCGTCATTGCGCGGCAGCGGCAGCGCGGGCCTGGAACTCGCGCATCGCCTCGGCGTCGCGCGGGCTGAGGTCCGGCCACTCCGGATCGGCGCCGATGTCGGTCAGCACCTTCCAGGAGCGGGCGCATTTGGTGCCTTCCGCCTTTGCCGGCACGACCGAGACGCCGGCGACGTCATCAAGGCGGAACGCATCGTGCGGCCCCTCGCCCTGGACGACCTCGATGCCCGACGTGATCGAGACCTCGGCGAGGTCGACGCCCTCAAGGGCGACGATCAGACCGGCATCGGAGATGAACACCTTCGGCGCGGCTTCCAGCGAGGAGCCGATGCGCTTTTCGCGGCGCTCGATCTCCAGCGCGCCGGTGATGACCCGGCGCACGGCACGGATCTTCGCCCATTTCGCCGCCAGGTCGTCGTTGCGCCAGTCGGCCGGCACCTCGGGGAAGAGGTGCAGGTGAACCGTCTCCTCCTCGGCCGGGAACCGCGACAGCCAGGCCTCCTCCATGGTGAAGGGCAGCATCGGCGCCAGCCAGGTGACGAGGCACTCGAAAAGCTGGTCGATGACGTAGAGCGACGCCTTGCGGCGCGTCGAGGAGTAGGGATCGCAGTAGAGCGCGTCCTTGCGGACGTCGAAATAGAACGCCGACAGTTCGACCGTCATGAAGTTGAAGAGGGTCGAGACGATGCGCTTGAAGTCGAAGTCCTTATAGGCCTTGCGGACCAGGGCATCGAGCTCGACCAGCCGGTGCAGCATCAGCCGCTCCAGCTCCGGCATGTCGGCAATGTCGACGTCCTCGCCCTCGAAATGGGCGAGCGAGCCGAGCATCCAGCGCAGGGTGTTCCTGAGCTTGCGGTAGGCATCGACGTTGGTCTTGATGATCTCCTTGCCGATCCGCTGGTCCTCGCCATAGTCGGTGGACATCACCCAGAGCCGGAGGATATCGGCGCCGTTGTCCTTGATGACGTCCTGGGGGAACACCTGGTTGCCGAGCGACTTCGACATCTTGCGGCCGTCCTCGGCCATGGTGAAGCCGTGGGTGATGACCGTGTCGTAGGGCGCCCGGCCGCGGGTGCCACAGCTCTCCAGCAGCGAGGAATGGAACCAGCCGCGGTGCTGGTCGGAGCCTTCCAGATAGACGTCGGCGGGCCATTTGAGGTCCGGGCGCTGCTCCAGGCAGAAGGCGTGGGTCGAGCCGGAATCGAACCAGACGTCGAGGATGTCGTTGACCTTGTCCCAGGCCGACGGATCGTCGACGCGGCCTTCAAGGAACCGCTCCCTGGCGCCATCGGCGAACCAGGCATCGGCGCCCTCTTCTTCGAACGCGGCGATGACGCGATCGTTGACCTCCTGGTCCTGCAGGATCTCGCCGGTCTCCTTGTTGACAAACACCGTGATCGGCACGCCCCAGGCGCGCTGGCGCGACAGCACCCAGTCCGGGCGATGCTGGATCATGCCGTAGAGCCGGTTCTTGCCGGCAGCCGGCACGAAGCGGGTGTCCTCGATGGCGTTCAGGGCGCGGGTGCGGAGCGTGTCCTTTTCGGTTGAAGCGCCGCCATTAAGACCGAAACCGTCGAGGTCCCGGTCCATGTGGACAAACCATTGCGGGGTGTTGCGGAAGATGATCGGCTTTTTCGACCGCCAGGAATGGGGGTACTGGTGCTTCAGGCGCGCGCGGGCGATCAGCGCCCCGGCCTCCACCAGCTTCTCGATCACCACCTTGTTGGCGTCGCCCTTCTTGCCGTTCTGGTCGATCACCCGGCTGCCTTCGAAGCCCGGGGCGTCCTTTGTGAAGAAGCCTTCGGCGTCGACCGGATGGGGGATATTTGACGAGATCCCCCTCTCCTCGATCTCGGCCTTCTTCTCCATCCAGATGTCGAAGTCCTCGCCGCCATGGCTGGGGGCGGTGTGGACGAAGCCGGTGCCGTCCTCGTCCGTGACGTGGTCGCCGTCGAGCATCGGCACGGAAAAATCGTAGCCGAGATCGGCGAGCGGATGGGCGCAGGTGATGGCGGAAAGTTCAGAGGGTCGAACATCACATAGCCGCTCGAAGCCCTCGACCCGGGCAGACGCCATGACCTTGTCGGCAAGACTGTCGGCGAGCAGATAGGTATCGCCTGCCTTAGCCCAGTTCTCTTCCGGCGCCGCCGTCACCCTGTAGAGGCCATAGGCAATCCGCGAGGAATAGGAGATCGCCCGGTTGCCGGGGATCGTCCAAGGAGTCGTCGTCCAAATCACAACGCTAGAAGACACGAGAGCATCGACGAATTCTATACCAGAAAGGCCATCCTCCTGCGCATTCATAAAGCGTGCGCCTTCAAAGCGAGTTACCGGGAACTTCACGAAGATCGTGTCGGATTCGTAGTCGTGGTACTCGACCTCGGCCTCGGCGAGCGCGGTGTGTTCCACCACCGACCACATCACCGGCTTGGAGCCGCGATAGAGCTGGCCGGACATGGCGAACTTCATCAGTTCCTTGGCGATCAGCGCCTCGGAGGAAAAGGCCATGGTGGTGTAGGGCGTCTCGAAGTCGCCCTCGACGCCGAGGCGGCGGAACTCGCCCGACTGCACCGTGATCCAGTGGGCGGCGAAGTCACGGCATTCCTTGCGGAATTCGTTGATCGGGACGTCGTTCTTGTTCTTGCCCTTGGCGCGGTACTGCTCCTCGATCTTCCATTCGATCGGCAGGCCGTGGCAATCCCAGCCCGGCACGTAGTTGGAATCGTAGCCGAGCATCTGCATGGAGCGGGTGATGACGTCCTTCAGCACCTTGTTGAGGGCCGTGCCGATATGGATGTTGCCGTTCGCATAGGGCGGGCCGTCGTGGAGCACGAACTTCTCGCGGCCTGCGGCCTCTTCGCGCAGGCGCCGGTAGAGGTTCATCTCGTCCCAGCGCTTCAGGATTTCCGGCTCCTTCTTGGGCAGGCCGGCGCGCATGGGGAATTCGGTGTTCGGCAGGAACAGGGTCTTGGAATAGTCCCGGGTATCGGTCGTATCGGTCATTGCGGGGTCGCTTTCGGCGATGCGCTTTTTGTCGCGCATCCTGTCATCGGGAGTGTGGACGTTTGCGGCGAATGAAGAGCCCGGCCGGGCAGCGGCGCGGCTCTTTCGGTCCCGGTCCCTCGCGCGCCGTTTTGTCGGCGGTCAGGCGAAGGCCGGGCGCGTAATTCGAATCGGCGGCCGCAACGGCCGTATCGCGTTTTTCATCGGGCTCATGGCGCGCCTTTTACCAACCGGGGCTCCCCAAGAAAAGCCTTGCTTTGGTTTCGCCCCGTTCGCCGGCCCGCGGGGTTTATTGCGGCGCGAAAACGCGGCAAGGTGCAGCCCGATCGCGAAGGGGGCCGCCACGGCATGCGCATTCTGTTCCTGCACAACAATTTTCCCGGCCAGTACCGGCGGCTGATGCAGTATCTCGCCGACGACACGAGTATCGAGATGGTGGCGGGAACGCTCGCCACCAACAGCCAGACCTTTCCGATCAGCCGGGTGAACTACAAGCCGCACCGGGAGGTGACCCAGGCGATCCATCCGGCCGCGGCAACTACGGAATCGGCGATCCTGACGGCGCAGGCCGCATTCCAGGGGCTCTATCCCCTGAAGCAGCGCGGCTGGCGGCCGGACATCGTCTGTGCCCATTCCGGCTGGGGGCCGGCGCTGTTCCTGCGCGAGCTGTGGCCCGACACGAAGCTCCTCTCCTATTTCGAATGGTATTATCAGCCGCGCGGTTCCGATGCGGACTTCCTCGATGATGGCGACCGTTCGGAAGACTCTGACGCCCGCACCAGGATGCGCAACGCACCGATCCTGATGGACATCGCCCAGATGGACTGGGGCGTCTCGCCGACGCGCTGGCAGCTCTCGCAGTTTCCCGACCACCTGACGGCGCGCATCAGCGTGCTCCATGACGGCGTCGACACCGACTATCTGGTGCCGGACGGCGATGCGACGCTGGAGGTCGACGGGGTGACGCTGACGGCAAAGGACGAGGTCGTCACCTATGTCGCCCGCGGCATGGAGCCCTATCGCGGCTTTCCGCAATTCATGGAGGCGGTGGCGCGGCTGCAGAAGCACCGCCCGAACCTCCACACGGTCATCGTCGGCGACGACCGGGTCGCCTACGGCACCAGGCGCAAGGACGGCAAGAGCTACAAGGAGCACGCGCTGGAAACGCTCGACCTCGACACGTCGCGCGTCCATTTCCTCGGTCTCGTTCCCTTCGCCACCTTCCGCAGCGTCATCCAGATCTCCAGCGTCCACGTCTATCTGACGGTGCCGTTCGTGCTCTCCTGGTCGATGCTTGAATCGATGTCCTGCGGCGCGCTGATCGTTGCCTCCGACACGCCGCCGGTGCGCGAGGTGATCGCCGACGGCCTCAACGGGCTCCTCACCGACTTCTTCGATACCGAGAGGCTCGCGGCCCGCGTCGAGGAGGCGATCGAGAACCAGGTGAAGCTACGCCCCTTGCGCCTTGCCGCGCGGCAGACGGCGCTCGACCGCTATGCGGCGAAGAACCTCGTCCCGGCACATCGCCAGCTCATGATCGACGTTGCCACCGGCACATTGCCCGGACGGGGAAAGTAGCTCCGGCGACGCCGGTCAGTTCGACCAGAATTCCGGATCGAAGATCACCAGCACGGTAAAAAGCTCCAGCCGGCCCATCAGCATGGCCGCCGACAGCACCCATTTGGCGCCGTCGGAGAGCGGGGCGAAATTGCCGGACGGGCCGATGACGTCGCCAAGGCCGGGGCCGACATTGCCGATCGCCTGGGCGGCACCGGTGAGCGCGGTGACCAGGTCGAGGTGGAGCAGTGTCAGGATCACCGTGAAGACGCCGACGAGGCCGAGATAGGCAACGAGGAAGGCAAGCACCGAGGTGACGATGTCGGGCGTCAGGCGGACGTTGTTGTAATGCTCGGAGACGACCCGGTGCGGCCGCACCATCACCCTCAGATGGTGCCGCAACGTGCCGGCAAAGACGATGAAGCGGAAGATCTTGATGCCACCGCCCGTGGAGCCGGTACAGCCGCCGACGAAGGTGAGCATGAAGACCGTGCCGACGATGGGCGCGCCCCAGAGCGTGTAGTCCTGGTAGGAAAAGCCGGTCGTCGTCACCACCGAGGTGAAATTGAAGGCCGCCATCAGCAGCGCGTCGAGCAGCTCGAAGCGGTGGGTGAAGACGAGGAAAAGGGCGCCGAACAGCGAGACGATGACGAGGAAGCGGAACAGCGTGATCACCTGCGGGTCGCGCCACAGGGCGAGCGGGCGGCCGCGCACGGCCTGGATGATCAGCGTGAACGGCACGCCGCCGAGGAACATGAAGAGGACCGCGAACCACGCCGTCGCCGGTTCGGTGAAATAGCCGAAGGAGGCGTCGTGGGTGGAAAAGCCGCCCGTCGACAGCGTCGTCATGGCGTGGTTGATGGCGTCGAACCAGGTCATCTCCGAGGCCCGGTAGGCGAGCGCGCACAGCGCCGTCAGAAGCAGGTAGACGCCGGCGAGCAACCGCACGAAATCGCCGGCGCGCGGCACGATCTTTTCGCTGCGGTCGGAACTTTCGGTCTGGAAGAGCTGCATGCCGCCGACCCGAAGGTATGGCAGCAGCACGATCGCCATGACGATGATGCCGATGCCGCCGAGCCATTGCAGGATCGAGCGCCACAGGAGCAGCCCCGGCGGCTGCTGTTCCAGATGGTCGAGGACGGTGGAGCCGGTGGTAGTGATGCCGGAGACCGCCTCGAAGGCGGCATCGGCGTAGGAAATGCCGAGGCCGAGGAAGGGCAGCGCGCCGAAGGCCGGCAGCGTCGTCCAGGCGAGCGTCGTCAGCAGGAAGGCCTGGCGGATGCTGAGGCCCTCGACCAGTTCCCGGTGGAAGGAGAGCGCCAGGAGGAGGCCGATGGCTCCGGTGAACAGCGCCGAGGCGACGAAGGCGATCCAGTCCGGGTTGCCGACGGCGACGTCGACGATCGCCGGCACGATCATCGCCGTGGCGAGGCCGAAATAGAGAAAGCCGAGGATGAAGAAGATCGGCCGGACGTTCATCAGGAGCCCTTCAGGGATGCCGCGCACGGCGCACCGCGCGCGGCAGCGTTCGGGGTCGCCCCCGCACAATTGCTAAAACCGTCTATATGCGGCGGTGGTTCCTGATGCAAAGGGAGGTTTTCAGGAAAACGCAAGGGCGGCATCGAGCGCCGACAACGGCGCCAGCCCGGACAGCACCATGCGCGCCTCTTCGGTGTCACGGGTCATCTGGGCGATCAGCGCCTCGATGCTGTCGAACTTTTCCTCCGCCCTCAAGTAGGAGACGAAGGTGACGTCGACGGTCTTGCCGTAAAGGTCGCCGTCGAAATCGAACAGGAAAACTTCCAGCAGCGGGATGCCGTCGCCGAAGGTCGGGCGGCGGCCATAGCTTGCCGCCCCGTCATAGAGGACGCCGTCGACGCGCATCCGCACGGCATAGATGCCGTGGGCAAGGCCGCAGTCGCCGGGAAGCTTCATGTTGGCGGTCGGAAAGCCGAGTTCGCGGCCGCGCTTGTCGCCGTGGACGATTTCCTCCTCGATGAACCAGCGATAGCCGAGGAGGCTGGCGGCGCCCGTCACGTCGCCCTCTTCCAATGCGGCGCGCACGCGGCTTGAGGAAATGCTGGCGCCGCCCTCGTCGCCGAAGGCGTCCGCGACGGTAACGCCGAAGCCAAAGCGCGTTCCGGCCTCCTCCAAAAAACTCGGCGAGCCGGCCCGGCCCTTGCCGAAATGGAAGTTGTAGCCGACGACCACGTGGCTCGCCTTCAGGCGCTCCAGCAGGATGTCCTCGATGAAGTCCTCGGCCGAGACGGCGGCGAAATCCCGGTCGAAGGGGACGACGACGACGCCGTCGAGCCCGATCGCCTCGATGACCCGCGCCTTGGCGTTCGGCGGCGTCAGGCGGAAGAGCGGCAGGTCGGGGCGGAAGACGCGGCGCGGATGGGGCTCGAAGGTCATGGCGAGCGCGGGCACGCCCTTGTCGCGGGCGATCGTGACGGCGCGCTCCAGCACCGCCTGGTGGCCGCGGTGGACGCCGTCGAAATTGCCGATGGCGACGACGCCGCCCTTGACCGCAGCCGGAACGGCATCCAGCCCGGCGGCATGGACGAACCGACCCTTTGAGGCGTTGCCGACATCTTCCATGAAAAATTTCGGATCCTGTTGCGCCGCGGAAAGATCACTTTCCCATAGGCCCTTGCGGCGGCGCGACCCTGCCGCCTCACCGGATCGGCGTCAAGTGCCTGGCGTCATCGACCGGGCATCGGCCGTGCTCAGGTGGCCAGCGGCCTGGAGCCGAGCGGGCGCGCGGTGCGCGAGGGTACCTTGACCATCGCCTCGCCGTCGAGCACCAGCGTCTCGCCGACATGGCACTCGCAATGGAGCCGCGCGCGATGGCCGCGCTCCAGGAGTTCGATGACCTCCACCGTGACGACGACCTCGTCGTCGATATGGACCGGCGCCTTGAAGTTGAGGCTCTGGGACAGGTAGATCGCGCCCGGCCCCGGCAGCCGCGTGCCGAGCACGGCCGAGATCAGGCTGGCGGTGTAGAGGCCGTGGGCGATGCGGCTCTTGAAGGGCGTGCGCGCGGCAAAATGTTCGGAAAGATGTATCGGGTTGCGGTCGCCGGAGACCTCGGCAAAACCGACCACGTCGGAGGCGGACACGGTCTTGATGAAGGTTTCCGTCATGCCGACGGAAAGATCTTCGTAAAATAAAGTTCTGAGTTCCAGCACTTTCTGTTTCTCCCACCGGGAAAGGCCCGTTGCTCTTGTCTTGCCCCGCCCTTCCGGCCGGTGCCGCGGCGGCGAGGGTTTCCGGGGCCGAACGGGCCCTCGACCTCACCCTTAGGCGAGAGCCCCAACAGCGTCAACAGGACCATCGGATGGGGCGGCCGGGGCGCCCGAAAGCCCCCCTTCGGGAGCCCCCGGGGCAAGGCTTCCTGCGGTCCTGAATACCGCAAAGCCGAGGTTTTCCGCCCGTATACATAGACTTTTTCGGAATTAACGGAACTTTCAGAGCCTATCACTATATTCGGCGATGGGGATGCACATGATTACAGACAATCAACCCCCCAGTCGCAACATCGCGAACCAATTCAGGGGCGTATTCGCCGCGGTCGTTGAGAAGTGTGGAGTAAACGATGGCGCTTGATCTTTCAATGCCGGTCCTTGTGGTCGATGACTACAAGACTATGATTCGCATCATTCGGAACCTGCTGAAGCAGCTCGGGTTCACGGACATCGACGAAGCTTCGGACGGTACCGAGGCGTTCGACAAGATGCAGGAACGCAAGTACGGTCTGGTCATTTCCGACTGGAATATGGAGCCGATGACCGGATACGAACTCTTGAAAAAGGTTCGTGCGGAAAATTCGATCTCCAAGACGCCGTTCATCATGGTGACGGCGGAATCGAAGACCGAAAACGTGATCGCCGCCAAGAAGGCCGGCGTCAACAACTACATCGTGAAGCCGTTCAACGCGCAGACGCTGAAGGGCAAGATCGACGCCGTTTTCGCGTCCGAGTAATCGCCGACAGGCATTGACGGGACCGCCGGGGCTCCCCCGGCGAGGTTCCGGTTCCGTGATCGGGACCGGATGAGGGATCGATATGTCCAAGGGTTCGCCAGACCACGTCAAACGCGTGGCGGAATATATCCAGCAGCACAAGCCGAGCGACGGCGATATCTCGTTGAAGGAAGTCATGGCGCTCGCCGAGACCATGACCGACTCCTACAAGGAGGTCTTCGAGAAGATCAACACCGTCGTCTACAAGGACCTGACGGCGATCGCCACGGCGATCGAGGAGATGCGCGACGAGATCTCGAGCCTTCGGGCCGAAGACATCAAGCACAACCGCATCCCGGAGGCCGGCAAGGAGCTCGATGCCATCGTCGCTTCAACCGAGCAGGCGACGCACTCGATCATGGAAGCGGCCGAGGCCATCATGGCGGCCGACCAGAGCGACCCGGAGGCCTTCCAGGAAATCGTCAACGACCGCGTCGTGGAGATCTTCGAGGCCTGCGCCTTCCAGGACATCACCGGGCAGCGGATTTCGAAGGTGGTTTCCACCCTCTCCTTCATCGAGACGCGGGTGTCGTCCTTCATTGACCGGCTGAAGCTCGTCGGCGAGGACGCGGCCCATGAGGAAACCGCGGAAGAACGCCGCCGCCGCGAGCTGATCCTGCACGGACCGCAGCACGCCGGCGAAGGCGTCGACCAGAGCGACATCGACCGGATGCTCGCCGAAGACGGCGACGAGGCCGACGACACCGGATCGAGCTCCCAGAACGACATCGACAAGCTTTTCGACTAGAGCGTTTCACGCGTATTCTTATCCGAAAATCGGTTTCCACTTTTCGGGAATACGCTTCAGTCTCCAACGGCGGGCAAACAGAAAGACCGGACGGCGCGCGGTTATCCGACCGCGCGCTTTGCGTTTTGCCGCGATCGGCTGCGGTTATCCGAACAGGGCGATCTTGGCCTTGTAGATTTTCACGAAGAAGCGGTTCATCAGGCTGCGAACGGGGTAGCGCCGCCGTCGCTGCGCGCCGCTGTTCTCATGTACGCCGGCGATCGAGGCGGGAGTAACGCCCAGCACCGATGCCAGACGGTCGAGGTCGTCCTTGTTGCCCGTCCGGTAGACCATCACGGAGCCGCCGACGCCGCGGAAGAAGTCCAGGACCTCGGCATTGAAGTCGCGATAGGCCGCGATGTGTTCTTCCTCGCGCCCGTGCGGGTAATAATATCCGAAAAACCTGCGCATCGCGACGTTGCCCTGCCAGTGGTAACTTTCCGCGTGGGTCTTCAGGCTTTCTATCCAGGCGAATTCGTCTTCGCGCATGGACAGGATGAACAGGGCCTTGTTTTTATATTTCTGCCAAAGCTCGCGGTAGACGATCGGGATCGGCCAATCGGAGAACGCATCGGCTTCGTCCAGGAAATCGCCGAAATCGGAGCAGTCCCCGCTCCAGACCGCCTGCAGCAAGGCCTTGTTCTTGCCGCGCTGGCGCAGGCCTGCGATCTCGAAAATACGCCGTAACGTGGACAATCCGGTTTTGGGAAGACCGACCACGAAGATCTTGGCGTACCCGGCATTCCCGCCATCGCCAAATGTCAACTCAGACGCCGCCACAACCGCTGCAGCCCTATTTTGAAAACTTATCCGTTTTACAAATTCTCCAGACTATCTGCAACTCGTATCATACGAAATTTGAATTTTGGCACACAAAGGGGAGTCGAGTGGCAGGGCGTGTCAAAGCCCCGCTTGTCGGCAGGCGATTTGCGATCTATCGAAGATATGCGCGGACGGCGAGGATATGCGCGGCCGGCCGGCCTGCGGTCGATGGCGCCCGCGGCCGGCGCGCCGGTCCCTGTCCTACCAGGAAAGCCGCGGCATGGCGGCGACCACCCGGCGGCCTTCCCGGTCGAGCCGCTCGGCCACCCTGGCGGCGTCCGGCGCATCGATCGGGCCGAAATCGGCGGCGTGGATGCCGCCGGTGATGAACAGCGTCGGCAGGCCCTGGTCGCATGCGCCGGCGATGTCGGTCGGCAGGCCGTCGCCGATGGCAAGGACCTCGTTCTTGCCGAGGTCGGCCCCGGCCACCTCGGCGAGCCGGGCAAGGGCGGCGTCGTAGATCGGCGCATGGGGCTTGCCGAAGATCGTCACGTCGCCGCCGATGGCGGCATAATCGCGGGCGAGCGCGCCGGCGCACCAGATCAGGGTGTCGCCGCGGTGGACGACGACGTCGGGATTGGCGCAGACGAGGCGAAGCCCCTTTGCCTTCAGCTCGGCGAGAAGATCGCGATAGTCTTCCGGCGTCTCCGTGGTATCGTCGAAGAGGCCGGTACAGACGACGAGTTCCGCCTCGCCCGGGTCGACGCGGTCGATGCCGGTGCCGTCATAGAGGGTGAGGTCGCGGTCGGGGCCGAGGTGGAAGACCTTGCGGACGTTTTCGCGCTCGAAAAAGAGCTGGGTGGCATCGCCGGAGGTGACCACGCTGTCGAACGCATCGCGCGGCACGCCGACATGGGCGAGCTGGTCGTAGATCGGGCCGGACGGGCGCGGCGCATTGGTCAGCAGCACCACGGCGCCGCCGCCGGCGCGGAATTGCTGAAGCGCCTCGCAGGCGGCCGGAAACGCGGCGATGCCGTTGTGGACGACGCCCCAGACGTCGCAGAGGAGGCCGCGATAGCGGCCGGCGATTTCGGAAAGGCCCTTGGCGAGCGGAACGGATGCGGTTGTCATGGCGCTGGCGGTAGCCGGTAACGGGGTGGGGGTCAAGGCGGCGGCCTGAATGTCTGCCCTGCATGGACCGACTTCGCAGGGAAGTGTTGAAGCCATGTGACGGCGGGGTGCGAATCCGGCAGTAATCAGAGTTTCAACAGAGGTTGGAAACGAAACCCGTGGCGATCAAGAAACTTTCCGATGCAGTCGTCAACCGGATCGCGGCCGGCGAGGTCGTGGAGCGGCCGGCGAGCGTCGTCAAGGAACTGGTGGAAAACGCGCTCGATGCCGGCGCGCGGCGGATCGAGGTGGTGACCGCCGGCGGCGGCAAGTCGCTGATCCGGGTCAGCGACGACGGGCGCGGCATGACGCGGGCGGACCTTGAGCTCGCCGTGGAGCGCCACTGCACCTCCAAGCTGACCGAGGACGACCTCCTCGACATCCGCACCCTCGGCTTTCGCGGCGAGGCGCTGCCGTCCATCGGCGCGATCGCCGAGCTGACGATTGCGAGCCGGCACAAGGACGAGCCCCATGGCTGGGAGATTGCAGTCGCCGGCGGGCGCCTAACGGCACCGAAGCCGGCGGCGCTGACCGCCGGCACGCGGGTGGAGGTCAAAGAGCTCTTCTTTGCAACGCCGGCGCGGCTGAAATTCCTGAAATCGGACCGGGCCGAGGCGACGGCGATCACCGATGCGGTGCGCCGGCTGGCCCTCGCCCATCCCGCGATCCGCTTCTCGCTGACGGGGTCCGACCGCAGCGCCCTCGACTTTCCTGGCGCCACCAGAGGCGAGCGCATCTCCCAGGTGATCGGGCGCGAATTCGTCTCCAACGCCATCCCGATCGAGGCGGAGCGCGAAGGAGTGCGGCTCTCCGGCCTTGCCGGGCTGCCGACCTACAACCGGGCCAACACGCTGCAGCAGTTCTTCTTCGTCAACGGCCGGCCCGTGCGCGACAAGCTGCTGCTCGGTGCGCTCAAGGGCGCCTATCGCGACCTCCTTGCCCGCAGCCGCCATCCGGCCGTCGCGCTCTTCGTCGACCTCGACCCGCATGAGGTCGACGTCAACGTCCATCCGACCAAGGCCGACGTCAGGTTCCGCGATCCGGGGCTGGTGCGCGGGCTGGTGGTCGGCGCCGTCCGCCAGGCGCTCGGCGCCAGCGGGCCGCGGGCGACGACGACGGGGGCGGCCCGGACCCTTGAGGCGCTGAGGCCGCGCGGCGCGCCCCCTCCCCGCGCGCCGCACCGGCCGGCGACGGCCTGGCAATCGACCGACTGGCGCACCTCGCCGTACCGGCCGGTGGCACCTGTTGCGGGCGCCGATACCGAGACGCTGCCGCTGGAGCGCCCGGCGCCTGGCGGCTTTGCGGAGGAGCAGGCCGGCTTTGCCGATTTCGCCGCGCCGTCGGCCGACGCGCGCGGCCATGACGAGGCGTTAGGAGACAGCGTCGATGATATGGCGCTGCCACTGGGGGCCGCGCGGGCGCAACTGCACGAGACCTATATCGTCGCCCAGACCGATGACGGCATCGTCATCGTCGACCAGCACGCCGCCCATGAACGGCTGGTCTATGAGCGGCTGAAGACGGCGCTGGCGACCAAGGGCGTCGCCCGCCAGATCCTGCTCATCCCGGAGGTCGTCGACCTGCCGGAAGAGGACATCTCGCGGCTTCTCGACAGGGCCGAGGAACTCGCCGAGACCGGCCTCGTCGTGGAAGCCTTCGGCCCCGGCGCCGTCGCGGTACGCGAGACACCGTCGATGATGGGCGAGATCGACATTCGCGGCCTTGTCACCGATCTCGCCGACGACCTTGCCGAGTGGGAGGCCTCGACCCGCGTGCGCGACCGGCTCGACCACATCGCCGCGACCATGGCCTGCCACGGCTCGGTGCGCGCCGGCCGGCGGCTGAAGGCGGCGGAAATGAACGCGCTCCTACGCGACATGGAGGCAACGCCCAATTCCGGCCAGTGCAACCACGGCCGGCCGACCTTCGTGGAGCTGAAACTCTCCGACATCGAGCGGCTGTTCGGGCGGAAGTGAGTCCCAAGGAAAAGGGCGCCACCTACGCTCAGTTGGCCCATAGGTTACCTGCAATCTGAGTTGACGGGAACGAGGCGAACGTGCGGAATACGCTCTCTCGGAGCAAATTCAACACGGCGCTTCCCCCTCAATGCCAAACCGCAATCGAAGTGACAGAGGTGCACTCATAGCGCTTGGATTGGCGCTCGCCGCGATCGTGGCGGTTGTCGCTATCCAAACGTTGATGCCGGAACGAAACGGCCCAACGGCGCCTCAGCCTAAGTCACAACAAGTAGAGCGTGCCGAGCAACATGAACTCCAAAACCTCGTAGCCGCTATTCGCGAATTTAGGCCTTGGCAGGACTCCTACGCCCAATGGACTATGGCTGTTTTCGGTATTCTCGCCACGGCTGTTAGTGCTTTGGCGGTTTGGTTGGTCAACAATACTCTGGCTGAAACCAGGAAGGCTACAAGAGCTGCGGAGGAAGCCGTTGCCGCCACCCGTGAAATGGGAGAGGCGCAGGTCCGAGCATACCTCACTACCGATGGGGGCCGGATCCGGAGTGGAGCCGTAAAAGGCCACCTGGCCTTCAAGATCGAAATTACCCTGAAAAACAGCGGCCAATCGCCCGCGTTTGGAATCAGGGTAAGCGCAAGGATTTCGGCCAGCAACGCAAGCGTCGTACTCCCATTTGATGTGTTTGCTCATTGCAAAATAATTGGTGCGGGCGAGTCGGAAGCTGCAGAAAGCCAAGACTACATATTCAAAGGAAGACCGTGGCCACCGGAATTCGGATCAGATGGCACTTTGTCGGTCTTGGGAACTATTCACTGGCGAGATGTTGTCGGCGGTAAACATGAAACAGAGTTCGAACTTCGCCAAAAAAACGGCGGTTGGATGAACGCGGACAAGGGCATCATCGACTACGAGATGCTTGGCGCCTCGACCGTTATGCGCATAAACGGACGTGACACCAGACGAGCTAGCAATCATCGAAAGCGTTAGAATGGTTCGGCATCCGTTCGCTCTTGCTTTGTTCGCCCCATTCGCCAGATGCCGCCTCTCCCCGTCACCCCGGACTTGATCCGGGGCCTATTGCCCCTCACCGCACGGTATGCCGGATAGTGCAAGTATGGGCATCGGCGCGGAACGAGGTTTCGTCAAACGCCGAGAAGGGCTACTGCATCGAGAGAGGCAATGGGTCCCGGGTCTCCGCTGCGCTCCGCCCGGGATGACGGCGGAGAGAGAACGCGCCCGGGATGGAGCAAGGGAGAGATGACCCGGCAAGACCGACGGGCGTAGCGCCCTACCCCGCGGCGCGGCGGCGGGTTTTGGCGAGGCTCGGGGCCGGCGGCGGGGTGGTCGGGGCGGGCTGGGAGGTGCCGTCGGGCGGCGACAGGGAGGCGAGCACTTCCGGGCGCACGGGTTTGGGATGGGCGAAGACGGCGCCCTGGCCGTAGCGCAGCTTGAAGTCGAGGAGGCCGATGACCTGGGCCTCGCGCTCCACCGTGTCGGCGACGATCTCGATGCCGTGGCGCGAGGCAAGGTCGGCGATGTCGGCGACGTGGATGTCGGCGCGCGGCGGCGTGTCCTCGTCGAGGAGGCGCCCGGCCGGCAGCTTGACGAAGCGGAACCCGCGGGCGGAAAGATCGGCAAAGTCGATATGCAGGTCGCGGACCCGGTCGAGCGAGAAGCGGCAGCCGAGGTCGCGCAGGAAGGTGAGGCCTTCAAGCTCCAGCGGACCCATGGCGCGCAGGGATTCCTGGCGCAATTCGAACACCATGGAGCGGGCGAGATCCTTGTTGATCTCCAGGAAGCGCTCGAACTCGCCGAGGAACTGCTCGTCGACGAGGCTGGTGCCGGACAGGTTGCAGAACAGGCCGAGGCCGCGGTTGCGCTGGGTCAGGCGGCGGGCGATGCGCGAGGCGTTCTGCAGCACGAAGCGGTCGATGCGCGGCATCTGGCCGGCGCTTTCCGCGGCATGCAGGAAGGTCTCCGGATAGAGGTAGCTGCCGTCCTCCTCGATCAGCCGGGTCAGCACCTCGTAGAAGCGGACCTGGCGCTGCGGCAGGGAGACGATCGGCTGCATGTGCAGTTCGATGCGGTCGTTGTCGAGGGCGGAGCGAACCGCGGCGACGAGCCGGCGGCGCTCGGCATCCAGCCGGGCGGATTCCTTGCGCCTGGCCGCCGCCTCGGCCTCCTCTTCAGCAAGCGCGGCGCGTTCTTCCGCCTCCTCGTCGCGTGCGGGCCCGCGGACCTCGCGCGCCGGGGCATCGCGCGAGGGGATCATCGCCACCGGCGGCGGCGCGGCGGCCTGGCGCTCGCGCTCTTCCAGCTCGGCGATACGGGCTTCGCTTTCGGTCAGCTGCTCGGCCATCTGCTTGACGATGGCGCCCAGCACCTCGACCTCGGCGAGCAGGGAATCGATCTGGTTGCTGCGTTCCGGCTGGGTTTCCGCCTCCAGCTTGACGAGACGGCGCTCCACATTGGTGATCTCGTCGGCAGTGGCCTCGAAATTCTCCAGGATCTCGTCGAAGCGCGAGGCGACGATCCGGCGCTCGCGGCGGCGCTGGGACTCCGCCTGCAGCATCACCACCACGAGCATGACGGCGGCGGACAGCAGAAGCGCCTCGCCGATTTCCGCGCCAAGCTGCAGATGGGCGATGACGCCGACGGAGCCGGCGATCACAACCATGCAGACGAATACGAAAACGGCGATGATCCGGGCCATACGCGTGTCGAACAGTTCGCTTGCCGCGATTCCCCTGCAGAATCGCGAATCATTAAGGGGATGATGCGCGATTTTTCCCCGGCCTGCACGGTCGGTCTCACCTGTTTCCCCGGAGAAAGGCTTTCAATCCCCCCGGTTTTCACCGGTTTTCCAGTACCGCGCCCGCGTTCGCAGCCTGGCCAGGACGTGCAAGAGGACGCCGGCTGATGCGTGAAATTTCCCCGAAATCTCCGGCGCGGGGCTTCTGAGCGGTCAAAACCGGGCTTTTCCCGGTGCAGTCCAGCGCCTCAACCAATACAACTCTCCAGTCGGACACAGGCAATCCCCGGTTCATATACAGTTTATCCACAGGTTCCTGCACAACCGCGACACCCCGCCGCGCGATGCGGCCAGCGACCGGCTTGACCTTCCCGTTGCTGGAAGCACCAAGGTCCGCTCAGAAGCATTTTCCACCCAGGAGATCCCAGATGATCAGCCTCAACGTTACCGGAATGTCCTGCAATCACTGCGTGGCCGCGGTCAAGAAAGCCGTCACCGACGTCGATCCGGCGGCCGAGGTCGCCGTCGATCTTCAGGCCGGCCGTGTCGACATCGCCTCGGCGACCAAGGAAAAGGCCACTCTTTCCCAGGCGATCGAAGACGCCGGTTACGAGGTCACGAGTTAGTTTTTTTCGCTCACGGGGCGCACCGCACCCTGGTCGGGTGCTGTCCGTGCGCGGGTACGGCGCATCGGCGCCGGGCCGCTGTCGCGACCTGAAAGCTCTTTTGACTGACGAGGCTGCTAGCCGCGCAGCGGTTCGGCGCGATCGCGGATGGCGTGGTAGGCCTTTTTGAGGGCGGCGCGGGCGCGGCGGCGGCCGAGTTCGGTCGCCCGTGCCGCGGCGAAGGCGGCGGCGCTTGCGCCCGGTTTCAGATCGACCAGGAGGTCGACCGAGTCGGCCGTCTCGGGCCACAGATGCGCCATCAGCGGATGGCCGGCGTCGGTGCAGGAATCGGCGAAGGCCATGCCGGGATCGGCGGCAATCCCCCTGGTCACGTCCATCACCACCAGCATGCCGGGACTGAACCGGGCATAGGCCTCGTCATAGGTCGTCTTCCAGCAGAAGGCGGCGTTGCCGGAGCGGGTGACGATCGACATGGCCAGAGGCGCGCCGTCCAGTTCCAGGCTGTCGATGCGCACCTGGCCGGCTTCCGCCAGGTCGCAGACCGTGCGCAGGAAGAACCTCAGCGCATCGGGCTTGGTCAGGATCGCGCCCTTGCGGCGCCCCTTCCAGCCAGCACCTTCCAGCTCCACGAAACGGCGGAAAGCGACCATCACATCGCCGGGGCGCTCATAGACGCGCGCCTCCAGCCGGCCGAGGGCGGCAAGGTCGTCGCGATTCTTGACCATGCGCTTGCGGCGCCGCGCGCTCATGGCGCTTTTCAGGTGCGCCTCGCCGTCGGAGATGGCGCCGAGCACGATGTGCGGGTGGCGCTCCAGGAGGCAGAGCCGGCGCCGCGTGGCGTCGGCCGCATGGGTGATGTCGCTAAGGAGGCCGGACAGGTCCATCATCGTCGGCAGCACCAGATGCCGGGCACGGCCCGTGGCGGCGATCGCATCGAGCATCGCCGCCCAGACGGCGGGCCCGGCGCCGGGACCGATGAGCGGCGTCGCGCGGGTGCCGGAATCGTGCTTCCAGGTGAACCAGACCGGCCGCGACGGACCCCAGTGGTGGGGCTCCAGGACGATCGGCCAGACGCCGGAAAGCATGGCCCTTTGCCGGTCGGCCCAGGCGAGCACCATGAACACCCGGTCCGGATGGCGCGCCTCGGCGAGCGCGGCCTTCAGCACCACGGGCTCGAAGAAGACGTTGGCGACGACGGCGCGGCGGGCCAGATCGGCAAGCGGCGCGGCAAAAGCGTCGAGATCGGCCATCGGCCGGACCTCGACCACTACCGCCGTATCGGCAAGGCGGCTGCGGACGGCGGCCTCGGTGGCGGGATCGTCGAGGAAGGCCGGTGCGGCGGCGTCGAAACGGGCGGTTGAGGCGTTCATCCGGCCAGCGGCCCCTTCGGTCCGGGAGTGGTGGCGGCCTTGCGGGTCAGGATGCCGCGCAGCGCGGAGATGAGGTGGCGCGCATCGCCATAGGGCATCGGCACGAAGCCGAGGCGGCGGCGGACGGCGACGAGCGAGAGCCCGATCTCCATGGCGACCGCGATGGTGGTCGCCGTCGCCGCGCCGACGGTGCCGGCAATCGGGATAAGGATCAGGTTGAGGACCGTGTTGAGGGCGAGTGCGCCGGCAAGGATGACCACGCAGACGACGTGGTGACCGGTCATTGCCAGCATGGTCTGGGCCGGGGCGACGGCGGCGCGCATGGTGACGGCGACGAGGAGGATGAGGAGGACGTTGTAGGCGGCGGTGAACTCCTCGCCGAAAGCGGCAAGCAGCAGCGGCCCGGTGACGACGATCGCGATGCCGAGGACGAGCGAGGGCAGCAGCGACAGGGTCACCGCCTGGCGCGCGGTCTCGCGCAGGCCCTCATGGTCGTTGACGGCCTTGCCGTGGGAAAAGCGCGGGCCGAAGACGGCGATCACCGCATAGGGCACGAAGGAGACGAGCGCGACGACGCGGGTCGCGGCATAATACAGCCCGACCTCCTCGGCACCACGCAGGCTGCCGACGAGAAGCACGTCGACGTGGTTCATCAGCGCCAGCATTCCTTCCATCAGCACCAGCGGCATGGAGACGGCGAGCCAGGTCTTCAGTTCGTAGCGCGACGGTCCGGCCGGCACGAGGCCGTGGGTACCGCTCTCGGTGATCACGGTCTGGACGAGCACGGTGAGCGAAAAGGCGATGGCGACGACGGCCATGGCGTTGGTCGCCGTCGGCGCCAGCCCGAGGGCGAGCGCGGCGATGACGACGCCGGCGATCATCAGCAGCGGCCGCAGCACGTAGATCGGCGCGATGCCGCGCAGCGGCCAACCATGGCCGCGGCAGAGCCCGTCATTGATGTCGGACATGGCGTAGAACGGGAGCGCGGCGAGCGCCAGGACCAGCGGCAGCCGGTAGGCCGGCTCGACGATGTCGCCACCAAGGGTGAGAACCGGAATGCCGACGCCGGCGACGACGATGGCGGTCGTCAGGCCGACGGCGCGCCCGGCGCGGCGCAGCCCGCGCAACAGGTCCTCGCGGCCGAGCGCCAGATATTCCGGCACGAAACGGATCATGGCGCCGCCGAGGCCGAGCGAGACCCAGCCGCCGATCAGAAGGAAGATCACCCAGACATTGGCGAAGACGCCGTATTCGGCCGGCGTCAGCCAGCGGGCAATGGCGATCTGGGCAAGGAAGATGAGGCCGGCCCCGCCGATCCTGAGGCCATAGACCATGAGGGCCCGGAGCGCGCCGTTGTCGCTGCGGCAGACGCGGCCGACAAGGACGCCGAGGCGGCCGGCGCGGGCGGAAAGGCCCGGCGGCGCGCAGTCCTGATGTCCAAGGTCGACGGCTGTCACGGGGCTCCCCTCTTTTTTCTTGTGAAACCGGCCCGGATCGACCGCTCTCCCAGACCGATAACTTAGGCGGAAACCCTTTCATTCCCGTGAGTTTGTATCGTTACCAGGATGTGAATCCGGCCGCGGCCGTCGCCATTACATCGACATTGAAACCCTTTGTTTACCGTGTTGGCGGAAAACAGAAGCGTTGCGGCCTTCGGGCCGGTCGGGGATTGCAGCTCGGGGTTTGACGCCCGCTTCTTGCCGGTTCCTTGCCGATGCCCTGCCGGCCGATCCGCGTTGAAGGGGCATTTCTGGTCATGGGTGGAATCCGGGATTCGGTCGCCAACTGCCGCATCCTCGTCGTTGAGTCCGATCCCGCCGAACGGCGGGTCCTTTCCGCCGAACTGGACGGTGCCTTCGCGGCGGCCTCCGCGCCGGTCTTTGCCACGGAACCCCGGGACGCGCTGGCGCGGCTTCGCAGCGACAGCTTCGACCTCGTCCTCCTCGACATCGCCACCGTCGGCGAGAGCGAGCGCATCGCCGATTTCGCGCGCCAGGCGCCGGAGGCCGTGCTGCTGGCCACCTCGCGCACCGGCACGGTGACCGGCGCCGTTGAAGCGCTCCGGGCGGGCGCCGACGACTTCATCGTCAAGCCGTTCACCGCGCGCCGCATCAAGGAGCGTTTCGCCGAATGCGCCGCGCGTCGCCGGCGCCCGGTTCCGACCGCCGCTCCGCGCAAGGCGGAAAACGCCTCGGACCGGGACTTTGAGAATTTCGTCGGCACCTCGCCGGCCATGCTCGGCGTCTACGAGCAGATCAGGCGCATCGCCAATTCCCGCGCCCCGGTCTTCATCACCGGCGAATCCGGCACCGGCAAGGAGCTGTGCGCGGAAGCCGTGCATTCCCGCTCGCCGCGGGCCGACGGGCCGTTCATCGCGATCAACTGCAGCGCCATTCCCGCCGACCTGATGGAAAGCGAGATCTTCGGCCACCAGCGCGGCGCCTTCACCGGCGCCATCAGCGACCGGCCGGGCGCGGCGGAACTTGCCGACGGCGGCACGCTGTTCCTCGACGAAATCGGCGAGATGGATCTCGGCCTGCAGGCAAAGCTGCTGCGCTTCATCCAGACCGGCACGGTGCGCCGGGTCGGCGGCACCGCCATCGAGGCCGTCGACGTCCGGTTCGTGTGCGCCACCAACCGCGATCCGATGGCCGAGGTCGCCGAGGGCCGGTTTCGCGAGGACCTCTTCTACCGGCTGCACGTCCTGCCGATCGCCCTGCCGCCGCTGCGCCACCGGCCGGAGGACGTGCTGCCGCTCGCCGGCATCTTCCTCCGCCGTTTCGCCAGCGAAGAGTCGAAGGCCTTTTTCGCCTTCGATCCGGCCGTGGAAGCCCGGCTTGCGGCCTATTCCTGGCCGGGCAACGTGCGCCAGCTTGAAAACGTGGTGCGCCAGATCGTCGTCCTCTTCGACGGCGACGTGGTCACCGCGGACATGCTGCCGCCGGGCGTCTGCGCGAGCGGCGAGGGCGCCGGGCGCATGCCGATCGATGCACTTCGGCCGCGCTTTCACGGGCACCACGCGATCGTGCCGTTTCGCGAGCAGGAACAACAGATTATCGAGCAGGCGCTGGATGCCTTCGACGGCAATATCTCGCGCGCCGCGGCGGCCCTTGAGATCGCTCCCTCAACCATTTACCGCAAGCGCCAGAGCTGGCTCGGGCGCCATCCCGGCGCCGGAAACTGACCGCGGCGCGCCGACAAAGCCGTCCGGCTGCGTTTACCTCCTTGTTAATTCATTCTTAAGGGTCGGTTGTTCGCCGGCGAAAACCCGTGTAATTGCCTCTGATATAAGCCGATCTTCTGACTGATCGGCCGCGTTGCGCTTTTTGAGTCGGGGGTTGGGTCATGTGGCGCGTTCTGGTGTTGAGTGCGGCAATCGTTGGCGGGGCGTGGGCGGCCCATGCCGAGACGCCGGCGGCACTCGCGGAAAAGACCGCCAGTCTGATTGCGGCGGAAAAGCCCGCCGAGGCACTCGGTGCGGCAGAGGCGCTGCGCGATGCGGCCTGGCAGGCGGCGCCGCTCGGCTTTACGACGGCGCGCTTCGTCGCCGCTCCCGCCAAGGGCTACGGCCGCTATGAGCCGCGCGAGGACACCACCTTCAAGGCCGGCGAGCCGATCGCCGTCTATGCCGAGCCGGTCGGCTACGGCTTCGGCCGCGACGGCGAAGACATCCTCATCGACCTCGACGCCGACCTGGAACTGAGGACGCCCGACGGGCAGATCCTCGTTGCCCAGACCGATTTCACCCGCCTCAGCGCCCGCACGCGCCGGCCGGTCTATGAGTTCCAGGTGTCGTTCTCGCTGAACCTTTCCGGCCTGCAGCCCGGCGACTACGTGCTCTTCACCCGCCTGAAGGACGCCCACAGCGACAAGGCGGGAAGCTTCGAGCTCCCATTCACCATCAAGGGACCGGAGCCGGCACCGAAGCCGCAATAGGCAAAGCCGCAAAACTCCCCGTCCCTTTTGAAGGTGTCGCATCGCCGGCAAAGCCGGTATGGTGCGCGCCGCCGCCCGAACCGGGCGGTTTCTTTTTCGCCCCTTGCCCCACGCTGCCCGCGGAGCTCCCTACCATGGCGCGCCTTACTCCCGTTTTTGTCATGGTCCTTGCCCTTGGCGGCCTGTCGCTGATGGATGCCCTCGTCAAGATGCTCGGCGCCAGCTATCCGGTCTGGCAGATCACCTTCCTGCGCTATGCCTTCGGCCTTACCGTGGCGCTTCTGCTCATCCCGCTGGCGCGGCCGGCCTGGCCCGACGCCCAGACGATCCGCGCCAACATGCTGCGCGGTATCCTGGTGCTTGCCGCGGCGGCCAGCTTCTTTCATACCGTCCAGTATCTGCCGTTGGCGCTGGCGACGACCCTCTTCTTCCTCGCGCCGCTGTTCACGGTCGCGCTCGGCGGCCTCCTTCTCGGCGAACCGGTTACCCGCAGCGCGCTTGTCGCCCTCGGCCTCGGCCTTGCCGGCGTCGTCGTCATCGCCGGCGGCTCGCTCGCCACCGACCAGCTTGACGGCACGCTGACGGAGAACGCGATCGGCTTTGCGCTCGGCATCCTGACGGCCATCTGCTATTCGACCGCCATCGTCACCATCCGCGTGCGCGCCCAGAAAGACGACAAGGTATCGATGGCCGTGCTGCAGTCGCTCGGCGCCGTCATCCTCGTCACGCCGCTCGGGCTTGCAACCTGGGAGCCGGTCGCGACCGCCGATCTCGGCCTCTTCCTTGCCGTCGGCACCTGCGGAACCATGGGCTTCCTGGCCATTTCCTACGCCCTGTCGCTGGCGCCGGTGACGCGCATCGCGCCGCTGGAATATGCCGCCTTCCTGTGGGCGAGCCTGTGGGGGTTCCTGTTCTTCGGCGAGACGCCGCGGCTGCCGACCATCCTCGGCGGCGCCCTCATCGTCATTGCCGGCCTCATCGTCATCCGCCAGGAGAGTGCGGTGGCCATGACCGAGGAAGAGACGCCGCCGGTGTAACGGACAACGGCGATCACCGGGCGGGCGTCACCTCGATCTCGACCTTGTCGGGATAAAAGGCGACATGGCCGGCGATCGCAGCCGTTCCCTCGATCGGCGTCCGGTAGCTCCAGGCGGCGTTTTCCGCCCGCGTTCCCTTTGCGACGATGTGGAAATAGCTGGCATCGCCCTTGAACGGGCAATGGGTCCGGTGCGCCGACGGCTCGAAGGCGTCCGGCCTGAGGTCCTTCTGCGGCACATAGTAGACGACCGGATAGCTGCCCTCCGACAGCGCCAGCGCCTCGCCGCTTTCCGCCACGATCGTGCCGGCAAGGCGCACTGTTATTCGCCCGGGAAAGGGCGTCACCTCGATGCGGCGACCGGTTTCGGCCATTGCTGTTTCCTCCGTTCCTGTCCGCCCTGCCTGACCGGGATAACCGGCGCGACGCGGCGCCGGTTTCAAGCAAACGCCGGGCTCGCAGTTTACGCGTTCCTGGGCTACCGTTCGTGCGTTTTTGAAAGCCACCTGCCCGAGGAGACCATGGCGACCGTCTTCGACCTGAAACCGCGGTTCCAGGCCCTTTTGCGGCCGCTCGTCGTGCAACTGGCCGGAGCCGGCATCACGCCGAACGAGGTGACGCTCTTTGCCCTCGTCCTCTCGGCTGCCGGCGGCAGCTTCCTTATCTCCGTGCCCGACGCCCCGGCGATGCTTCTCATCCTTCCCGTCGTCCTCTTTCTGCGCATGGCGCTCAATGCCATCGACGGCATGCTGGCGCGCGAGCACGACATGAAGACCAGGAGGGGCGCCGTCCTCAACGAGATCGGCGACGTCCTTTCCGACCTCTGCCTCTATCTGGCGCTGATCCCGCCCTTCCTTGCCCTCGGCGCCGCGGCCATTCCGGTCGTTGCCTTCTGCCTCGGCGCGGTGCTGACGGAATTCGCCGGCCTGCTCGGCCAGGTCATCGGCGGCGGACGGCGCCATGACGGGCCGATGGGCAAGTCGGACCGGGCGCTGGCCGTCGGCGTCACCGCGTTTCTCATCGCCGTCTTCGGCCTGCCGGTCGTCGTCATCGATGGCATCTTCGTGACGCTTGCCATCGCCACGGCGCTGACCGTCTGGAAGCGGCTCGATGCGGCGCTGAAGGCGGCCGGAGAGGACGGCTGAGCGCGCCCGTCACGCCTCGTCCGGCATCGTCCTTTTCAGAAAGGCGTCGAAGAGCGGCACGGTGAACGCGGCAAACCCGTATTTCGGGCTGTAGATCATGCCGTTGGAAATCAGCGCATCGCGGATCGGCGCCACGTTCTGGGAGGTCTTTCCCATGGCCCTGGCGATGTCGCCGGAGCGGTGCGGACCGGGCCCGAGTTCGGCCATCGCACGCAAATAGCGCTTCTGGGGATCGGACAGGCGGGCAAAGCGGGACTGGAAGAAATTCTCGTCGAGCCGGGCGATCGCCGCTTCACTCGCCTTCTTCACATCCCGTTCCGTGATCGGCGAGGCCTTTGCCGTGTTCCAGCACTGGTAGCCCCATTCCTGCAGGAAGTAGGGATAGCCTTCCGTCACTTCGAGGATGCGGGCGATCGCGGCGTCCTTGAAGGCGACGCCGGCCGCGCTAGCAGGCGCGACCAGTGCGCGTTCCGCCTCCGTGTCGTCCAATGCGCCGATCCGGTTGTAGTCGAACAGCCGCTCGGCATAGGACTTCGCTTCGCCGGAGAGCTTGACCAGCAGCGGCAGTCCGGCGCCGACGACCAGGAGCGGCAGGCGCTTCTGGTCGATCCGGTGGATCGCCATGATCAGCGCCTCGAACTCGTCCTCGGCCAGCGTCTGGATCTCGTCGATGAGGAGGACGATGGAGGTGTTCCGCGCCTTTGCCGCCTCGGCCGCGGCGACGAAGAGCTCGGCAAGATCGCGGCGCAAGGTGCCGCTGTCGGCGACGCCCGCCTCCTCCTCCACGTCGACGGAGAATTCCACGTCGCCATATTTGAGCTTGATGGCGGAAACGAAGCTCTTCAGGACCCTCAGCCCCTTCTTCACCGTCTCGCTGACGCCCTTCATGCGGTCGAACTTCAAGAGCGCGGCGCGCAGGGTCGCGACGATGACGACGGAGAGCGGCTCGTTGCGGCTGACCTCGATGAAGTCGGTGAAGGCGCCCGCCTCATCCGCGATCTCCTGGATCTCGTTGAGGAGCACGGTCTTGCCGACGCCCCTGAGCCCGACCAGCATCAGGCTGCGCGCCGGCTTTCCCGCCCGGCTCATGGCGACCGCGAGCCGCGCCGCCTCGAGGATCGCATCGCGACCGGCAAGCTCCGGCGGCGGCGTCCCGGCGCCGGGGGCGTAGGGGTTGGAAAGCGGGTTCATGGCACCGAGCTTATGGCGAGTTTATAGCGTGACGAGGTAAACTTCATAGAACCGGTTCGCCGGCGATTATAGCGAGTTTATCGAGTATGGGGATAAACTGCTGCCGAAACGCGTCAGCGCCTGAAAGGCTTATTTAGACAGGCAAATATCAATATTATCATCTTTAAGTTGAAAAAGATTACTTGGTGATCAAGAATAAGGCCGCCTTATCTTGAGGAGTGATTGCGATGCCGATCGATCGTTACGGAATCTGGTGTGGGCAAGCCGTTCGGGTGACGGCCGAAACCAATGCCGACGATGCGGAAACACCGCACATCCACCTGTTCTACAACGACGGCGGCGGGAAGGATTTCCGGGCATCGATAAATGTGAAATCGACGGCCGCGATTTCAGAACTGGCCCTCTACAAGGACGAGCATTTTTCTCACCCCGTTCTCCAGTTGCTGCCGGAGGTGAGCCCGGGATTCCATCAATTGCCGCCAAAACCCAATTCGCTCGCCATCGACTACATCCGCAGCAATCTGCTCGACTTTTCCGAAGGCCTTCTGTTGCCGCACGACATTCCGGGCCGGGAGAACGACCTTCTCGACCTGATGCTCCCGACCCTGCGCCAGGCGGCGGAGAAGAAATCGAAGGTTTTCCTGTTCGGCGAGCCTTATTCGGGCAATGACGGCATTCACGACGTTCACATGAACCAGGGAAATGCCAGGAGTTTCGAAAAATACAACGGCGTCTGGCAAGACGGCGGCCTGATCATCGAAGACACCGACAATGACCGCCACATCGCGATCTGGCTCGCATTTGGATCGCAGGCGGTCCATACGGACGAAAAGACCGGAAACGCCCTGCCGGGAAGCCAATTGGTCGCCGAACTTCTGGGCAAAGACAGGCCGATCCCGCCGCGTCCCGATATTGAGGTGATCCCCGAGGACCTTCCGGTCGCCATCGTCAGCGCGCTCGTCAATCCGATCGGCGGCGAGAACCAGGACGCCCATTCGGGCCGGCCCGAGCTCGTCTATCTGTTGAACCGGACGACATCGGGTATTTCGCTTGCCGGCTGGCAACTGCTCAACCGAAACGATGACCCCCGTGTCCTTTCAAGCGACGTGTGGCTGGCGCCGGGCGACGTGCGCGCCGTGACGATGGGCGACGTTCCGCTCTCGAACAGCGGCGGCCTGATTTCCCTGCTCGACCCAGACGGCACGAAGGTCGACGGCGTCAGCTACACGCGTGACGATGCCAAGAACGAGGGACAGATCGTGCTCTTCCGCAGCGGCTGAAAACGCCGTCCTGCAAGTGTGGCAATGGCCGGCGCGGCCGTCAGCCCTCTCCGATCCGCCCCTTGAGCCCCGCAAACAGCGGATTGGTCGCCTCAAAGACGTAGTCGACCGAAGAGACCGTGACCGTTTCCGCGCCGTTCTCGCGCAGCCAGACGACGCAGGGGTAGACCTCGTCGACGGGGCAGTGGAGCACCAGGTTGGAGCCCTGGGCGCCGAAGGGGACGGTGGCCCCGAAGCGGGAGACGGCGTCGTGGCCGAGCATGGCCGCGCGGGCGACCGTGGTGCGGATTTCGCGGATTTGGCCGGCGCGGGCCTCGGCCGCGATGCGGTCGAGGATCGTGCGGGCGGCGGCAAGGGGCTCCTCGTCCCAAGGCGCACGCAACGCTGCCACCAGATGGGCCTGGGAGCGGCGGATGACGCCGTCCGACAGGATCTTGAGGTTGTTGGCGACGAGGGTCGCGCCGGTCGTGGTGATGTCGACGATGAGTTCGGCAACGCCGGAGGCCGGCGCGCCTTCCGTCGCGCCCAGGCTTTCCACGATCCGGTAGTCGGCAATGCCGTTCTCGGCAAAGAACGCCCGCGTGGTGCGGATGTATTTCGTCGCGACCCGCATCGCGCGGCCGGAGGAGGCGCGCATGTCCTGGGCGACGTCGGAGAGGTCGGACATGGTCGACACGTCGATCCAGGCTTTCGGCACGGCGACGACCACGTCGGCATGGCCGAAGCCGAGGGGCGTGACGAGATGGAGGCAGGTATCGGGCTCGGCGACCGTCTCGTAGACGAGGTCGAGGCCGGTGACGCCGAAATGGACGTTGCCGGCCGCAAGCTCCCGGGCGATCTCCGAGGCCGACAGGAAGGCGATCTCGACGCCGTCGAGCCCCTTGATGCGGCCGCGATAGTTGCGGGCACCGCCGGGCTGTTCCAGCTTCAGGCCGGCGCGGGCGAAGAACGCGGCAGCGTTTTCCTGCAGGCGGCCCTTGGAGGGGACGGCAAGGATCAGATCGCGGCTCATGTCAGCGCTCCAAGGCCGTTGGCGCCGAGCGCGGCGACACCGCCCGGCACCCGCTCGATCCAGATCGAAAAGCCGACGGCGGGCACCTCGCAGGGGGCGCCGAGCAGCGCCAGCAGCTTGTCATAGCGGCCTCCGCCGACGAGCGGACCGAGGTCCGGCCGGGCTGGGTCGAATATCTCGAAGACGAAGCCGGTGTAGTAATCCAGCCGGCGGCCGAAATCGGCGGCAAAGCGCATCCGGTCATAGGCGATGCCGCGGTCGGCGATGAGCTGGGCGCGGTGGTTGAAAGCCTCCAACGCAGCCGTCAGGTCGACGCCGGCATCGGCCGCGATCACCGCCAGCCGGTCGGCGACGACGTCCGGCGTGCCGGCAACATCGAGGAAAGCGGTCATCAGCTCGGCGATTTCCGGCCGGGCGCTGGAACCTGCGGCAAAGGTCGCCTGTTCGAGAAAGCGCTCGGCGATCTCGTTGGCGGTGCGGCCGCCGACGGTGGCGATGCCGGCGATGGAGAGGAGGTCCTCGACGAGATCGCGGGCAGCTTCGTGGTCGACGCCTTCCAGCGCGGCCAGCAGACCGGCGCGGCGGTCCTCGCCGCCGGGGCCGCGGCCGGCAAGCTGTTCGATCAGGGCATTAAGCCGCGCGCGGTCGCCGAAGGCGGCCTTCAGCCGACGCTTCCAGATCGCGGCGAGATCGAGCCCGTCGACGAAGGCAAAGAACAGGGCCTGGTCGCCGAGGCGAATATCCGGGGATTCCAGGTCGAAGGCCCTGAGGCACGACAGTGCGAGGGTCAGCGCCTCGGCGTCGGCGCCCTCGCGATCCTCGCGGCCCAGCGACTCGATCCCGGCCTGGGGGAACTCGCCGGTGCCGCCCGGACGCTGGCGGAACACCGGGCCGAGATAGGAATAGGCGGCCGCGCGCGCCGGATCGCCCGAGGCGATGTGGTGGCTGCAGACCGGGATAGTGAAATCGGGGCGCAGGCACAGCTCGGCGCCGCCGACGGTCGCGGTCAGGAACAGGCGGCCGCGCAGCTCCTCGCCGGCAAGGTCGATGAAGGTCTCGGCCGGCTGCAGGATGTCGGTCTCGACGAAACGGTAGCCCGTCGTCTCCATCAGCGAGCGCAGGCGCTCCAGCCGTTCGGAAAAATCGGTCATTGGCCCGCCTCCCCGTCCCGGTCCGCCGCCTGCTCGGCGAGCATTTTCTGGACGGTCTCGACGAGTTTTTCCCGCGGGACCGTCACCTGCGCCGGGCGGGCGGCGCGCCATTCGGCGTTGTCCTCGATGTTTTCCGACAGCCGCTTGCCCTCGATCAGGTCCTTGATCTGGACGACGCCCTCGCCGCGCTCGTCGGACCCCTGGATGATCGCCAGCGGGGCATTGCGGCGGTCGGCATATTGGAGCTGCTTGCCGAACTGCTTGGGGTTGCCGAGGAAGAGTTCGGCTCTGATGCGTGCTGCACGCAGTTCAGACACCATCGCCTGGTAGTCGGCGACGGCGGCGCGGTCCATGACGGTGACGATGACCGGGCCGTCCTCGTCGTCGAGCCGGACCTTGCCGGTCGCCTTCAAGGCCGACAAGAGCCGCGAGACGCCGATGGAAAAGCCGGTGGACGGCACGTCCTGGCCCTTGAAGCGGCCGACGAGGCCGTCATAGCGCCCGCCGCCGGCGACCGAGCCGAAGCGGACCACCTGGCCCTTGTCGTTGGTGACCTCGAAGGTCAGTTCGGCCTCGTAGACCGGGCCGGTGTAATATTCCAGGCCACGGACGACCGAGGGGTCGACCTCGACCTTGCCCTCATAGCCGGCGGCCCCGACGAGGCGGGCGATCTCGGCGAGTTCCTCGACGCCGGCGCTGCCGACGGCGCTTTCGGAGACGAGGCCCTTCAGGGTCTCGATCGTGTCGCTCGCCGCCGCGCCCTTGGCGCCGACGAAGGACAGTACCGTCTCGACCTCATTCGGTCCAAGCCCGGCGCCTTTGGTGAAATCGCCGCTGTCATCCTTGCGGCCTTCGCCGAGCAGAGCGCGGACGCCGTCGAGGCCGAGGCGGTCGAGCTTGTCGACGGCACGCAGCACGACGAGGCGTGTTCCGGCGTGCTCGGGACCGGCGAGCCCGATCGCCTCCATGACGCCGTCCAGAACCTTGCGGTTGTTGACGCGGACGACGTACTGGCCCTCAAGCCCGAGCGCATCCAGCGTGTCCGCCATCATCATGCACATTTCCGCGTCCGCCGCCGGGGTCGGCGCACCGACCGTGTCGGCGTCGAACTGCATGAACTGGCGGAACCGGCCGGGGCCGGGCTTTTCGTTGCGGAATACCCAGCCGTTCCGATAGGAGCGGTAGGGCTTCGGCAGGCTGTCAAAATTCTCCGCGACATGGCGGGCGAGCGGCGCGGTCAGGTCGTAGCGCAGGCTCAGCCACTGCTCGTCGTCGTCGGTGAAGGAAAAGACGCCCTCGTTGGGCCGGTCCTGGTCGGGCAGGAATTTCCCGAGCGCATCGGTATATTCGACCATCGGGGTCTCGACCGGATCGAAGCCGTAGCGCTCGAAGATCTCGCGGACCTTTTGCAACATGCGTTCCGTGGCGCGGATTTCCGCCGCTTCGCGATCGACGAACCCGCGCGGCAGACGCGCCTTCAGCTTGTCCGCTTTGGCCTTGCCAGACATGAAAACCCCGAGAATAGCAACCGGGCGCCGACCCTTTCGGCCGCGCCGGGCGCCCGCCGGGCGCCGCGGGATTTTCCTAGACGAAACGGCCGGCAAGGGCAAGGCGGCGGCTCATTCCAGCCTGTCCTCAGAAGCGGTGCCAGAGGCCGCCGGTCAGATAGCCATCGCGCGCGCCGTCGCGGCGCAGCCGGAGCCCGGCGGCGACGTTCCCGCGCAACCAGCCGAGGGGGGCGCCCAGAAGGGCCGCGCCGATGCGCCGCTCGTCATAGCTGTTGTTGCCGATGCCGACGAGTTCGGGACCGACGAAGAGGTCCGGCCGGAGCTCATGGCCGGCGAAGGCGCGGGCGTACCACAGCCCGTCGAAGGTGGAGGCGGAGACATAGCCGGTGGCGAGAATGTGCGGCGCGGGCTTTGCCCAGGTGTCGAGCGCGCCGCGGGCGGCGATGCGGGTGCCCTCGGCCGTGTTGCCCGGGTCGGGGCGCGACAGGGTCTGGCGTTCCACCGCCGGGCCGGCAAGCACAGTGACGCCGTAGCGCGGGCGCTCGAAGCGATAGCCGGCGGCGATGCCGGCGCCGCCGATGGCGGCATGAAACCAGCGCTTCGCATGGCGGCGCCGGCGGTAGCGGTACCAGCCGGTGCCGGCGGTCACGGCGCCGATGGGGGAGGACGCCCCGGCGCCGGCGGGCACAAAGCGCATGCCGATCGCCGCATAGGCGTTGTCCCGCGTGACGTCGAGGGAGGAGAAATAGAGCAGGCGCTTGAGGGCGAAGGATGTGCGCCCCGTCTCTTGCGAGGGATCGGCAGCGGCCGTTCCCGCCAGGATAATCGAGGCCAACGCGGAGCCGAGCACCCGCCGTGCGAAGACCCGGGCGGGCCGCGGCCCCATGCGGCGAAAACCGGCCGCGACCGGGCAAACCGCAACCCTGCTGCTGACGCCTGCCTGCGGCCCTTCTTGCGCGCTTTCGGCCTTTCGATCGGACGCCATACGCAAACGTCCGGCCGGCCCTGCGAAAGGGCCGGCCGCCCCTCACCCCAAAACGCCAAATACACTCTATGGTAGCGAAACCGGAGTCAAGGCGTGTATCCGCCGTCGTTGCCCCCGGCCGGCGCGCGCATCGGGCTTGCCGAGGCGGCCGCGAAATAGGTTATGCTCCGGATACCAATGCGGGGAGGCGGCCATGCGGCTCGACAAGAGTTTTCTGGAAAACAGCTTTTCGCTCGCCGGCCTGCCGGAGGCGCTGGCGGAGGGCCTTTCCGGGCTTGCCCGCGGCGTCAGCCTGTCGTCCGGCGAGATCCTGTTCCATGCCGGCGATCCGGGCAACGGCTTCTACGCTGTGCTCGAGGGCTCCATCAAGGTCAGCGTCATCTCGCACGAGGGCGAGGAGCAGTTGCTCGCCGTGTTCGGCCCCGGAGCGCTGGTCGGCGAACTGGCGCTGCTCGACGGCCGGCCGCGCTCGGCGACCGTGACGGCGCTGAAGCCGGCCAGGCTCGCCTTCATCGAAAAGGCCGCCTTCGAGCGCTTCGCCGATGCCAATCCGGCCGTCTACCGGCACATGCTGGCGGTCGTCGGCACGCGGCTCCGGCTCGCCAACGATGTCCTTGCCGCGCGCAGCTTCCTGCCGCTGCCGGGCCGGGTCGCGCAGACACTGCTGCAGCTCGCCGAGACCTTCGGCAAGCCGCTCGACAACGGCCGGGTGCTGATCCACTACAAGGTCAGCCAGGCGAACCTTGCCAACATGGCGGGCGCGGCGCGAGAAAACGTCAACCGCGTGCTCAGCGACTGGAAGCGCTCCGGCACCATCAGCCGCATTTCCGGCTATTACTGCATCGAGAACCACGACGCCCTGAAGGCGGCCTCGGAGATCTGAGCTGATAGTCGACCATGTCGGCACCTCGTTTTGGCCGCCGTGGTCGCCCGGGCGAAAGGGCGCCCTGGATTGCTTCGCTGCGCTCGCAATGACGATTTCACCCGTAATTTCAATGTCATTGCGAGGAGGCCGATAGGCCGACGCGGCAATCCATATGGCGTTGCGCGGCGCCCTGATCCCGCCAGACAGCCAAAAGCCCCGCCGGGGGACATCGGCGGGGCCTTCGGTCATTTGGAGGTCAGGTCAGGTTCGGATCAATCGCAGACCCAGACCTTCTTGCGGACGATCACGCGCTCGCCCCAGCGGTTGTAGCGCTTCTTGCGGACGATCTCCCAGCCGCAATCGCGGGTGGCGACATAGGCGGCGCCGGCGGCGAAGCCGAGGGCGGCGGCGCCGTAGCCCCAGCCGCGGCCGTGGCCACGGTGCCAGCGGTGGTGGCGACGATGGCGGTGGCGCCAGCCGACCTTCTGGACCTCGGCGGTGGTGTCGGCGGTGGCGGCGGCGACGGCCGGGCCGACATTGAGCGGGCCGGCGGCGGCCGGCGCGGCGGTGGCGGCAAAGGCGCCGGCAAGGATGCTGAGCGCGGTAAAGCCGGTGACGGTCTTCTTCATCAGGGTGTTCATGGCAGTGTTCTCCTCAAGGGTGTCTCTATGACTGTTTGGTTGGTGGTGGAGCTGTCCGTTCCTTCGGGGCTCCGCTTCGGGGCTCTTTGGTGCCCCCCGATGATTTGAAGGTAAGGGCGATCGCGCCCCGGCGTTGTGACCGGCGTCACGCTTTGGCGGGTTGGTCAAAAACCGCCGGAAATCCCGGCAAGAGGGATGCCGGACAAAGAAGGGCCCGGAAGGCGAGCCTTCCGGGCCGAGGCGGTCTTGGCGGCAAAGGCGGGAGGGGCTTTTTGCCCCTCTCCGCAAGCGGGATCAGTCGAGGCGCTTGGCCGAGCCGAGGTCGAGGAACAGCGTTTCGCCGGAGGCGTCGTCGACGCCGTCATTGTCGGTGACGGCAAGGATGCGGCCGTCGGCGGTGACCGTCAGGCCCTCGACCTTGTCGGGTGTCCAGCCCCTGGTCGCGGCCATTGCCGGCAACAGGTCGATGGCAAGGTGCTTTGCGACCACCGGCAGTTCGCCGCCGACAGGCGCGGGCGTCACGCCGTCGAGCGAGATCACCGTCACCTGCTTGATGGCGGCGTCCGGGCCACCCCTGTTGTCGCGCTCGATGAGGGCGAAGCGGGCGCCGCCGAGGGAGGTGATCTCCGACAGGCCGACCCAGCCGCCGGCGGCCGAGCGCGGCTTGTCCAGCGGATAGTGGACGAAGCCCCAGGTCTTTGCGGCCGGGTCGTAGATGCCGAGCTTGGTCATGCCTTTCGGGTCGTCGCCCCATTCGCGCTGGACGGCGACGACGACGCGGGTCTGGCCGTCGACCTCATATTCGGCAACGCCCTCCAGGCTGAAGCGCGCGGCCTTGGCGACGAGCTCTTCCGGCAGCGAGATTTCCTCCTCCACCGTGCCGTCGGCGGCGGCCTTGATCAGGAGGTGTTGCAGCTCCTTTTCGGGATGACCTTCGCTGGCGAGCCAGAAGCCGCCTTCGCCGTGGACCGCGATGCCTTCCAGATCGTAGCGCTTGGCAGCGCCGCCCTTGAGGTCGACATAGGAGACGATCTTTGCCGGCGTTTGCGACACGTCGAGGGTGAAGATGCGGGCCGCGTCATAAAAGCTGTCGCTGACCGCGTAGACCTTCGCGGCATCCGCCGGATCGGCGGCAAGGCCGGAAAGGGCGCCCCAGCCGATCGGCGCATCGGTCGCCGGATCGGTGTCGGAGACGATGGTCGGATAGGCCGGCGCCTTGGCACCGAAGCCGTAGATGCCGAGGACGGCGCGGACACTGTCCTCGGCGCTGTCCTTTTCATTGGCGACGACGAGAAGGTCGCGGGACGGGATGGCGAGGAGGCCTTCCGGGGCGACGTTGGTCGGCAGGAACTGGAGGAACTCCGGCTCGGCCCCCGTGTCGCGGTAGACGGCAACGAAATTGGCGCGCTCGCTGGAGACGAAGATCAGCCGCTCGCCGCGGAAGGTGCCGACGGTCGCCCCTTCCGGCTCGGCGCCCTTCTTGGCGGCGCGCTTGGCGGGATAGTGGCCGGTGCGCATCGCCATCTGCTCCAGCGTATTGCCGCTGTCATAGAGCACCGTTCCGGCCTTGTCGAAGATGGTGAAGCCACGCGAACCGCCCTTGTAGTCGCCCTCGTTCGCCGTGACGAAACGCTCGTTGTCGATCCAGGCGACGGCATCCGGCTCGCGGGCGACGTCCTTGATCGAGCCAGTGCCGTCGACGGCGCGGGCCTTCGCGGTCGGGATGTGCTCCGCGCTCGACGTGCCTGCGGAGAAGTGGGCCGTCACCTCGCCGGTGGCGAGGTCGACGAGGGCGATGTGGTTGTTCTCCTGCAGGGTGACGACGGCGATATTGTCGGCGTTGACGGAGACGAATTCCGGCTCCGGATCCTCCGGCGCGATCTCGGCAAGGCCGGTCATGTCGACGATGCGCACGGCGTCGCAGTTGGTGGGGCGGCCGTCGGCGTCGAGGTCGAAGATCGCAAGGTGGCCGGCCGGCATCTGCGGGATGACGCCGTCATTGAGGTCCTCGTCGCGCTCGTTCTCGATGGCGATCGCGACGAACTTGCCGTCGGGGCTGGCGGCAACGGAGTCCGGCTGGCCCTTGACGTCGCATTTGGCGACCGTCTCGCGGCTGTCGACGCCGATGACGGCGAGATGGCCGCCCGGCTTGACGAAGCTTTCCGAGGTGTTGACGCCGGCAAGGGCAAAGCCGCCGACGACGGCAACGGAGGTCGGCTCGCCGCCGAGGGCGGTGCGCCCGAGCGGCTTCGGCGCCGCCGGCTGGGTGGCGTCGACGAAGACCAGCGCCTCGCCCGGGCTGTCGGTGAAGATCAGGGTCCGGCCATCCATGGAGGCGGCGGCGATCTCGGCGACCGTCTCGGTCGTCCTGTCGACGCCCGCATCGAGGGTCTCGTAGACCGGCATCGACGCGAGGCGCTCGAAATAGGCGGCGCCGTCGGCGGCATTGGCGGGGGCATTGGCGGCGGTTACGGTGCCGGCGACGCACATCGCGCCGAGGCCGGTCAAGAGATGGCTGCGAAGGACGCGCATGATCTCTGGCTCTCCCTGGAAATTTCCGATGATCCGGACGTGAGGATTCGTTGAGGCTCGGCGGGAGGCTAGGAGGCGTTCATGCAAGCCGGGTGACGCTTGCTTGAAAGTTTTGTGACGGTCCGGCGACGCGGAAACGCCAGCATTGCCACAACGAAAAAGGGCGGCCCGAAGACCGCCCTTTCCCGTATTCGATTGCGTTAGGACGCGTGGCTTAGAAGCCCATGTCGCCCATGCCGCCACCCGGCATCGCCGGTGCGCCGGAGTCCTTCTTGGGAATCTCGGCGACCATCGCCTCGGTGGTGATCAGGAGGGCGGCGACGGAGGCCGCGTCCTGCAGGGCAGTGCGCACGACCTTGGTCGGGTCGATGATGCCGGCCTTGATCATGTCGACATAGGACTCGGACTGGGCGTCGAAGCCGAAGTTCTCGTCCTTGGACTCGGTCACCTTGCCGACGACGATCGAGCCTTCCACGCCGGCGTTCTCGGCGATCTGGCGGATCGGGGCCTCAAGGGCGCGCAGCACGATCTTGATGCCGGCGGCAACGTCGGCATTGTCGCTGGAGACCTTCTCCACGGCGCGGCGGGCGTGCAAGAGAGCGACGCCGCCACCCGGGACGATGCCTTCCTCGACGGCCGCACGGGTCGCGTTGAGGGCGTCGTCGACGCGGTCCTTCTTCTCCTTCACCTCGACCTCGGTGGCGCCACCGACGCGGATGACGGCCACACCGCCGGCGAGCTTGGCCAGGCGCTCCTGGAGCTTCTCGCGGTCGTAGTCGGACGTGGTTTCCTCGATCTGGCCCTTGATCTGGCCGACGCGGGCCTCGATGTCGGCCTTCTCGCCGGCACCGTCGACGATCGTGGTCTCTTCCTTGGTGATGGTGACGCGCTTGGCGGTGCCGAGCATGTCGAGGGTGACGTTCTCAAGCTTGATGCCGAGATCCTCGGAGATCACCTGGCCGCCGGTCAGGATCGCGATGTCCTCCAGCATGGCCTTGCGGCGGTCGCCGAAGCCCGGAGCCTTGACGGCCGCGACCTTGAGACCACCGCGCAGCTTGTTGACGACGAGCGTGGCGAGCGCCTCGCCCTCGACGTCCTCGGCGATGATCATCAGCGGACGGTTGGACTGAACGACGGCTTCCAGAACCGGCAGCATGGCCTGCAGGTTGGAGAGCTTCTTCTCGTGCAGGAGGATGTACGGATCCTCAAGCTCGGTGACCATCTTCTCGGCGTTGGTCACGAAGTACGGCGACAGGTAGCCGCGATCGAACTGCATGCCCTCGACGGTCTCCAGCTCGAACTCCAGAGCCTTCGATTCCTCGACGGTGATGACGCCCTCGTTGCCGACCTTCTGCATCGCCTCGGCGATCTTCTCGCCGATGATGTGCTCGCCATTGGCCGAGATGGTGCCGACCTGGGCGACTTCCTCGGAGGTGTTGATCGCCTTGGACTGGGCGGTCAGATCGTCGACGGCGGCCTTGACGGCCATGTCGACGCCGCGCTTCAGGTCCATCGGGTTCATGCCGGCGGCAACCGCCTTGGCGCCTTCCTTGACGATGGACTGGGCCAGCACGGTGGCGGTGGTGGTGCCGTCGCCGGCCAGGTCGTTGGTCTTGGAGGCGACTTCGCGCACCATCTGGGCGCCCATGTTCTCGAACTTGTCCTCAAGCTCGATTTCCTTGGCGACGGTGACGCCGTCCTTGGTGATGCGCGGGGCGCCGAACGACTTCTCGATGACGACGTTGCGGCCCTTCGGACCCAGCGTCACCTTGACGGCGTTGGCGAGGAGGTCAACGCCGCGAAGCATCTTGTCGCGGGCGTCGGATGCGAATTTTACTTCCTTGGCAGCCATATTTCAGCTCCTTGATTTCTTTCCCGGTCCGGAAGGATCCGCCGGGTGGTTCGGTGGTGGACTGGGACGGTCAGGCCGGGCTCGCGCCGGTCGGCGCGGATGCCGGGGTGACGTCCCGATCGTCGTTGCTACCGGCGGGTCAGCCGATCACGCCCATGATGTCGGATTCCTTCATGATCAGGACATCCTCACCATCGATCTTGACTTCGGTGCCCGACCACTTGCCGAACAGGACCCGGTCGCCGGCCTTGACGTCCATCGCGATCAGTTCGCCGGCCTCGCTGCGGGCGCCCTGGCCGACGGCGACGACTTCGCCTTCCTGCGGCTTTTCCTTGGCAGTGTCGGGGATGATGATGCCGCCGGCGGTCTTTTCTTCGGATTCGACGCGACGGACGACTACGCGGTCGTGAAGAGGGCGAAACTTCATTTTGAAAAGCTTCCTCTGAGTTTTTGCCGTGAACGTTTGTTCGCTGTTTGCGTGAGCGTTAGCACTCTCTTCAGGTGAGTGCTAACAGTCGTCGCTGAGTTAGTCACGGGGGAGGAAACTGTCAAGACGCGGTGCAACATGGCGGCGAAATTTTTCGCCTCAGAGCACCCTTGGGGCGACCTCAAACGCCGCCATCGTTAACGGCTTCAGATCGGCCTGTCGAATTGCGCCCGCTGGTTCTCTACGTCGTGTCGACACCAGCAGCTTTCAAGGTGGTCGTTGACGATGCCGACCGACTGCATGAAGGCGTAGGCCGTGGTCGGGCCGAAAAATTTCCAGCCGCGCTTCTTCAGGTCTTTGGCAAGCGCCACCGACTGCGCGGTCTTGGCGAGAGGGCCGAGGCTCGCCTTGTCGAAGCGGTCGGGACGCTCCTCCGGGGCCGGCTCGTAACGCCAGACGAAGGCAGCGAGCGAGCCCGCCTCCTCGACCAGTTCCACGGCGCGGGCGGCGTTGTTGATCGCCGCCTCGATCTTGCCGCGGTGGCGGATGATGCCGGCATCGCCGAGAAGACGTTCGACGTCGGCGGCGCCGAAGCGGGCGACCTTGTCGAAATCAAAGCCGGCAAAGGCGGCGCGGAAGTTCTCGCGCTTCCTGAGGATGGTCAGCCAGGACAGGCCCGACTGGAAGCCCTCCAGGCAGATCTTTTCAAAAAGGCGCCGGTCGTCGGCGACCGGGCGGCCCCATTCGGTGTCGTGATAGGCGAGGTAGTCCGGCAGGTTGCCGTGCCACCAGCAGCGCGGGTGGCCGTCGGTGCCGATCAGGATGCCGTCCTCGGCCGCCTGCTGCTTTCCGTCCTGGTCCATGAAATTCCCCTCGCCCTTCGGAGTGCGCAGAACATATCAGGAACAAACAAAAACGTCCAGACGGCCAAAGCCGTCCGGACGTCAAAAACTTTGGTGCGGTCTATTGCGTGGATCAGGCGAACAGCGCGTCGATATCGTCCTGGGAGGCGACGCCCTCGTCGACGGCCTGGGCCGGGCCGTTGAGCAGGGCCTTGTCGGCGTCGCTCTGGACCTTTTCCTCCTGGATCTCGCTCTCCACGTCCTTGAAGCTGTCGATGCCGCCCCAGATCTCCATCATCCGGGTGATGCGGTTCTCCACGAAGCGCAGGGCGTTGACGACCTTGGTGATGCGCTGGCCGGTGATGTCCTGGAAGTTACAGGCCTCGTAGATGCCAACGACCTTGTCCTGGATGTCGGCGGCCATGTCCTGGTCGCGGTTGGCGAGCCGGGCGACGAGGTTGGAAGCCTGCTCGTCGATGGTCTCGACGGCGGCGAGGATCTTTTCCGTCGCCTGCTCGGTGCCCTGCACGACCTCGTCGAGCTCGTCGGTGACGCGCGTCATCTGCTTGCCCTCGAACGAGTTGACATGCAGCGACGCGATCTCGCGCTTGGTCTGGCTGATGGCATCATGCATGGCATCGAGCTCGATCTTGAGCTTCTGCGCCTCGTGCATCTCCTGCTTGAGGTGTTTGAATTCCTCGTCGAGATGGGCGATGTCGGCCCGCACCTCGTCAGACCTGTCGCGGCCGTCTTCGCCGCCCGCCGCCGGCCGCGCCTTGGCAAGGTCGGTGACCATCTGCTTCAGCGCCGCGACCTCGCGCAGCACTTCCTGATGCCGCCGGTCGGCGAAGTGATCGACGGCAACCGGGCCGGAAGAGGCCATGCCGGCCGCCCCGCCGTGCATTGCCTCGACGCGAAAAAGTCGTCTGCGATTGGTCATGCAAGTCCTCATTATCCCGACGACAAAAGTAATCCGGTGAGAATTAAAGAAGTCCTTACCGTAGGGCGCGTTCTTTACCGCGATCGCAGAACGGTTGGACCGGACCCGACAACGCGCTAAAATCCGGCCAGTCGAACAAGGACACCGAACGTCCCATGTCCCGCGTCTTCATCGTCCGGCGCCGCACAAGCGGCATTGCTGCGGCCCTTGCCGCGGCCGTCTTTGCCGTCGCGCTCATCCCGGCCGCCGGCGGACGCAGCGTTGCCGCGCCCGCCGCCTACAGCGACCGTGAACTCATCGACGGCTTCATGAAGACGGTGTTCGGCCTGGAATACCGGACCTGGAACTGGCAGCCCTACCTCGTCAAGAAATACACCGGCAATGTCAGCTTCTTCGTGCGCAACATCTCCGGCAACGACCGCAGGCGCGACGCCACCGCCTTCATCCGCAGCCTGAGGCGCAAGATCCGCGGCCTCAGCGTCGACTTCGCGGCGCGGCCGGACGATGCCAATTTCGTCGTCTACATCGTCGACCGCAAGCAATATGCCGGCATCGTGAGGAACGAGATCTACGGCGATCCCGCGGCGAGCGCGCCCGGACGCTGCCTCGTTCGGGTGCTCTCCGACGAAAGCGGCATTTCGCGCTCGACCGCGGTCATCGTCGCCGACGAGGGCGAATTCCTGTTCCACCGCTGCCTGGTGGAGGAGGTGTTGCAGGGGCTCGGCCCGATGAACGACGACCGCAGCCTCACCCACAGCGTCTTCAACGACGCCTCGAGGCACAGCCAGTTCACCGACTACGACCGCTACATCCTCAACATGCTCTACCATCGCCGGATCCGCCCCGGCATGACCCAGCAGCAGGCGCGCGAGGTGCTGCCGAGCGTGCTGCGCGACGTGCGCCGCTTCGTGCATTAGGCCTGGCGCCTCTCCCGTCGCCCTCCCCTCCGGGGCTTTTTTCGTTCCTTTTGCCGCCGATTTTCGCCAAGATGGACGACCGGCCGCCCCACGGCTTCGCGCCCGAGCGCGGGGCCTGGTGCGAGAAAGGCGTGCGCCATGCTGAAACCTGCCCTGACCGCCCTCGCCTTCTGGCTTGCCGCCGCCAGCGCGGCGCTGCCGGCCACCCCGCGCGTTGAAGCCATCGTCACCGCCTATTCGGACGAGCAGCTCATCGACGGCTTCATGCGCACCGTGTTCGGCGCAGAGGACCCCTCGCAGCGGCGCGGACCCGGCGCCAACCACATCCGCAAGTTCCCCGGCCGGGTCCGGGTCCACGTCATCGACCTTGCCAGGCGCGACCACCGGACGGGCGACATCCGGCGCTTCGTCTCTAAGCTCGACCGCACCGTCAAGGGCCTCAGAATGTCGATGACGGCGAACCAGAACCGGGCGGAGATGATCGTCTTCCTCGTCGACAGAGCCGACTATCGCGGCGTCATCGAGGAGACCATGCCGAGCCAGTTCAACAAGCGGTTCCTGCTCACCAGCGACTGCTCGGCGGTCACCGGCGGGCGGCGCGGCGACAACCTCGACCGCGCCTTCGTCTTCATCGTCGTCAACGAGGGGCGGCGCGCGTTCCGGCACTGCATGATCGAGGAGATCAGCCAGAGCCTCGGGCCCGTCAACGACGACTGGCGGCTGAAGGACTCCATCTTCAACGACTATTCGACCGTCAGCCGCTTCAACGTCTTCGACTGGTTCATCCTCAACATGCTCTATGACCGGCGGGTCAGGGTCGGCATGACGCCGCGCCAGGTGGAGCGGGTGCTGCCGGCGGTGATCGCCGATGCCCGCATCCGGCTCCGGCGCATCGTCTCGACCGGCCAGTTGAGCCAGAGACGGTGACCGGGCGCCGCCCAAAAACGCCGCGCCGCCGATTCACCGGGCGTTAACCGCTTTTGCCAACCGATTTCTAACCATAGCCGCAAGGAGTCGGCCGCCGGGCCGTTTCCGCCCGGAATGATTCACCTTTTCCGAAATACCGCTCCTTAACCTTGATGGCGGGAAACGGGACACGGGGACCGGGCGCAGGGCGCCCGGAACCATCTCCCGACGACACGGTTGTTTCCCAGTGAGCCGGCGGGACACCCCGCCAATCAGCCGATTGACGAAATGTAGCCGAGTACGTCGATGAAACGCCTTTTTGCTCCGATGGCCCTGATGGTGTTTGGGATGGTCGCGACCAGCGGCGCGTTCCAGGCCGCCGCCGAGGGCCGCTATACCCAGAGACCGCCCGTCGTCCTCAGCCCGGACCTCTCCGAGCCCTGGCTTCTGCAACTCCAGCCGCGCCGCCGGGCCTATCGGGAAGCCCCGACATATCGCCGGGCACCGCGCACCTATGGCCGCGAGGAATATCGCGATCACCGCCGGGCCCCGCGCCTGTTCGGCCGCCGGGACGACCCGACCTATCGCCGCGCGCCGGCGCCCGCCCGCACCGACCGCTACGGCATGCGCTGGCAGGATGCCCCGAGCCGGGTGCGCCCCGCCTCCGTGGTGCAGCCGCGCCCGCATGTGGCCAAGCGCTCGCGCCGCGAGATGGACCCGAAATTCCTGCCGCAGACCGTTTCCTATGACGGCGGCCAGAAGCCGGGCACCATCATCATCGACACCAATGAGCGCTTCCTCTACCTCGTCCAGTCGGGCGGGACGGCCAAGCGCTACGGCGTCGGCGTCGGCCGGCCGGGGTTCGAGTGGGCCGGCACCCACAAGATCACCCGCAAGGCGGAATGGCCGGACTGGCATCCGCCGGCGGAAATGCGCCAGCGCCAGCCGGGCCTGCCGAAAATGATGGCCGGCGGTCCGAAGAACCCGCTCGGCGCGCGCGCCATGTATCTCGGCTCGACCCTTTACCGCATCCACGGCTCCAACCAGCCCTGGACCATCGGACACGCCGTCTCTTCCGGCTGCATCCGCATGCGCAACGAGGACGTGGTCGACCTTTACGGCCGCGTCGGCGTCGGCACCAAGGTCGTGGTGATGTAGGCACCGGCCTTTGATGGGACATTGAGACGGCCGCATCTCGAAAGGGATGCGGCCGTTTTCCGTTTTCAAGGTCGGTCAATGGGTCGGGGTCTTGCCGCTCCAGCGGGCCGGCTCGCATTGGACGCCATCGGCCGGCGCCGTGTCCGCCTCCTTGGCGCCGAGCTTTGGCAGTGGCGGCATTTTTTGTGTCGGCCCGGCCTCATCCTTGCCGGTCGCCTGACGTTCCGGCTTCGGCGGATCGCTCGCGGCAGCAGCCGTTGCCAGCGCAGCGGCCAGGACCGCAGCGAGGACCCGCGCCGCGCATCGGATGCCGGTTTGCCGGCCGATCAAAGATGTGGACAACTCACGCGTCGACATGTCGCCTTCCGACAACCGTTACACTTCGCTTGCATAACAGCATCGTCCGCGCTCAAACAAGGGCGTGGCCATTGCCGGGGCGCTTCCGCCTGCCGGCGATGCCGTATGCCGGCCATCCTGCCGGCGCCGAACGGTCCTTGCGGACAGGTGTCTGCACCGACGCCGACATGGCGTGCCCGGCCGTTGTCGTTTTCAAAGCAGTCCGAGATGCCGGCCTGTGGGATGAAGCGACCTCACCGCCGATCGGACCGCATTTCTCGTTCACGTGTCGGCGGCGCCGACGCCGTCTCGCCAGGAGGGAACAGGACCATGCTCACCAATCCGGACGCTGCAGGCGAACCCGAGGTCACCGTCGGCGAGCGCATCCGCCGCGCCCGCGAGGCGATGGGGCTTTCCGCCGCGCAGCTCGCCCGCCGGCTCGGCATCAAGACGCAGACGCTGACGATGTGGGAAGGCGACCGCTCCGAGCCGCGCTCCAACCGGCTCCTGATGCTCGCCGGGCTCCTCAATGTCAGCCCGAGCTGGCTCCTCAGCGGCCTCGGCACGGCCCCGGTCGGCGACCATACGGCGAGCGAGATGAAGACGCTCAGGGCCGAACTGAACTTGCTGAAGACCGAGATCGACAGCCTGTCGCGCCGGCTCGACAAGGTGATCACCCATTTCGACCGGCTGGTCGAGGACGAAACGGGCGAGTTGCCGGCCGGCGAGGAATAGGCGGCGGGCGGCCTTCGGACGACCGCAATGCCGTTGAAAAAGCTCAGAAATTCGTCATTGCGAGCGCAGCGAAGCAATCCAGGGCGGGGCTGGCCGAAGCGCACCAGGCCGCCTGCTTGAACGCCATCACCAGCCACACACTCCGCCGTCATCCCGGCCGCCGAGCCGGGGCCTATTGCCCCTCTCCAAGCGGTATGCCCTATCGATTCCTGTCGCTCCCGCCAGCTCGCTTCGCTCGCGGCTCCGCGGGGGCGGCCTGACCGGCCGGCGGGAGGTCGCTCCTGCAAGCCCTTCGGGCTCGATCGTCGATATCGCACGCCCTGCCTGGCACCAACGACATACCGTGTGGATTGGGGCAATGGGTCCCGGCTCTGCGCTGCGCTCCGGCCGGGATGACGCCGAGAGGCAAAGCAGCGGCAAACGGGAATACAGTGCGCTTGGCGCAGCGCGCGCAGCCAGCGTGCCCGAGCATTATTTCTCCCTGCCCTCCAGCGCCGCCGGCTGCGGCCCGCCATAGGCCCAGTCGAGGAGTTCCACCGTGTGGACCACCGGCACCTCGGCCTTTGCGGCCAGTTGGGTCATGCAGCCGATATTGCCGGTGGCGATCATTTGAGGCTCGGTCCGTGCGATGTTGGCGAGCTTGCGGTCGCGCAGGCGCCCGGCGATTTCCGGCTGGAGGATGTTGTAGACGCCGGCGGATCCGCAGCAAAGGTGGCCTTCCGGCACCTCGCGGACGTCGAAGCCGGCCGTTGCCAGCAGTTCCTTTGGCTGGCGGGTGATCTGCTGGCCGTGCTGCATGGAACAGGCGGCGTGGTAGGCGACGGCCTGGCCGGTTTCACGCACCGGAGGACCAAGGTCCAGCGTCTCCACATATTCCGAAACGTCCCGGGCAAGCCCGGCGACACGTGCCGCCTTTTCCGCATAGGCCGGATCGCCGGCCAGCAGATGGCCGTAGTCCTTCACCGTGGTGCCGCAGCCGGAGGCGGAAACGAGGATAGCGTCCAGCCCCTCCCCCTCGATCTCGCGCATCCAGGCATCGACGTTGCGGCGGGCCTGGGCGCGGGCGTCGTCGGCCTTGCCGAGGTGGTGGACGAGGGCGCCGCAGCAGCCCTCCCCCTCCGGCATGACGACCTCGATGCCGGCGCGATTGAGCAGACGCACCGCGGCCTCGTTTATCCCCGGCGCCAGCACGGCCTGGGCGCAGCCGGTCATCAGCACGACGCGGCCCTTGCGCCCCGTCACCGGAAAGCGGGCCGGCGCGATCGCTTCCGACCTTGGCGGCAGCCTTGAGGGCGTCAGCGCCAGCATGGCGGCGATCTTTTCAAGCCCTGGGATGCGGCGGATGAGCGGCAGGGCGAGGCGCGCGAACCAGGAGCCGGCGAGCGAGGCCCGGAACCGCCGCCGGTCCGGCAGCACGAAGGCGAGCGTGTCGCGCAGCATGCGATCCGCCCAAGGCCGCCGGTAGGTCTCCTCGATATGGGCGCGGGCGCCGTCGACGAGGTGCATGTAGTCGACGCCCGAGGGGCAAGTGGTCATGCAGGCAAGGCAGGTCAGGCAGCGGTCGATGTGCTTGACCACCTTCTCCGTCGCCGGCCGGTCGTTCTCCAGCATGTCCTTGATCAGGTAGATGCGACCGCGCGGCGAATCCAGCTCGTCGCCGAGCAGGACGAAGGTCGGGCAGGTCGCCGTGCAGAAGCCGCAATGGACGCATTTCCTGAGAATGCGGTCGGATTCGGCGATCAGCGGCTGAGCGAGCTGCTCTCGGGAAAAGGTGGTCTGCATTATTTACTGCGTGCTCAGAACGTCCAGGCCTCAAAACGTCCAGGTTTGGGGATCCGGGATCGGCTCGCCGTTGCTCGCCGCCTGCAGGCCCTTGATGCAGCGGATGATGACCCAGACGGCGACGAGGATCATCAACAGGAAGCCGATGAAGAGGAAGGTGAGCAGGAACGAGATGAAGCCGAACAGCAGCGATATCCAGAAGGTGCGGATCTGGAAGGTGTAGTGGGTATCGGCCCAGCCGCCCCGGCCGCGGTTCAGATAGGCGATGACGACGCCGATCAGCGGCGTGATGCCGAGGACGAAGCCGACCAGATAGAGGATGTAGATCAGCGTGACGTTCTTGGCCCCGGGCTCCATGTAGCCGCTGAGGTCGTCGGACCCTTGTGTGCTCATTTTCCGTTCTCCCCTGTTTGAAATCCCGATCGGTCGGTCACCCGCCCATCCGCCCCGGATTGAGGATGCCGGCCGGATCGAACTGGTCCTTCAGCCGGCGCGCGAGATTTGCGAGCGCCGCCGGCTGTGGCTGGAACACCGGCACGGCGGCGCGGGTTCCGGCATCGGCGCGGATCAGCGTCGCGTGGCCGCCCTGGGCTTCGGCGACGGCGCCGCGCACGGTGTCTGCCATCGGATCGGGCCCCGGCAGCATCAGCCAGACGAGGCCGCCGGCCCAGTCGAAGAAGGCCTTCGCGCCCTCCGCCGCTCCGATGACGGCGGCGACGACGGCGGGGCCGTCGGTCGGGGCAACGGAGATGCGCCAGAGCGGCAGGGACGTGTTGGCGGCAAAGGGTTTTACCGCGCCGATGGCGCGCCAGAGCGTTGCCGTCGTCGGCGTATCGAGGCGCTCGGCAAGGCCGAAGGGGCGCAGCACCTCGGCGAGCATGCCGGCGCGGGCCTCGACCGAGGGGCCGAAGCCTTCCAGCCGCATGACGGTCGCGCCCTCACCCAATCCATCGACGCCAAAGCCCCTGGCAACGTCGGCCGGCAGGTGTGCGGCGCCGGAGACTTCCGAGGACGAGCCCATGGCCGCGGCCATGGCGATCGCGGCGGTCTCGGGGTTAAGCCCGTGCACGACGAGGGTCGTCGCCGTCTCCGGCTTCGGCAGGGTCTTGAAGGTGAGTTCGGTAAGGACCGCAAGGGTTCCCCAGGAGCCGGCAAGGCCCTTCGTCAGGTCGTAGCCGGTGACGTTCTTCATCACCCGGCCGCCGGACTTGAAGATCTCGCCCCTGCCGGAGACGGCGCGGATGCCGAGGGCGTGGTCGCGCACGGCGCCCGCCTGCAGCCGGCGCGAGCCGGCAAAGTTGGTGCCGTAGAGGCCGGCGAGCGTCCCCTTGTCCGCCGCCTCGCCGAGGAGCGGGCCGAGATCAGCCGGCTCGAAGGCGAGCATCTGACCGTTGTCGTCCAGCAGCTTTTCGATCTCGGCGAGCGGCGTTGCGGCCCGTGCCGTCAGCACCAGTTCGGCCGGATCGTAGTCGACGATGCCGGAGAGGGCGGACAGGTCGACGCCGTATTCGGTCTGGGGCGGGCGGCCGATGCTGCGCTTGGTGCCGCCGGACCACAGCTCAAGTGGCGTCTCTTCCCCGAGCGCATAGGCGACGAGGGCTTCCACGTCCTTTTCGTCGGTCGGCTTGAACCTGTCGGTCATGTCGGCGGGCTGAACTTTCACTCAAAAACGCGGGATGTCGGGGAACGGCATCTGGCCCTTGTGGACGTGCATGCGGCCGAGCTCGGCGCAGCTATTGAGGGTCGGGAAGACCTTGCCGGGATTGAGGAGTTGCTTGGCGTCGAAGGCGCATTTGACGCGGATCTGGTGGTCCATGTCGATGTCGGTGAACATCTCGCCCATCAGGTCGCGCTTTTCGACGCCGACGCCGTGCTCGCCGGTCAGCACGCCGCCAACCTCCACGCAGAGCCGCAATATGTCGGCCCCAAAATCCTCGGCCTTGTCGAGGTCGCCCGGAATGTTGGCGTCGTAGAGGATCAGCGGATGCAGATTGCCGTCGCCGGCATGGAAGACGTTGGCAACGCCGAGGCCGTAGGACGCGGCCATCTCCTGCATGCGGGTCAGCACATGGGGCAGCGCCTTTCGCGGGATGGTGCCGTCCATGCACATATAGTCCGGCGAGATGCGCCCGACGGCGGGAAAGGCAGCCTTGCGGCCGGCCCAGAAGGAAAGCCGCTCGGCCTCCGTCTCGGAGACCCGGATATGGGCGGCGTTGTTCGCCTTCGCGATCGCGCCGACGCGCTCCAGGAGGTGGTCGACCTCGGCCTTCGGGCCGTCCAGTTCGACGATCAGCAACGCCTCGACGTCGAGCGGATAGCCGGCATGGACGAAGTCCTCGGCGGCGTGGATCGCCGGCCGGTCCATCATCTCCATGCCGCCGGGGATGATGCCGGCGCCGATCACGTCGGCAACGCATTTTCCGGCATCGTCGTTGGTGGGAAAGCCGATGAGGATGGCGCGGGCCGTGTCCGGCTGCTTCAGGAGCCTGACCGTCACCTCGGTGACGACGCCGAGCATGCCTTCGGACCCGACGACGAGGCCGAGGAGGTCGTAGCCCTCGGCATCGAGGTGCCTGCCGCCGATGCGGATCACCTCGCCCTCGATGGTGACGAGTTCGACGCCGAGCACGTTGTTGGTGGTAAGGCCGTATTTCAGGCAATGCACCCCGCCGGCATTCTCCGCGACGTTGCCGCCGATGGAGCAGGCGATCTGCGAGGACGGGTCGGGGGCGTAATAGAAGCCGCGGTGCTCCACGGCGCGGGTGATGCCGAGATTGGTGACGCCCGGCTGGACGACCGCGACCCGGTTGTCGAAGTCGATGTCGAGCACCCGGTTGAACTTCATCATCGACATCAGGACGCCGTCGGCGAGCGGCAGGGCGCCGCCGGAGAGCGACGTTCCGGCGCCGCGCGGCACCACCTTGACGCCGTTGTTATGGCAATAGCGCAGGACGCGGGCGACCTGGTCGACGGTTTCGGGAAGGACGACGACGAAGGGGACCTGGCGATAGGCGGTGAGGCCGTCGGTCTCGTAGACCCGCATCTCCGCCTCGTCGGAGATCACCCCCTCGCCGGGGACGATGGCGCGGAGCGCGGCGACGATCTCGTCGCGGCGCTGCAGCACCCCGGCATCGCTCGGCGGCATGACAAGGCCGCTCATGGCATCCTCCCCGGATGTTATCGTTTTGGCCGCACCCGCATGCGTGTGCGGCGTTTGAAGTCATTCTAGCGGGATTTCGCCGACCGGCCACCGCCGAAAGTCGTAGACGCCGGTTGCAGGGGCGATTTCGCTTCCACTATGCATCAAAATGTCGCTATCAAAGCATTTGTTTGGAAACGTACTAGCAGTCAATTTCCCGGTCTTATTCGCCGGTCGCCCGAAGAGCGGCGGCGTGACTACCGGATGTGAAACCTGCCACAGGAGCGAACACATGAAGGGTCTTATCGGCATCGGCATCGCCGCTGCTCTGACCATCGCGGCCACCGGCGCGGCGTCTGCCGCGGGCGACGCGGCCAAGGGCGAAAAGGTCGCCAAGAAGTGCGTTGCCTGCCACACCTTCGACGAAGGCGGCAAGAACAAGGTCGGCCCGAATCTCTGGGGCATCGTCGGCCGCACCGCCGGCACCCATGAGGGCTACAAATATTCCGAGAGCTACGTCTCCCTCGGCGAGGGCGGCATGACCTGGACGGAAGAGAACATCGCCGCCTATGTGCCGGATCCGAAGGGCTTCATCCAGGAAAAGACGGGCGACCCGAAGGCCAAGTCGAAGATGACCTTCAAGCTCACCAAGGACGAGGACATCGCCGACGTCATCGCCTATCTGGCGACGCTGAAGTAGACTTCCTCTCGCCGGATTTTTTCGAAAAGCCGGGCCCAGCGCCCGGCTTTTTTGTTTTTTTGGGAAGACGCACATTGACCGGACCGGTGGAGTGTTCGGTCGAGCCCTGCGCTCAATAGCCTCCGAGCAGTCCTAAACGAAGGTCGTCAATGCGTTGTCTTTTTGCAGGACGCGCATTGACCGGACTGGCGAAGCGAGTTGGCAAGCCCGGCGCTCCATAGCCTCCGAGCGATCTTCAGCGAAGGTCGTCAATGCGCTTTGGGGCCTTCAGGCCCTCAGTCCTTGTCCTTTTCGGCGTGGTGGCGGCGGATGCGCCTTGTCATCCAGTAGACGGCGCCCAGCACCATCGGCACGGCGACGCCGACGACGATCTCGGGCCGGACGGGCAGGACATGGGCCTCCTTCAGGCCCTTGGCGGCGTAGCCGATAATGCCGAGCAGGTAGTAGCTGATGGCACCGATCGAGAGGCCCTCCACCGTCTGCTGCAGGCGGAGCTGCAGCTTGGCGCGGCGGTTCATGGAGTTGAGCAAGGCCACGTTCTGGTGCTCCACGTCGATGGCGACGCGGGCGCGCAGGACGTCGATGGCGCGGGCGAGCTTGGTGGCGAGCTGGTTCTGGCGTTTCTCGAGCGACTGGCAGGTCCTCAGCGCCGGGTTCATGCGCCGGGCCAGGAACGTCTTCAGCGTGCCGTAGCCGGGCCAGGACTTCTCGTTGAGCGCGTCGAGGCGGATCTGCAGCACCTCGTCATAGGCCTGGGTCGCGCTCATGCGGTAGGAAAAGCGCGACACGTCGGCCTCCAGCTCGCTGGCGAGTTCCGTCAGGCGCGACAGCAGCGCGCGGTTGGAGGCGAGCTCGCCGCTTTCCCGGGCCTCGTTCGACAGGTCCGCCAGCTCCTGCTCGATGCGGTCGACGGTGGGCGTCGCCTTGCGCGCCGCCGGCAGGCCGAGCAGGGTCATGGAGCGGTAGGTCTCGACCTCCTGCAGACGCTGGAAGACGGCGCCAGCGCGCGCCTCGCTGATGCCGCGCGAGATGATGGCGTAGCGGGTCAGCCCGTTCTCGTCCTGGCGGAAGTCCGTGGCGATGACGGCCGCGCCCTCCTCCACTTCAGAGACGCAGAGGCTGCGCGGGTTGAACGGCGCCAGCGTCGGCTCGATGTCGCCGAGCACCTCGATGAGGGCAAAGCGGCCGCCGCCGACGAGCGGCCCCGGCGGCTCGAAGCCCTCGCCGAACGGGCCCATCGGCACCGGGCCGGTGAGCGGATCGTCCTCCGGCGGGCAGCGCCAGACGAAGGAGACGAACTCGTTGTGGCATTCCCAGCGCAACACGCCGATGTCGATCTTGGCGCGGTGGTAGCGCAGGCCCGGCTCGGGCGGCTTGCCGCCATGGCGGACATAGAGATCGGACGCCATCTCGGTGCATTCGTCCGGCGTCATCGTCGTGTTCATGAACGACAGGCTGACGACCCGGAGCGGCGGCTTGATCAGCGGGAACGGGCGGGCATGGATCTCGTCGAGGACCGCCTGGCGGTCCTGGTGGGCCTCAAAGCGGCGATAGCCGATCGTCACCGGCGCTGCGCCGTCCTCCGTTCCGGGCGTCGTCTCGTCGCTCATAGGCCCTCCGGTCCCCCGCTCTCGTGCCCGGAGTGTAGCCCAATGCGCCCGCCCGGATCACCACGGGACGATGACACCCGGGCTGTCCTGATGTCGCGGGGCGCCGGTCCGGGCGTCACCGCAAGAGGAAGCTCGGGAACCAGAGCGCGATCTCCGGAAAGATCATGACCAGGATCAGGCCGATCACCTGCAGGGCAACGAACGGCACGATGCCCTTGTAGATCTGCTGGATCTTCACCTCCGGCGGCGCCACGCCCTTCATGTAGAAGAGCGCGAAGCCGAAGGGTGGCGTCAGGAACGATGTCTGCAGATTGACCGAGACGAGGATGGTGAACCAGATCAGCGGCGCCTCGGCAACGCCCGGCCATTCGCCGATATGGCCGCCGAAATCGAGTCCGGCGACGATCGGCCCGAACACCGGCAGCACGATCAGCGTGATCTCGACCCAGTCGAAGAAGAAACCGAGCAGGAAGATCATGCCCATCAGCACCAGGAGGATGCCCCAGGGGCCGACGCCGGTGGCGGCGATGAATTCCTCGATCAGGGTGTCGCCGCCGAGCCACCGAAAGACGAGGCTGAAGCAGGTGGCGCCGACGAAGATGCCGAAGATCATCGCCGTCGTCAGCGCCGAGCGCTGGCAGACGTCCTTCAGCACGCTGCCGGAGAGCGCCCGGTTGATGAGGGCAAGGAGCGTCGCACCGACGGCGCCGACGCCGGCGGCCTCGGTCGGCGTCGCATAGCCCTTGAAGATGGAGCCGAGCACCAGGACGATGAGCAGCACCGGCGGCAGGAAGGAGCGCAGCAGCAGCGCGGTGAAGGCGGCGTTGCGGCTGGTGCCCCAGGCGCTGATCGCGAACAGGAAGACGACCACGGCGGCAAGCTGCAGCCAGTCGGCGGTGAAGAAGACGGCGGCGAAGGCGGCGATGGCAAGGACGAGCCAGGCGCTGCCGGGGATGCTGTCCGGCGATATCCGGCGCATCCTTTCGCCCATCGCCCGGTCGTTGTCGTCGAGCCCCTCGTCGGCCGGCATCGGCGGCGCCAGGTGCGGTTTCCAGAAGCACAGGCCCATGATGTAGACCATGTAGAGACCGGAGAGCAGCAGGCCCGGGATGATGGCGGCGATGAACACGGTGCCGACCGGGATCGACATCAGGTCCGACATGATCACCAGCATGATCGAGGGCGGAATGAGGATGCCGAGGGTGCCCGAGGAGGCGATGGTGCCGGTCGCCAGCGGCACGTTGTACTGCCGCTTCAGCATCACCGGCAGGGCCATCAGCGTCATCATCACCACCGAGGCGCCGATGATGCCGGTGGTGGCGGCCATGATCGTGCCCATCAGGGTGACGGAGAGGGCAAGGCCACCCGGGATGCGCCTTGTCAGCACCTGCAGGCAATGCAGGAGGTCGCGCGCGACGCCCGATTTTTCCAGCATCGTTCCCATGAAGATGAACATCGGGATGGCGACGAGGACCGGGTTTTCCATCGACCCGCCGAAGATGCGGTTCGGGACGATGACGAGGCGGGCGACGTTGAAGCCGCCCATCAGCTCGGCGATGAAGGCAAAGCCGAGGCCGACGCCGCCGAGGATCAGCGCCACCGGATAGCCGGTGAACAGCAGCAGCCCGAGGGCGACGAACATCAGGACCGGAAGCAGCTCCAGGACCGTCATTTCCTAAAACTCCTTCAGTCCGCGAGCCGGCCGCTGCGGGCCAGGTCGTCGGGTTCGCCGGCGTGCGGCGTGCCGGAATAGTGGGATCCGTGCCAGCGCAGGTGTCGCGGCGCGAAGAGATAGACCAGCGATTTCAGGATCGCGGAAATGCCGGCAAGCGCGAACAGGGAAAAGCCGAGGGGCAGCGCGGCCTTGATGATCCAGCGGTAGCTGAGGCCGGTCTGGGCGGCGGAGACCTCGTCGGTGGCGAATGCGCGCTCGGCGAAGGTGAAGCCGAACTTCACCACCAGATAGCAGTAGGGCAAGAGGAAGATGACGCCGCCGACAAGCTCCATCCAGACCCGCGCGTTCGGGCTCAGCCGGTCGCGGACCAGCTCGATGCGCACATGGGCGTCCTTCAGATAGGCATAGCCGAGGCAGAACAGGAACAGGACCGCATGGATATGCCACTCAAGCTCCTGCAGCTTGGTGGAGGAAAAGGCAAAGACCGTATCGAGGTAGTCCGGGTAGTATTCCAGGATCTTGCGCTGGGTGACGTCGTAGGCAATCACCACCATCAGCGGCACGAACAGCCAGGCGGACGACTTGCCAAAGAAGGAGACCAGCGCGTCGAGGTCCTTGATCGCAGTGATGGTGCCGGAGGCGGTGCCTTCCTTGTAGCGCCAGACCGCCAGCCAGAAGACGAGGGCGACCGCGGCAAGCACGACGAGCACCGCCTCGTTCTCCCAGGTGCGGAAGAAGGAGCGGCCGTTGGTGCCGTAGGTTTTGAGCACCGCCGGCAGCGCATCCGGGACCAGGATGAACAGGATGACGGCGGCAAGGCTGCCGAGGAGGACGAGCGCCGGGCGGGCGCCGACGAGCGCGGCCAGCACGATCAGCGCGGCACTGCCGGCGATCAGCCAGAGTGCGGCAGCGCCCGTCACGAAGATGGAGGCGGCAAGACCCGCAAGGCCCAGCCAGGCGAGCGGAGTGCCCATGGAGACGATCCTTCAGTGGGATGGCAGGTCGCGCGCTTGCGAGCGAGCGGAGCGACGCCGGCGAACGGGCGGCAGGAGAATGGCGGCAGCCGCCGCGCGGACGGAAATGGTCCGCACGGCGGCAACCGAAGTCGGAGCGTCCTGCCTATTCCAGGTAGCCGACGGCCTTCCACTCGGCATAGCCTTCGCGGAATTTCGACAGCGATTCCCAGACCTTGGCGAAGTTCTCGTTATTCGCCTTTTCCTCTTCCACGACCTCAAGCCAGGCGGCCTTCAGGGCGTCGAGGATCGCCGGATCCCACTTGTGGATGGTGACGCCCTCGTTCTTCAGGTCCTGCAGCGCCTTGAACTGGATCGCCTCGCCCTCGGCCAGGCCGTAGGCGACGTTGGCCTCGCAGACGGTCTCGATGAGCGCCTTGGTGTCGTCGCCGAGGCCTTCCCACTCGTCCTTGTTCATCATCAGCTCGAAGAAGGTCGACTGCTGGTGCCAGCCGGGGAAGTAGTAGTGCTTGGCAACCTGGTAGAAGCCGAGCTTCTGGTCGATGGCCGGCATGGAGAACTCGGTGGCGTCGATGGTGCCGAGTTCCAGCGCCGGGAAGATGTCGCCGCCGGCGAGGAGCTGGGTCGACACGCCCATCTTTTCCATCACCTTGGCGCCGAGGCCGAAGAAGCGCATCTTCAGGCCCTTGAGGTCGTCGACCGAGTTGATTTCCTTCTTGAACCAGCCGGAGGCTTCCGGCGCGATGACCGCGCAGACCAGCGCCTTGATGTTGTAGGGGGCGTAGATCTCGTCATAGAGCTCCTTGCCGCCGCCATACTTGATCCAGGCATAGTATTCGCCGGCGCTGGGGCCGAACGGCACGGCGGCGAACAGGGCGAGCGCGGTGTCCTTGCCGGTCCAGTAGCCCGGCGTCGACCAGGCCGCCTGTACGGCACCCGACGAGACCGCGTCGAAGGCCTCCAGCGCCGGTACGATGGCGCCCGGCTCCTGGAACTTGACCTGGACCTGGCCGTCGGAAATCTTGTCCAGCCGCTCCGAAATCACCTTGCCGAGCGTGCCGAGCTGGGTCAGCGAGCTGGCATAGGTGGACTGCATGTCCCAGTTGATCTTGTCGAACGCCGCGGCCTGCCCGGCAAGGGCGACCGAGGCGGTAAACGCACTGATGGCGAGTAGTTTCTTCATGCGAGGTTCCTCCCTGGTGGCATGATCCCGCACCGTTCGTTGCGGTGCTTATCGGTTCATTCGCGAAGCTTAGAACGATCCCGGCGACGATGGCCAGGGATTTCCTCCAGCCTCGACACAAGCGATCACACAAGTCGCCCTTATTGGGTAATAAACTTGACCACGCAAGGCAAGCCGGAATACTCTCGATAAAAGAATAATCCGTGAACGCCAGACAAAAACCAGCGACGCGGGGGAGCGAAACACTTTTCCATAGAAGCAAAAAGGCATGGTTTTTCAGCGCATACGGCACAATGTGACCGCAGACGCCGTCGTCGACCAAGTCGAGGGCCTGATCCTACAGGGCGTCCTGCGGTCGGGAGACCAGTTGCCGCCGGAGCGCGAACTGGCCAAATTAGTTGATGTCTCGCGGCCGATCCTGCGCGATGCCATCAAGAAGCTGGAGCAGCGCGGCCTCATCGTCACGCGCCATGGCGAGGGCACCTTCGTCGCCGACCTCATCGGCACCGTGTTTTCCGAGCCGATCATCGAGCTGTTCCAGCGCCGCCCGCCGGCCGTGCGCGACTATCTGGAGTTCCGCCGCGACATCGAGGCGGTCGCCGCCGGGCTCGCGGCCGAGCGCGCCACCGACGCCGACCGGGAGATCCTGACCCGGCTGTTTCGCAGCATGGAGGCGGCGCACGGGCGCGGCGACTTCGACGAGGAGGCCGCGATCGACGTGGAGCTGCATGCCGCGATCGGCGAGAGCAGCCACAACATCATGCTGCTCCATGTCCTGCGCGCCTGCTACCGGCTGCTCGCCGACGGCATCTTCTACAGTCGCAACAAGCTCTATGCCTATGCCGACGCGCCGGAGAGCCTCCTGCAGCAGCACCGGGCGATCTACGAGGCGATCATGGCCGGCGACCGGGCCGGCGCGGAGGAAGCGGCCCGCAGGCACATGGACTTCGTCATCACCACCATCGACGAGATCGATCGCGCCGGCATGTGGCAAACAGTTGCTTCCATGCGCCTGCAACAGCTAGACCAGCGACCGGGCGGTCGCGGCACGCGCCGCAGGACCGCCCGCGCAACGAAAGGACCCGACGGCACATGACATCCGCACCTCCCAGGCGCCCCAAGGTCGGGCTGTTCGTCACCTGCCTCGTCGACCTGATGCGCCCGGCCGTGGGGTTCGCTGCTGCGCGGCTGCTGTCCAATAACGGTTGCGACCTCGTCGTGCCGCCGGAGCAGACCTGCTGCGGCCAGCCGGCGTTCAATTCCGGCGACCGGGAGGACACGCGCGCCATCGCCGAACAGGTGATCGCCACCTTCGAGGGCTTCGACTATGTCGTCGTGCCGTCCGGCTCCTGCGCGGCGATGATGAAGGTGCACTATCCGGAATTGTTCGCGGCGGGCAGCAACTGGCGCGCCCGGGCCGAGGCGTTCTCGGCGAAGGTCTTCGAACTCGTCAGCTTCCTGACCGATGTGCTGAAGATCGAGGCGCTCGACGCCCGCTTTCCGGCCAGCGCCACCTATCACGACTCCTGCTCGGGCCTGCGCGAACTCGGCATCCACGACCAGCCGCGGAGGCTCCTTGCCGGCATCGACGGCTTGAGCCTCACCGAGATGAAGGACCCGGACGTCTGCTGCGGCTTCGGCGGCACGTTCTGCGTCAAATATTCCGACATCTCCAACGCCATCGTCGAACGCAAGGCGGCCAACATCACCGCCAGCGGCGCCGACACCGTGCTTGCCGGCGATCTCGGCTGCCTGCTCAACATGGCCGGCAAGCTGAAGCGGGACGGCTCGGCGATAAAGGCGCGGCATGTCGCGGAAGTGCTCGCCGGCATGGCCGACACGCCGGCCATCGGAGAAGGCTGATGCAGATCACCGCCCCGAAATTCAAGGAAAACGCGACCAAGGCGCTGCACGACGCCAGCCTGCAGAAGGCGCTCGGCAATGTGGAGCGCGGCTTCGTCGCCAAGCGGGCGAAGGCCGCCGCGGCGCTGCCGGAGTTCGATGCCCTGCGCGATGCGGCGCGCGACATCAAGAACCACACACTGGAAAACCTCGATCTTTACCTCGAAGCCTATGAGGAGAAGGTGACGGCGGCCGGCGGCCATGTGCACTGGGCCTCGACCGCCAAGGACGCCCGCGACGCCATCCTCGACATCTGCAAGACGGCGAATGCCCGCACGGTCACCAAGGGCAAGTCGATGATCACCGAGGAGATCGGCCTCAACGATCACCTCGAAAAGAACGGCATCCACCCGATCGAGACAGACCTCGGCGAATACATCATCCAGCTTCGCGGCGAGACGCCGAGCCACATCATCGCGCCGGCCGTCCACGTCAACAAGGAGGAGATCGAGGCCGATTTCCGCCGCGTCCACACCCACCTGCCGAAGGACCGGCAGATCACCGAGCCGACCGCCCTTCTCTCCGAAGCGCGCGTCGTGCTGCGCCAGGAATATTTCAACGCCGACGTCGGCATCACCGGCGCCAATTTCCTCATCGCCGAGACCGGCTCCTCGATCATCGTCACCAACGAGGGCAACGGCGACCTGACGCAGACGCTGCCGCGGGTCCACATCGTCGTCGCCTCGATCGAAAAGGTGGTGCCGACGCTGGAGGACGTCTCGACGATCCTGCGGGTGCTGGCGCGGTCCGCCACCGGCCAGGACATGTCGGTCTACACGACGCTCTCCACCGGGCCGAAGCGGCCGGAGGACCCGGACGGGCCGGACGAATACCACGTCATCCTGCTCGACAACGGCCGCTCGTCGATGCTCGGCACGGAGTTCCAGGACATGCTGCGCTGCATCCGCTGCGGCGCCTGCATGAACCACTGCCCGGTCTACCACGCGGTCGGCGGCCACGCCTACGGATCGGTCTATCCGGGGCCGATGGGCGCGGTGCTGACGCCGAAACTCTGGGGCATCGACCAGTCCGGCCACCTGCCGAACGCCTCGACCTTCTGCGGGCGCTGCGAGAGCGTCTGCCCGATGCGCATCCCGCTCCCGAAAATGATGCGGCACTGGCGCGAGCGGGCCTTCGAGGCGCATCAGGAGCCGGCCGCGCAGCGTTATGGGCTGAGCCTCTGGGCTTTCCTCGCCAAGCGCCCAAAACTCTATCACCTGGCGACCGGGATCGCCGCGCGGGGAATGGCGATGCTCGGCGGCAGCAAGCGCCGGCTGTCCTCGCTGCCGCTGGCCGGCGGCTGGACGAAGCATCGCGACCTACCGGCGCCGGAGCCGAAGACCTTCCTTCAGCAGTGGGCGGAGGGCAAGCGATGAGCCGCGACAGCATCCTCGGCACCGTCCGCGCCTCGCTGAAGGGCGACGCCGACCTCGATGCCCGCCGCGAGGCGGTTCGCGCGCGGCTTTCCGGCCACCAGCGCAACCTGATCCCGGCGCGCGGGCAACTCGGTGACGCCGAGCGCGTCGCGCTGTTCGCCGGGCAGGCGGAAAAGGTCGGCGCGACGGTCGCGCGCGTGGCGGATGCCGGCGCCGTGCCGGAAGCGGTTGCCGATTACCTGCGCGGCCGCAACCTGCCGCAGCGGATCCGCAAGGGCATGGACAAGCGCCTCGGCGCCCTCCCCTTCGACAAGACGCCCACTCTGGAGGTCAACACCGGCCCCTCCGACGGCACCGACCTCGTCGGCCTCAGCCACGCCTTCGGCGGCGTCGCGGAGACCGGCACGCTGGTGCTCGCCTCCGGAGGCGACAACCCGACGACCCTCAACTTCCTGCCGGAGACCCATATCGTCGTCATCTCCGCGGAAGACATCGCCGGCGACTACGAGACCGTGTTCGAGCGCGTCCGCGCCGCCTATGGCGAAGGCACCATGCCGCGCTGCCTCAACCTCGTCACCGGCCCCTCCCGCTCCGGCGACATCGAGCAGACCATTTTGCTCGGCGCCCACGGGCCGAAGGACGTGCACATCGTCGTGGTGGGGTAAGGGGCAAAGCCTTAAAGCATGTTGCGTTTTCCCTGAAACGGGAAACATGCTTTAAGTCTTTGTTTTGACGCGATTTCTTATCCAAAAAGTCTGTCAACTTTTTGGGAAAGCGCGTTAGGCAACGCTCAGGTGCTGATAGAGGATCAACGCACCCAGGCCCAACAGCGCGCAGCCGCCGAGCATCTCGGCCGCCCGCCCGAAATGCCGCCCGAGGAAGCGGCCCGCGAGGACGCCGGTCGAGCTCATGGTCATGGTCGCCAGGCCGATCGCGGCGGCGACGATGAGGATGTTCACATCGAGAAAGGCGAGGGAGACGCCGACGGCCATGGCATCGATGGACGTGCCGACCGCCGTGGCGATCGTCATCCACAGGTCCTGGGGCGGCCGCTCGTCCTCCTTGCGCGTCCAGGCCTGGTAGACCATGCGCAGGCCGACGGCGGCGAGCAGGCCAAAGGCGATCCAGTGATCGACCTTTTCCACATGACTGGCGGCGGCGACGCCGGCCGCCCAGCCGATCAGCGGCGTGATCGCCTCCACGATGCCGAAGATCGCCCCGGTCCGGATCGCCAGCCCGAAGCTCGGCCGGTCGCTGGCGGCGCCCTTGCCGAGCGAGGCGATGAACGCGTCGATGGACATGGAGACGGCGAGAACGCCGATGGCGAGGGGAGACATGGCCGGGTGTTCCTTTGGGCGAATCCGGGCGCTGGACGGCACCTGCCCGAAGACCCGCCGCACCACGGTCTCGCAAAGCCCGAAGGACCAGACACGCCACGCGAATTTGCGCGAGTATGTTGACGTGCCTCCGCCGCACCCGGCGGTCGCTACTCCCCGATGCCCCGTTGATACAAATCAACGACGGTAAGTCAAATGAAAACAATAGTTTAAAATGATACTTGGTTGCATTCTAGACACAGAATGGGCGGGAGGCTTCCGCGTGGGATGGAGGGGGTTTGGGGGCGAGATGGGGGCGGCGACGGAATGCGGACCCACATCGTCGCCATCTCCGCCGAGGACATCGCCGGCGACCACGAAACCGTGTTCGAGCGCGTCCGCGCCGCCTATGGCGAAGGCACCATGCCGCGCTGCCTCAACCTCATCACCGGCCCCTCCCGCTCCGGCGACATCGAGCAGACCATCCTGCTGGGCGCGCATGGGCCGAAGGACGTGCATGTCGTGGTGGTGGGGTAGCGGCGCACGGCCTCATCGGCCGAATGGCAACGCTATCCTGGCGTCCCACAGGGAACGCACAAGTCTCCTCAGAGGACGAAGAGGCCAAGCGGCGATGAGTGCGAATTGCCGGAATGGGCGGGGAAGCGGGCATTCGCTGCAGCAAGCACAAGCGACAGCAATGCGGACAAAGCTGCCATCTCAGAACCAAACGATAGTGCTCAAAGATCAGCACATAATTTCTGCGCAAATTTGCCCCTCCGAACAAAGCGATGCTTAGTCAGATAGATATGCTGATCGCGGGCTTTCAGTAACAGACTCTGCCTACGTTCGCACTAGACTTATCATCACCGGAGTGTCAGGGACTTAACCAGCCCTTGAACTAGGACCGAAGTCGATGGCTTTGGATTATATAACCCCGAACGCGAACCTCGCACGTGAACTGCACCAGGTCGCCAAGGAAGCCGCGCTAGTCGCTGACAGGTTGCGTGGCATCAATTTGATGCCACGAAAATTTCCTGAGGAAGCGGTGAACGAGCTTTGTCTCTCCCTCCTAAGCCTCAAAGATGGCACTGCTGAAGGCTGCGTCGAGCCGCTGAACTTTGCGCGATATATGCTCCCGTTGGTTCGACGGGACCACTTTTACATCGACGGCGAAGAGCCCGAGAATCTGGATGAAGAAGACACCTTCTTCATCCGCGATAGCCAACTCGATCAAGCGATGACCCGGCTATACGGCGCGGTCGGTACGGCGCTCGATGAGTATCGTGCTCAGGCCCAGAATAGGTATGACGACTATGTAGGCGCAGAAGAGAGCTTCGAATTCGAGGACGACGGTACGTTCGCAGAGATTTCTGACGCCTCGCGCGATGTATCCGAGAACGCTGAAGCAGAGCATCAAAATCTATCGGAATGGTCGGAACCTGATTCCAAGAAGGCCGAAAATCTAAGGCGTCAAATTCAAGACAGCGCGAACATTGCGCACTCAGTGCAGTCGCAAATTCGCATCCGCCCGATTGTTGCGCGTTGGTACGAATCTGCAGGCAAGGCACTTAGAAAATTGCCCGACGTGATCATCAGTACCGCTGACGTTATGAGAGCCGGAATAGATGTAGGACAGATTTGGGTCGAAGAATGGAGCGCGTTCAGAAAACGCCTTCGCCATCTTGCCTACGATCAAATGCGTGGCTTGGCTGACGCCTTGCAGGCGACAGGCGAACGTCTGAAAAAGCATTGTCGTCCAGCTCAAAATACTATCGAGAGACAGCGCGATCCCGAAGTCATGGCGGCAGAGCGCCGCGTGAAAGAGATTCTCTTGGCAGGAGACCCTTTGCCGAAGGAAATCGCCCAAAAGGCCGAAATCATTGTCTTCAGGAAACGCGACGGCACGATCAAGCGCTCTGAAGACCTGCTGTTGTTGACAAACGTTCGACGATTGGCGGTCGGCAATGCTGGGTTAAAGAGTAGCATCTTCTCCGCCCTGGGTCAGCTCTCGAACCTGACCAACCTAGTGGTGAGCGCAAACAAGGTCAGCGATATCTCTGCCCTGGGTCAGCTCTCGAACCTGACCAGCCTAGCGGTGAACGCGGCCAAAGTCAGCGATATCTCCGCCTTGGGTCAGCTCTCGAACCTGACCAGCCTAGCGGTGAACGCAAACAACGTCAGCGATATCTCTGCCCTGGGTCAGCTCTCGAACCTGACCAGCCTATCGGTAACCGCAAACAACGTCAGCGATATCTCCGCCCTGGGTCAGCTCTCGAACCTGACCAGTCTATCGGTGAACGCAAACAACGTCAGCGATATCTCCGCCCTGGGTCAGCTCTCGAACCTGACCAGACTAGCGGTGCACGCAAACAACGCCAGCGATATCTCCGCCCTGGGTCAGCTCTCGAACCTGACCAGCCTATCGGTGAACGCAAACAACGTCAGCGATATCTCCGCCCTGGGTCAGCTCTCGAACCTGACCAGTCTATCGCTGCACGCAAACAACATCAGCGATATCTCTGCCCTGGGTCAGCTCTCGAACCTGACCAGTCTATCGGTGTACGCAAACAACGTCAGCGATATCTCTGCCCTGCGTCAGCTCTCGAACCTGACCAGTCTATCGGTACGGGCAAGGCGCTTGGATTTGTCTGATATTGTTGGCTCGGAAAGCCTTACTTCGCTCAGGATTTCCGATGTGCGGCATCTAGATCTCGCACCCCTCTCGAAGTTAAAAAATCTGAGCGAGCTGAGTTTGGCAAATGTGAATTATCGAAACTCACGGTACCTAGATTCAGTTAAAATCAAGATCGTCGGCAATAGCAAGGACGCGCATTGGCCCCTGTTTCAATCGGACAGTCCGGAGTGAACAAGAAGGCTTGGGGTTATCCGCGAGGATAGAGGCTTATGTCGGACGACTATCAACGCATTGAAGTGATCACCGGAACGGCCCGCCGGAGATCATGATTACCGAACAGGGCTCGCAATTGCCGTTCGCTTCATAGCCGTTGAGTGGCAGCTCCGGGCCGGACGCGCCGGCGACGCCTATGGCGCCCTGCCGCCCTGCCGCCGCAGGATCACCGGGCCCGCGCGCTGCGGCGGCGGGGTCTCAGCGACCACACGCGCAGATCCGCGATCACCTTCGCCGTTGCCAGGAGAACCAGCGTGCAGAGCGCTGCCTTCGACACGGTTCCCATGGTCCCTTCGATCAGCATGGCATGGACGACGCTGCCGACGGCGGTCGCCGCCGCAAGGGCCGTGTGGGCGATGCGCCACCACAGGCGCGGCGGCAACTTCAACCGCTGGCGGAACGCCGCCAAGAGCGCTGCGGCGAAGACGGCCCACATGGCGATGACGCCCCAGACGGAGAAGGGCGTCGGCGACCGAAAGAGGAGGACGTCGACGACGTCCGGCGGGCTCGTCACCCAAAGCGCCGCGACATGGACGACGACGGCGAGGACCAGCAAGGCCCCGATCCCGCGATGCACCTTCCGCGCAAGCCGGCCGGAAAAGCCTGGCAGGAACCCGCCGATGATGAGGGGCTGGACCAGCAGCAATGCCATCGCGACGATGCCCGCAAAGCCCGCCGCGATATAGACCGGCTGGCGCCAGGCGAGCAGCGGGCTCGTCGCGGCAACCGCGATCGGCACCACGACGGCCGCCGCAAGGGCGGCCCAGATCAGGATGGCGCGGACCCGGGTCACGTCGTCTCGACCGCCACCGTCGTCAGGCCGGCTGTAGGACGAAGTCGGCATGCAGCGACGTGTCCCTGGAACTGCGCATCACCGGGCGCAGGAACACCGTCCTAAAGTCGCCGCTGTCATAGGCGAGGTGCCCATGGGGCTGGCCGAAGGCCGGCACGATCTGCGGCATCTCCAGGCGGAATTCGCCGTTGGCGTCGGTGAGCGTCGCGCCGTGGCTACGCCGGTCGCGCTCGTTGCCTTCGGTCGTGTGCGCCCAGATCTGGATGCGCTGGCCGGCGAGCGGGGCACCATCGCCGGCGCGGCGCACGGTGCCCGTCATCAGGAAACCGCCACCACCGATGCGCTCCACGATCGGGGCGCCGGGAATATAGTTGTTGGCCCCGCCGCGCATCGTCGGCGTCGGCGCGAGACCTTTCGCACTTGCCGGAACGCGGAGGCCGGAGACGCCGGATATGGCGACGGCACCGCCGACGGCGAGGAAGGTGCGGCGGGTGAAGAGGACGGTCGTCATGAACATGCCTCCTTTCGGGCATCCGGCCGCGTGGCCGGTGTGATCGGAGCGAACGAGAAGCTGATTGGATTGTAGCGTGCTTGCGATCAATTCCGAGGTAGGGCGGGCCGCGGCGGCGATAAACCGTTCTCACACCTTCGTGACACTCCGGCCCTGATCCTCGGCGCCATGGGCCGAAGGACGTGTATATCGTCGTGGCCGGGAAGGGTTCGCGACGGCGGGGGCGAAGCTGCTATGAAGGGTTTTCGTCCCGATTCTTCTCAGTGATTGTCCGATGCCCGCCACCGCCCTCAACATTCTGAAGACCGTCTATGGCTACGATGCGTTCCGGGGGCTGCAGGAGCGCATCGTCGAGCATGTGATTGCCGGCAACAACGCCTTCGTCTTGATGCCGACCGGGGGCGGCAAGTCGCTTTGCTATCAGATCCCGGCGATGGCCCGGCCCGGCATGGGGCTGATCGTCTCGCCGCTCCTCGCCCTGATGGCCGATCAGGTGGCGGCGCTGCGCCAAGCGGGGGTGAGGGCCGGCGCGCTCAATTCCGACCTGCCGCCGGAGGAGCGGCGCGCCCTTTGGGACGACATTTCGGCGGGCAATCTCGACCTGCTCTATGTGGCGCCGGAGACGCTGCTCAGCAACGGCGTCCTGGAGCGGCTCGGCCGGGCGAAGCTGTCGCTGATCGCCATCGACGAGGCCCACTGCCTCTCCCAATGGGGCCATGACTTCCGCCCCTCCTATCGCCAGCTCGACGTGCTCGTGCGGCAGTTTCCCGACATACCGCGCATGGCGCTGACGGCGACGGCCGATGCGCCGACGCGCGCGGAGATCCTCGCCCATCTTCAGATCGCCGAGAGCGATGCCTTCATCGCCGGCTTCGACCGCCCCAACATCCGCTATGCCATCGCGGAAAAGGACACTCCGCGCGCCCAGCTCAAGGATTTTCTGAAGCGCCACCAGGGCGAGGCCGGCATCGTCTATTGCCTCTCCAAGCGCAAGACCGAGGAGACGGCCGCCTGGCTGCGCGGCGAGGGCTACGACGCCCTGCCCTATCACGCCGGCCTCGACAAGGCCGAGCGGGCGGCCAACCAGCAGCGCTTCCAGCATGGCGAGGCGGTCGTCATGGTCGCCACCATCGCCTTCGGCATGGGCATCGACAAGCCGGACGTCAGGTTCGTCGCCCATATCGACCTGCCGGCGAGCGTCGAGGCCTATTACCAGGAGACCGGCCGCGCCGGGCGCGACGGCCTGCCGGCCGAGGCCCTGATGCTCTATGGCGCAGAGGACATCGCGCTGCGCAGCCGCTTCATCGAGGAATCGAACACGCCCGACGAGCGCAAGAGGACGGAGCGGAGCAAGCTCGATGCGCTGCTCGGGCTCGCCGAGACGGCCGGCTGCCGCCGCCAGGTGCTGCTCGCCTATTTCGGCGACGAGATCGCGCCTTGCGGCAATTGCGATACCTGCGCCGAGCCGCCGACCCTCTTCGACGGCACGATATCGGCGCAAAAGGCGCTTTCCTGCATCTACCGGACCGGCGAGCGCTTCGGCCAGGCCTATATCGTCGACGTGCTTCTCGGCGCCGAAAACGAGCGCATCGCCCGCTTCGGCCACGACCAGATATCCACCTTCGGCATCGGCACCGAGCACGACAAGACCCTGTGGCGGGCGATCCTGCGCCAGTTGATCGCGCTCCGCCTCGTCGACGTCGACCACGCGGGCCATGGCGGCCTCTCCATCTCGGACGCAGGCCGCGACTTCCTGCGCGAAAAACCAACCCTCATGCTCCGCGTCCCCGCCCCCCGCCGCTCCCGCCGCGGCAAGGCCGCCAAGAGCTCGACCCAGTCCGTCCTCCCCGAGGCCGACCAGGCCCTTTTCCAGGCCCTGCGCGAAAAACGCCTCGAGCTCGCCCGCGCCCAAGGCGTGCCGCCCTACGTCATCTTTCACGACAAGACGCTGATCGAGCTGGCTGCGGCGCGGCCGGCATCAAGGACGGAGATGGCGGGCGTGCCGGGCATCGGCGAAGCGAAGCTGGAGCGGTATGGGGAGGCGTTTCTGGAGGTGATTGCGGGGTTTGAGGGGTGATGGGGGCGAAGGCTGTTTTGCTCTGTGCTGCGGGGATGAAGAGCAAGCCGGCAACGTCACGCCACGTGCAGATGTAGTACCATGCGAAAGTCGTCGGCAGTCAAAACCCCACTACCCATTTGTCCGCGCTCTATGCTCACCATATTGGACCATACAGCAAAAGGCCTAAACTGCTCGCTAGCGCTTTCGTGCAAAGGTGATTAATGGCAAAGAAGATCGCATCTGTCGGAATTTCACTCGCATCTGATAATGTCGACTATATCGACTTTAACGATCGAGCCTCACTTCTTGATTGGGATATAGTTATATTCCGTCCAGAAGTTAATGAATTTATACGATACGACTATAAAATGAGCGAATACCAAGGGAAACCGTGCCTAAGTGACGGAAATTCTTTTGCGCTTAAAGAGGCCTGCGATCATTGGCGCAGGGAACTTGGCGAGGCGGTAGAGATTGGGAAGACGGTCATTGCGCACCTATGCAAACCGGCTGAAGTTTTCGTCCAAACTGGACAGAAAAAAACCTCTGGCACCGGGAAAAATCAAAAAGTAACTCGTATCGTTGATAATTTTGACAGTTATTGCTCCATTCCTGTCGATTTCAACTGGCACGTCGGGCGTGGGCGCGAGATCGTTCTTCGCCCAGAATACCAGGAAGTGCTTGCAAGTTATTGGCGACAGTTTGGTCCGCTTTCAAATTATGAAGTTGTGATTCCTGATATAGATAAGAATGCATGCCTAACCACAAAGCATGGTGACCGGGCCGTCGGACTCATCGTAGGGCATCAAATTTCCAACGGAGCTTTGCTGCTTCTTCCTGATATGGACTTCGCACCGGATCATTTTTTCTCCCAGGAAGAAGACCAGACAGACGAAGATGACGACCTGTTTACTGCTGATGCTAGAACGTTCGCCGCATCCTATATTGACGAGGTTATGGCAATTGATCGCGCACTGAGGCAGGGTGCAGAACGCACCTCGGAGCCGGGCTGGGCGAACGCTACGGATTACTTACTCAGTGCAGAAGGCGAGCTTCAACAGGAACTTCTCCGTGCCGAAGAAGCACTCGAACAGGCGCAAAAGCGCAAAGAAGACCTGAAAGCAGCACTCGTAGAGGCAGGTGAGCTTCGCGGGCTTTTGTATGAGTCTGGGAAACCGCTTGAGGCAGCGATTCTCAAGGCGCTCAGAATACTTGGGTTTAGTGCCGAGAACTACGATGACGGCAAGAGTGAGTTTGACGCAGTTTTTTCCTCCCCAGAAGGGCGTCTGTTAGGCGAGGCGGAAGGGAAGGACACGAAGGCAATTGCGATCTCGAAGCTACGACAGCTTGCAATGAACATTCATGAAGACCTTGAGCGTGACGAGGTCAGTAAGCCCGCAAAAGGAGTCCTCTTTGGTAACGCCTATCGCCTTACACCACCTTCCGAACGCTCGGAACCCTTTACCGAAAAATGCGTGACATCTGCAAAATCACAATCGGTTGCGCTCATACATACCCCAGATCTATTCGCAGTATGTCGGTACGTGATTGAGAGCGGTGATACGGAATTTGCCACGAAGTGCCGTGAAGCGGTGGTACATGGCATCGGGTTAGTGGCTTTCCCCGAGACGCCTACGGCGGATGCAGGTCAAGCGACCGGCGACGAAATTGCTTCAAATGAATCGCTATCCTGACCCGCTACGCCCCACCTCCCCATACCACGCATACCCCCGATAAAGCGGCGCGAAAGTCACGTCCGCCCCCCCCTCCCCCGCCGCCTCTTCCAGCGCCTCGCGCAGATCCGCACGAGGCGTGACATGAAACCCCTTCAGCCAGGCGAACAGCAGCCCCCGGAACGCCGCCGGGAGCCGTTCCTGTTGGCCGAAGTCCACGATATGCGCCCGCCCGCCCGGCTTCAGGTGGGAAAGGCCAAGGCGAAGCGCTTCGCGCCAGGGGGGGATCATGGAGAGGGTGTAGGAAAAAACGACGCGGTCGAAGGCGGGGACGCCGAAGAGGGCGTTGGCGTCGAAGTTGGCCGCGTCGGCGGCGGCGATGCGGATGCGGCCGATTTCGCCGGCGCGGGCGATGTTGGTGGCGGCGGTCTTCAGCATCGCTTCGGAGATGTCGATGCCGCAGAAGCGGGCGTAGGGGTAGCGGCGGCCGGCGGCGAGCATGTTGCGGCCGGTGCCGCAGCCGATCTCCAGCACCGAGCCGCCCTGCGGCGGGTCGAGCCTTGAGATCAGGTGGTCGCGGCCGAGCAGGTAGAATTTTCGGGTCGCGTCGTAGATGTGGCGCTGGTGGCGATAAATGCCGTCCATCAGCGCGCCGTTTGCCTGGCTTTCGGTATGCACGGGCGACGGGGCGGGCCCGGAAAACCGGGCCGCCGTCTCCGGATTGAAGGACTTCATGACGCCTCAGCCGTTGAACCGGTAGATGTGGAAGCCGCCATAGATCGACGAGCGGTCCCGGTGGCCGAGGTCCAGCGAGCGCTCTTCCTCATACGTCCAGCGACCGAGGATGTCGTCGGCAACCCGGCCCGGCAACAGGCTCGGCTCGGCGGCGGTGCGGAAGATGACGCGGGCGCCGGGCTTTGCCGTGCGGGTGATCTGGCCCCAGAGGTCGTTGAGTTGGGCGTCAGTCATCCAGTCCTGGGCGTCGAGCAGCACATAGGCGTCGAGAGTATCGTCGGCCTCGCCCTCCAGATGGTCGGTGAAGGAGCGGTTGACGACGTTCACGCGATCGGCGTTGTCGCGGATCTTTTCGAAATGCTCGTGGCGCAGATAGGGCGGCAGCGGGCCGGACTGGCCGCCGGCATAGCCGCGCGAAAAGGCCTGCCAGGCGAAATAGTTCTCGCCCATGGGGTGGTCGCAGGCGAGCTTTTCCAGCCGCGCCCGCAGCACCGTCGACATGTCGCCGCCGCCGGCCAGTGCCTCATATTGCGCCGGCGGGATGCCGAGGCCGTAGAGCGACATCTTCTTGGAGGTCGCCCAGCGCACCAGCCGCTTGTCGAAGATCGGCGCGATCACCGTGTCGAAATAGGTGCGCTGCTCGTCGATGGTCTTGCAGTGGACCATGTCCTTGGGATCGACGCCGTAGAGCCGGGCGACGAAATGGGCGGCGCCGACGAAATAGCCGAGGAGGCCGTGGTGGTAGAGGTCGCGGGAGAACAGCGTGATGCGCTTGCGGCCGGTGAGGTCGCGGCCCTCCCAGTATTTGCGGGTGTCGCCGTCGATGCGGTCGCGCAGGAAGCGCTTGTAGGCGCTGACGTTGGCCTTTTCGTCGGCCTCGCCGAAGAAGCGGTAGAAGGCGTCGTAGGACGGCAGGTGCCGGGCGCCGGCAAGCTTCAGCCGCGTCAGGGCGATGTGCGCGCGGTTGAGGTCGACGGCGGTGATGTCCTTGGGATCGGCCGTCAGGTAGGACAGGATGTTGCAGCCGCCGGAGGCGATCGCCACCATGCGGGACCCGGGCTTCAGGTCCAGGGCCTGCATGTCGACATCCGGGTCCTCCCAAATCTGCGGGTAGACGAGACCCTTGAAGGCGAAGGTGAAGGCCCGCTCCAGGAAGCCGTTGACGAGGCCCGCCTTCGGGCGGTGCACGGCCTTCTTCAGGAGGGTCTTGGTGGTTTTCGTCGGCGAATGGGGGGCGCTCTGGCTCATCACCGGATCGGCCTTTCCTCGGCTGGCGTTCGGTTTGAAAAAGATGAGAGCTGATAAGCCAAGAATGTGACAGTTTGGCTTCACACCCCTCAGGTTGCATCCCCGGAGCATCCCGCGCGGCCGGAGCGGCGCGGCGGAAGGGAAGGACAGGCGATGGCATTTCAGAACCGGGTGAGGCCCGACGGCGTCCTTGTCGCGCATGGCGCCCGCGGCACGATGATGGGCAATCGCGGCGGCCAACTGCATGATCCGGCTACAAAAACGCTGACAAAGCGGCGCTGGGCCTCGAAGGCCTGGATCGCCTGCGAGACGGCGTTCCGCGGCCGCTGGCGCGCGGTGATGGGGCGCGGCTATACGGAGCTCTTCTTTCTCGACGAGGTGACGGCGCTGTCGGCCGGCCACAGGCCCTGTTTCGAGTGCCGGCGGGCCGATGCGCGGGCGTTCGCCGAATCATGGGCGCGGGCGGCGGGGCTCGGGCGATCGCCGAAGGCCGGAGAGATGGACCGGGTGCTGCATGGGGAGCGGCTCGCGGGGCGGGAGAAGAGGCTGCACGAGGTATGCATCGACGGGCTGCCGGACGGGGCGATGGTCGTTTTTGAGGGTGTTCCGCACGCGGTCTCCGGGGACCGGCTGTTGCCTTGGCGTTTCGAGGGCTATGGGCTGGCTGTTGAGCGACCGGTGGGCATCACGGTTTCCGTACTGACGCCGCCCGCCATCCTCGCCGTGCTTGCCGCAGGCTACCGGCCGCGCTGGCACGAGAGTGCAGACCGTTGACTGTCCGGCTCAAGATACCGCTCGGCGTGCCAATGCTTGAAAAAACAAGTCGATACGAGCGGATCAGGCGGGCAGGACGGCCGTTTTTTCCCCGATCTTGACCCCTCTCATGCATCATTGCCGGGCTTGACTCGGCAATCCATGAGGCCTTTGTTTCCAATAAGATAGGCCGTTATCTGCCTCGATGCATCATAGACTACCGGATCAAGTCCGGTAGTGACGCGGAGTGGGGGGCAGCCGGCGTGCGCGCGCCTTCAGCCGGACAGCAAGCACGCGAAAGATGCCGGAGAAAGACGGACCGCAGCAGCAAAGTTTGCGGATGTTCGTCCGTCCTCACGGAACGGCCCGCCGCCCCCGCGCCCAGGCAAAGAACCGGCCGTCGATGGCCATCAGGCCGAGGGCGATGAGGGCCATGCCGGCGATTTCCTCGCCCGACAACCGCTCGCCGAGGAAGGCGGCGCCGAGCAGGATCGCGCTCACCGGGACCAGCAGCGTCACCAGCGAGACATTGGTCGAGCCCGCCGCCTTCAGGATGCGGAAATAGAGGATATAGGCAAAGGCGGAGGAGACCAGCGCCAGGGCGATGAGCGCGGCGACGGCCCCGCCGCTTGGCGCGGCCAACTGCCAGGGCCGGTCGAGGACGAACGCCACCGGGATCATCAGTGCCGACGATGCCGTGAGCTGGCCGCAGGCGGTGACCATCGGCGGCGTTCCGGCAAAGCGCCGGCCCCAGATGCTGGCAAGGCCATAGGAACACGCCGCGCCGACGCAGGCGAGTTGGGCGAGAACCGACCCGTCGGCATTCTCCAGGACGTCGACGCCGATCATTACGGCAACGCCGGCAATGCCGAGCAGGATGCCGAGGCCCTTGCCGGCGGTCAGCCGCTCGTCGGCCGTCAGCACCTGGGCGAACAGGGCGGTGAACAGCGGCGTCGTGGCGTTGAGGATGGCGGCAAGGCCGCTGGCGATGGTGATCTGGGCCCAGAACAGCAGCGTGAACGGCAGGGCGTTGTTGAGGAAGCCCATCACCGCGAAATTGCGCCAGGACGCAAGGTCGCGCGGCATGGCGTTGCCGAGGGCGCGCAACACGATCGCGAGGGCGGCCGCGGCAAGGCCGACCCGGCAGGCGACCACAGTCAGCGGCGGCACCTCGGCAACGGCGATCTTGGCAAAGAAGAACGAGCCGCCCCAGACGAGCGCGAGCAGGCAAAGCAATGCCCATTCGGCAGGGCCCATTTTCGGTGCGGCAACGGTCATGCTGACTACGCGCGAGCGATCCCTCGCGCCCTCCCCCGGTCTCAACGTCACGGGACGCTACGCGCGCTGCCGAAAGTCCGCTACCCGTTTCTTGCGGTCTTTCTTGAGGGCGGGCGTCGACCGAAGCTCGTCGATACCCTTGGGGCTTATTCTCCCCGCAGCCGGGCGACCCAGGCGCGGGCCATGTCGCGGCCGACGCGGTCGGCGACCGGGGCAAGCGTTTCGCGCTCCACGGCGAAGCGCTTGGGCCAGTCGGGGGCGAAGTCGGCGACCATGTCGGCGAACTCCGTGGTCCATTCCTCCACCATCTGAACCGTCGCCTCGAAATGGAACTGGATGCCGTAGACGGCGCGGCCGATCCTGAACGCCTGGTTCCTTGTCATGGAGCTTCGCGCCAGATGGACGGCGCCGGAGGGCAGGTCGAAGGTGTCGGTGTGCCAGTGGAACAGCGGGGCGGCGGCGGCGAGAGCGGAAATCAGCGGGTCGGTCTTGCCCTCCACGGTCGCGGTCACGTCGCGCCAGCCGAACTCCACCGGCCGGCCCACATGGTTGATGCCGCCATGGCCGCGGGCGACGAGCTGGGCGCCGAGGCAGATGCCGAGCACGGCCTTCTCCGCCTCGCCGAAGCGGCGGGCGAGCGCGGCGGTCAGCGGCAGGTCGGGATGGTTTTCGTCGTCGATGGCGCTCTGGGCGCCGCCGAGGATGACGAGGCCGTCATAGGGCGCATCGTCCTCGGGCACGTTGGCGCCCTCGTGGATGCGCACGATCTCGATCTCGATCCCCTCCTCAGCAAAGACGTCTGCGATCAGCCCGAGCGTTGCGCCCGGAAAATTCTCCAGAACCAGAACCCGCATGTCGCTCCTTTCGACAAGCCGTCGGCAGGCGCAGCACAGGCGTGCGCGCACACATTCGGCCTCTCGCATATTTTATTGGCGCGGTGGGAGTATCCCGCGCCGGGTTGGGATATAGTGGCTGCAACCTGCGTCAGACAGATCGGGAGGGAAGTCAATGGGCGAGATACGCCTTGGAGCATTCATCGCCGGGGCGGCCGTCGCCTCGGTTGTTTTTTTCGGCCTTGTTGCAGCCGGCATCGCCGAGGACATGCCGGAGCCGAAGGTCGGCGACAACGGCCTGCACACGCAGTCCTGGTTCCACGAATCGTTCCTCGACATGGCCGACGACCTCGCCGAGGCGAAGGCCGAGGGCAAGCACCTTGCCGTCATCTTCGAGCAGCGGGGCTGCCCCTATTGCCGGGAGATGCACCGGGTGAACCTTACCCGGCCGTCCATCGTCGACTACCTCAAGGAGCATTATTACGTCGTCCAGCTCGACCTGTGGGGCTCGCGCGAGGTCACCGACTTCGACGGCGAGGCGATGGAGGAGCGGGCGCTGGCGCGCAAATGGCGGATCACCTACACGCCGACGATCTCGTTCTTTTCCAACGAGGTCGACCTGTCCTCCGGCGACGACGGGCGCGACCTGGAGACGGCGCGGATGCCCGGCTATTTCAAGCCGTTCCACTTCCTCTCCATGTTCCAGTACGTGGCCGAAGGCGACTGGAAGGAAGAGCACTTCCAGAAATTCATCCAGGCAAAGTTCGACGAGCTGAAGGAAGCCGGCAAGACGCCCGAGGTGTGGGAATAGCTGCTGCTGTCCGATAAATGCCGATGCACTCCGGTACATACACACTCTGCATCATCACCGGGCTTGACCCGGTGATCCATGCGGCGCCAACCGATTGTTCCGAAAGGCAGAATGGATTGCCGGGTCAAGCCCGGCATTGACGCGGAGAGGGATCAAGACGCAGAGCGAACTCGCGTCCCGTTCGCCCGGCCGGCCGGCCCGCCCTATTCGGCGGCGACGCCGAGGGCTTCGTCGGCGTCCGGCACCGGCATGTTGCCGAGGGCGGAGACCACGTGGCCAGCGAGCGCTTCCATCGTGGCGCTGTTGGAATGCCAGTTCCGGAGGAGCCCGATCTCGCACATCGGCAGCGGCGGGAAGCCCTCGGCCGGGCCGAGGATCTTGACGCCGGGCCTCAGCGCCGATTCCGCGATGACGGAGACGGCAAGGCCGGCCTGGACCGTCGACATCAGTGCCGTGGTGTTGCGGCTGGAATAGACCAGGCGATAGGGGCGGTCGATGCCCTCAAGGGTCGCCATCGCCGTCTTGCGCCAGGTGCAGCTCGGCGCACCGAGGGCCAGCGGCAGCGGATCGTCGGCTTCCGTGTCGTGGTGCTTGGCGGCGATCCAGAACAGCGGCTCGCGGCGGAATACCTCCGAGCCCATCGTATCCTCGCAATGGGTGACGATCGCCATGTCCAGCTCGCCGGCGCGCACGCGCTTGGCCAGTTCGTCCGATTCGTCGCAGACGACGCACACCTCTACCCGCGGATTGGACCGCGCGAAGCGGGCGAGAATCTCCGGCAGGAAGCGTTCCGCGTAGTCGTCCGGCGTGCCGATGCAGACCCGGCCGCTCAGTTCGTCGTCGTTGAAGGCGGCGAGCGTCTCGTCGTTGAGGCGCAACAGGCGGCGGGCGAACGGGATCAGCTTGTCGCCGTCCTCCGACAGACGGACGTTGCGGCCGTCGCGGACGAACAACGGCTTGCCGATCTTGTCCTCCAGCCGGCGCATCTGCATGGAAACGGCCGACTGGGTGCGGTGAATATTGCTCGCCGCCTGGGTGAAACTGCCGGAATCCGCGATCGCCAGGAAGGTACGAAGTTGATCTAGATCAAGGAGTTGGGCCATGCCGGCCTCCATTCATCATCGAAAACGATTGAATACATAAAAAACATTCGTTGGACCGATCAGTCAAGGCAAATCATATTGGGGTCATTCCCGGCACGGAATGACTTGGCGCCCGAAAATACGTTTCGGGGCAACGCTCTCCCTTTCACCATCCGTCGCCGGCGCTGAGGAGCACACCATGAGCAAGGAGTTGCAGAGCACCGGTTTCCTGACCCGTCCCGCCACCGTCCTGACGGCCGCCCTCAAGGCCCTTTCGGCCACTGTGGAGCATCGCCGCCAGATCCGCCGCGACCGCCGCGAGCTTCGCCAGATGCTGACCTGGAGCAACCGCGCGCTGGAAGACATCGGCCTGACGCGCATGGACGTACGGATGGCTCTCGACCTGTCGGGCAAGACGGATGCCGCGACCTGGCTCGCCTCGCTCAAGTCCCAGCGCCAAGCGACCTTCCAGGAGGAAGCCGCCAAACGGCTGGCCACCTGCCGGGAACTGGCGCGCAACATCGCCGAACGTCGCAGGTCCCTTGCGTCCTGGGGCCCGGCTCAGGAGCCCTGCTGTTCCTGACGCCTACGGGCGACCGCAAGAAACGGGTTTCGCATCGTTCGCGACCCGCACAGAACAGGGAACACGGGTTCCCGCCCCTTCGCTGCCAGCCATGAAGGAGACGACCATGACCACCGAGTTGCGCAGCAGCAGTTTTCTCTCCCGGCTCGCCGATGTCTCGGCGAGCGCCCTTTCCGCCGTCGGCGCCTTTGCCGTTCGCCGCTGGCGGATCCACCGCAACCGGCGCGAGGTGCGCCAGCTGCTCGACTGGAACGCCCATTCGCTGAAGGACATCGGCCTGACGCCGATGGACGTGCGGCTCGCCGCCTCCATGCCCGGCTCGGTGGACTCCTCCACCCGGCTGCGCATCCTGGCGGTGGAGCGCCGGGCCGGCGAACGCGCCCAGGCCCGCGAGCGGATGGCGGAAATGCGCCGCATCGAGGCGGCCGCAAGGCGCACCGTGGAGACCGACAGCGAGCGTCCGGAGACCACGGCCTGCTGATGCCGCAAACGGCAGATAAGCCACGGGATCCGAACAACAGGATCCCGCGCAAGAAACAGGGAGCGACGGGCCGCCGTCCGCCGCTCCCCCTCTTTCGGAAGCAGCCGACGTCCATCCGGCCATGCGCAGGGCTCCAGACGATCCGGCCATGCGCCCGGTCCTCGGATGGGCGTCGGATGCCTCAGGAAGACCCCTCTCCCTGATGCAACCGCTGCACGGGGCATGACGCGGGAACCTTTTGCCCGCCTTGTGCCTTGTTGCTTCGTCACTCGCAGCCTTGGCCCGCCGTCCGCCCGGATGGCGGGCTTTTTTCGTAACGTCCCGGAGGCGTCTGGGGGCGTTCCCTCAATCCTCCTCTTCCTCTTCGTCCCCGGCCTCGTCGGCGGCGGCGAAGATGGCGCGGATCGCCCGCATGTGGGCGCGCTGGATGTCGAGGCCGGCGTCGAACAGGCTACCGAACATCTCCTCGCCCGTCGCCGGGGGGGTGTCGTCGACTTCCTCGTCCGCCACGTCCTCTTCAGACGGCGCCGTGCGGCCGCGGCCGAAACCCTCCAGGAAATCGCCGAGGGCATCGAGGACGTTGAAGTCCGGCTCGGGCGGCGGCGGCTCCGGCCGGCCGCGGGCAAAGCCCTCCAGGAAGTCGTCGAGCGGCATCGCCATTGCCTGCCTCGGCGCCTCGTGGGCAAGCCCGCCCATGAGGATCGCGGCGACGGCCGGCAGCATCGCGCGCACGACATTGGTCGCAATGCCGGTGGCCTGCTCGACCTGGTCGGAAACCGCGCGGCTGATCTCCTTGGAGCCGAGCAGGTGGCCGAGGATGACGTCCTCCTCGTGGCGCCGGGTCGGCGCAAAGGCGGCCATGGGGTCGAGGAAATAGCGCTGGTGGCCGCCGGTGCGCAGGGCCTGCAAAAAGCCGGCAAGGGCGAGCGGGTTGGCGGTGTTGCGCTTCAGGCCGAGGGAAAAGGCCGGCAGCATCGCCTCGACCACGCGCTCGGCATTGTCCATGGAAAGCCCGTACTGGCGGGCGATGTTCTCCATCGCGTCGCCGTTCTGGGCGTCGTAGAACAGGTTGATCAGCGAATAGCTCATGCCCGGCCCGGCCTCCCCTCCGGGAACGCGCAGCAGAAAGGGAGTCTCCGCGCGATTCCGCAATGATGGGGCATCCGCCGGTTGTGCGTCAAACCTGCGGTTTTGCGGGGGGCCTTCGGAGGGCCCTGCTCAGTAGGCGAATTCGTCGAATACCGGCTCGATGCTGCCGCCCCATTCCACATGGTATCTGCGCAGCATCTTCTGGGCCGGGGTCTCGCCGGTGGCCAGCGCCTCCTCGATGGTGGCCAGGAACGAGGTCTCGTCGAAGCCGGCCTGGTTGAGCCGGCCGCGGCGCGCAAGGCCCTTGCGCGACAGGTCGACGACGGTGCGGGCGATGTCGCCGACCGTGCCGCCGCGGAACGGCGTGTCGAAGGCCTCTTTCGGGATCCGGTCGCGCAGGGTCTGGCGCTCCTTGGCGGTCCAGTCGGCGACGAGGTCGGCGGCGGCGGCGAGGGAGTCCTCGTCATAGAGAAGCCCGACCCAGAACGCCGGCAGGGCGCAGATCTTGCGCCAGGGGCCGCCGTCGGCGCCGCGCATCTCGATGTAGCGCTTCAGCCGGACCTCCGGGAACAGGGTCGAGAGGTGGTTGTTCCAGTCGCCGACATTGGGCCGCTCGCCGGGCAGGAGGTCGAGCTTGCCGTTCATGAAGTCACGGAAGGTCCAGCCGGTGACGTCGTGGTAGGTGTCGCCGCGCTTGACGAAATACATCGGCACGTCGACGGCCCATTCCACATAGGCCTCGAAGCCGAAGCCCGGCTCAAAGACGAAGGGGATCATGCCGGTGCGGTCCGGATCGGTGTGGCGCCAGACCTCGGCCCGGTAGGAGAGGAACCCGTTCGGCTTGCCTTCCAGGAAGGGCGAATTGGCGAAGATCGCGGTGGCGATCGGCTGCAGGGCGATGCCGACCTGCATCTTCCTGACCATGTCGGCCTCGTCGGCGAAATCGAGATTCACCTGGATGGTCGAGGTCCGGTACATCATGTCGAGGCCGAGCGTGCCGACCTTCGGCATATAGTTGGTCATGATGTCGTAGCGCGACTTCGGCATGCGCGGCGTGTCCTTCAGCCGCCATTTCGGCGAGGCGCCGATGCCGAGGAAGCCGATGCCGAGCGGGTCGGCGATCTCGCGGAGCTGGGCGAGATGCGAGTGGGTTTCCTTGCAGGTCTGGTGGATGCTGTCGAGCGGGGCGCCGGAAAGCTCGAACTGGCCGCCCGGCTCCAGGCTGATGGCGCCGCCGCCGGTCGGATCGGCAAGGCCGATGATCGCCGGGCCGTCCATGATGCGGTCCCAGCCGAGCAGCGCCTCCATGCCTTCCAGGAGCTGGCGGATGCCGCGCGGGCCGTCATAGCCGACCGGCGTGTGCTCGTCCCGGTAAAAGGCGAATTTCTCGTGCTCGGTGCCGATGCGGAAATCGGACTTCGGCTTGCAGCCGGCGTCCATCCACGCCGCCAACTGATCGACCGACTCAATCGGCGTGTCGTCGAGCGTATCGCGCGCCATCTGGCCTCCAGCAAACTTTCCAAGGAATCGGCCGGGCTTCCAGCCCGCCACAGGGACAATTCGGCAGCGCCACGCCGGGCCGCCGGGGGATCGCGGCCAATCTAGATCAAAAGTTCCTGAGATCAAATCCTTGGGGGCGGAACAGCACGCGCGACAGCTGCGCGGCACCTAGGTACCAGCCGGCCTCCGATCGCCGGCAATCGTTCCGCATGCGCGGCTACAATGGGAAGAATCTTTGCGCATCCGTGACCGCCGCGCATCGGTCATCCGCCGCCCGAACGCCATCGGACCCGGATTAGATATACCGTAAGGCGAAATTTATATTGACATATATTAGTAGTATAGGACACTCTTCACAATGAACTGTAGCCGATGTCTTTCCTCAGAGTTTTCGCCATGAAAAACGTCTGCGCAACCATCTTGTTGTTAGGAATATTTTTCGCCGGAGAGGCGTTGGCCCGTGGTTATGACTTCGTTGTAACCTGTCAGGATGGCTATCAAGTGATCTACACTGTCAGATACGGTGACATCGACCCAGGGAAGGAATATGCGCGCGTCACCGCCGCAAGGAAACTTGCGCCATTTCACGGAAATTCTTGTTCCGCAAGCGATTTCAGAACTGCAGCCGACTGCCCAGGATGTCCGCGCGAGCAATTCGAGGGCGGAACCATTACCGGTGACGAGCTTGCGCGCCTAGGCAATGGCGATCTTACAGTAATACCTGAGGTTGCTATCGGCGTTCCCATAAAAACCGCAGACAAAATCATTAAGGGCATCGGAAAAGCTTTTAAATTCTGATCTCTTTAGCGTGACGAAAACTTTTTGACGTACGGTAACGCCAGAAACACACTTTTGCGGCGCTTTTTGAAGTTCTCATTTTGATCGTTCAGTGTGACTGGCCGGCTTAAGTCTTAGCGCGCGTTGCAGGCGCAGCCGGGTCCCTTGTGACATGTTTCCTTGCGGGAAATGCAGCTATTGCCGCAGGCCTTGCCCTTGCGGCAGGTCTTGCAGCACTCGGTTTTCACCGTGATCCATGGCGTCATCGGCCGGGCGGCTGCCGGTGCGATGAGACCGGCCAGAGCGCGTGGCTCAAACGCGGCAGATGCGGCTGCGGGTCCGGGAACGGTCACCGCGGCAAGGACGAATGCCGGGATGATACGGACGAGAGAAAGTGATTTTCTGACAGTCGGCATGGCGTGGGTCTGTCGGCCTTGCACCTGACGGTAGCAGGATACGGTCCATACACTCCGCCCAAAATCCGATGCACTGCAATATGTTCCCCAAGTTGCAGGAGCGCTGGCCGACGGCCGGCCGCCGCCTGCAATGAAAGCATCCCAGCGAAGAAGTGCTTCGCCGGCTTCACTACGGCCCGGCGCCTTCTTTTCCGGCTTATCTGCACAATATCTAAAATTTGCAAATATGCCTTTACGCCCGCGTCGGTTGTGCTAGTATTTCCCCCATAAATTGCAGACAAATACACCGGTGTATAAAAACACCTGCGAGGGGAGATGTGTCCATGACGCCGTTTCTCAATAATTTCGTGCGCCTGTATCTGTTATCCGCATTTTTCGTCTTTATTTCTTCTGCGATCCCACACGCGCAGGAGCAGCTCACCGCACAGGACATAGATGACGTCCGCTATATCGTGGAGCTGGCTAAGAAACGCGGCGCCTCGACCGGCCTTCTCGACTTCAACGATCCCGTGCAATACAGGTTCTTCCGGCGCCGGGCGATCCTGACGGGCGCAACGCCGGAGACGGCGCCACAATTTTTCCGCGAAATGGACGCGACGCGGGAGGCCCATATGAAGAAGGGCGGCCTCAGCGACGAAGAGGCGCTCGCGGGCGCCGCCGACGGCACCGGCGAGGTCGCCATCAACCAGGTCTCCGGCTTCGGCACCGCCAACGATACGGTCGAGGACTTCAGCGCCAGCCTGCTGTCGTCGACACCGGGCGGCAGCGAGCTGACGCGGCTCACCGTGCAGCTCCACGACGGCGCCTACGACCCGATCGGTCCGCTGGCCCAGAACACCGAACACGCCCAGGGCGAGAACACCCAGGTCAGCACGACCGGGACCTTCTCGACGCCGACGCAGCCACAGGACAAGCGCACGGTCTATACGGTCGGCACCTACCACTACCAGCCCTATGGCGGCGCGGCGCAGCACGGCTACATCGTCAACCAGAGCGACACGATCCCGCAGACGATCACCACCACCAACCCGGCCAAGCACGGCGGCAATGTCGCGGGCCAGATCCGCGTCTGCCTCAACCGCTCCGGCGACGACTGCGACATCACCGAGCCGAGCGGCGGCCAGCAGAACGTGATCTTCCCGGTCGCCGGCTCGATCACCTATTACGACGAGATCCAGACGCCGTTCGACAACAACAACTCGTTCAGCTCGGTGGTCATCACCAAGCAGCAGAGCGGCGGCGGCTGCCTGATGGCGGCATCCCAGAACCTCCTTCAGCTCGCCACCGTGTCGACCGACAAGATGACGCTGAGCTGGAACATCGATCCGGCGAGCTTCGGCGCCGCCTGCTTCAACCAGGCCGACCAGCTCGTCTACACGCTGACGGTCCAGGTGACGGTCGGCACCGGCAACAACGCCAAGCCGGTGTTCGCCTATGTCACCAACGCCACCGACGCCGTCGCCGACCTCAACACGGCGAAGATCCTGCCGATCCAGTTCCGCTGGGGGTGCCTGGCGGCCGGGACGGAAGTGCTGGTGCGCCGCGACCTCGACGACACCACCGTGCCGATCGAGGAGGTGCGGATCGGCGACCTGGTGCAGGCCAATCCGAACGGCGATCTGGTCAAGGTGATCGCCAACACCATCGGCACCGAGCCGATCCCGATGATCCGCATCCACACCGACGGCGACCGGTCGGTGCTCGTCACCGAGGGCCATCCGATGGTGACCTCCGGCGGCATCAAGCTGGCGCGCCAGCTTGCCGAGGGCGACGTGCTGTTCGGCCAGAAGGGCGAACACCTCCACGTCACCGGCCTGGAGCAGGAGATGTATGCCGGCAACGTGTGGAGCCTCGACGTCGCATCGGTCTCCTCCGACGGCACCGATCTCGGCTCCGACGGCACCACCTTCTTCGCCAACGGCATCCAGGTCGGCGACGTCAAGCTGCAGAACCGCTACGAGCGGCTGTCGCGCAAGGATCCGCGCTCGGTGCTCGAACGGCTTCCGGAAAAGTGGCACCAGGACTACTTCAACTACCTCCGCCTGCACGGCGGCAAGGAGTAGGCGCGGTGGCGGAGAAAACCGAACTGGACGCAACGGCGAAGCCGCCGGTGCTGTCGAAGGTGACGCTGACCCTGGAATGGACGGCGCCGGTGGATCCGGAGTTTCCGGTCAAGACCTACTTCGTCTCCGTCCGGGACGATCAGGGCAACCTGACCAACTACCCGGTGCCGTCCGGACAGATGACCTACACGCTGGACGTACCGCTCGACAAGAACGACCCCAGCTATGCCCGGATCGGCGTCACCTACGTCATCGGCTCTTCCGCACTTTCCGAAATGAGCGTCGCCTTCAACGTCGAACCGACGACCTGACGGCGGCGGCAATCGCGCAGCCCCGGCGCGGCGGCGGCCGCCGCGCTCCCGACATTTCCGACTTTTTCCGAGGAGAGAAGACATGGCGGTCAGTTACGACCAGGGCGGACACACCGTCTGGCTCAACGGCGAGATCTCGTCGCAAAGCGACATCACCCTTCTGGAGGCGCTGGAGCCGCGGGAGGACCCGGAGCAGTTCCCGCCGCTGAAGACCTCGCGCTATCCGGTCAGCCTGGAGGAATATGACCGGATGGTGGAGGAGGCCCGCAAGCCCTCCGACGAGACCGCGCAGGACGCGCGCACCGCCGGCGAGCGGGCCGTGCCGCCCGGCGAGGAGGAGCGCATCGGCGCGGCGCGGGAATTCTCCGAGGACCTCTCCGAACCGGCAACCGATGCCGCCCCCGGCATCCTCTCCACCTTCGAGGGCATCACCGCCACCGGCTGGTATCCGCCCGACCCGACCATCGCCGTCGGCAAGAGCCAGGTGCTGCTGTCGGTCAACAGCGACCTTGCCGTCTACGACAAGCTCGGCCGGTTCCAGTCGCGCTGGCCGAACCTGAAATCCTTCTTCAAGAAGGTGGTGCCGGGCAATGCCAAGGTGTTCGACCCGCGCCTGCTCTACGATGCGTTCAACAACCGCTTCATCGTCATGGCGGCGGCGACCCGCAGCAGCCCGAACGGCGCCTGGCTGCTGGTCGGTATCTCGGAGGGCGAGGACGCCTCGGGGCCCTATACGGTCTGGGCCTCCGACACCACGCTCAACAACGACACCGCCACCAACAACTGGGGCGACTATCCGATCGCCGGCTATGACGAGCAGGCGCTCTACGTCACCCTCAACATGTTCGAGTTCAACGGCAGCTACCAGTATTCCAAGCTGCGCATCTTCAACATGAGCGAACTGGCCGCCGGCGGCACCGGCAACGACCACCAGATCACCTATTGGGACATCTGGAGCATCAACGACCCGGACGGCCGCAACGCCTTTTCGATCAACCCGTGCATCCACTACCGGACCGCCGGCACCAATCTGCCGGCCTATCTGATGAGCGCGGTGTGGGCCAATTCCAGCCACCTGGTGCAGTGGAAGCTCGACAGCCCACTTGCCGGCTGGTCGAACGGCACGCCGACGCTGACCGCACAGGACGTTCCGTGCCTTGCCTATTCGCTGCCGCCGCAGGCCCAGCAGAAGGGCTCGAGCGTGCTGATGGCGACCAACGACACCCGGCTCCTGTCCGCCGTCTACCAGAACGCCGACAGCACCCAGCGCATCTGGGCGGCCCATTGCAGCCAGGTGTCCTGGGACGGCGACACGGAGGCGCGGTCCTGCGCCCAGTGGTACGAGATCGACATGCCGACGGCGACCGTCGTGCAGCAGAACCGGTTCGGCGCGTCCGGCATCTACTATTTCTTCCCGGCCCTCGACGTCGACCAGCGGCGCAGCGCCTACATGGTGATGGCGCGCTCCAGCGCCACCGAATACGCCTCGATCCGCGAGACCGGCCGGCGCAAGGAATACACCGCCGGCGAGATGGCACCGAGCGTGCAGATCCGCGCCGGCGACGGATCCTATTCCGTCAATGCCTCGCGGCAGCGCTGGGGCGACTACTTCACCGCCGTGCGCGACGGCCAGGACCTCTACAAGGTCTGGGTCTATGGCGAGTTCGCGGCCCCCAACAACCAGTGGAGCACCTGGGCGGCCTCGCTGAGGATCTAGCTTCCCGAAAAAACACGTCCACCAACGGAGACACCGTCCATGTTCACCCTGTTCAAGTCGCTGACCCTGCGCCAGGCGTTGTTCAACCAGGCGCCGGTGCTGATCGCCAGCCTGGCGATTGCCGAGATGTTCTACAAATTCCACAGCTTCCTGCTGGAATCGATCGCGTTCCTGGCGACCTGGTTCGTCCTCGACCTCGTCGTCTCGCTGCTGTTCGGAACGGCGACGAAAAAGCCGGACGCGACCTGAGCACAGCCGCGGGGCTGCCATGAAAACGGCAATTATCGGTGCGATCGTCGTCGTCATCGCCGTCGTGGCGGTTTTCGTGGGGTTGCAGATGTCGGCCAAGGACGAAAAGGGCAAGACACCGAAACCGCCGGCCGCGGACAAGGAAGTGCCGATCGGCATCCCGGTCCCGGAGGCGGAGTTCGAGGAGATGAAGGAGCGGGCGCGCAAGCCGCGCCCGGAGACCGGCGGCGGGCAGGCCGACCCGACCGGCAAGAAGCCGGACAGCGCCGACTGAGGCGCCGCGCGCCCGGCCGGCTCAGCTCCAGTCGCCGATGACGGCCTGGACGACGGCAAGGGCTGCGACAGCGGCGGTGTCGGCGCGCAATATCCGGGGCCCGAGCGGTATCGGCGTGACGAACTTCTGGGCCTTCAGGACCAGCCGCTCGTCGCGGGAAAAGCCGCCTTCCGGGCCGATCAGCACGGCGAGCGGGCCCTGGGAGAGGTCTGCCAGCGCCGGGATCGGGTTGAGGCCGTCGCTCGCCTCGTCGCAAAAGATCAGCCGCCGGCCGGGCTCATAGGTCGGATAGCGCTCGATCAGGTTGGCGAGCGCCACCGGCTCGCGCACCTCCGGCACCGCGAGGATGCCGCACTGCTCGGCCGCTTCGACGACGTTCCCCTCCATGCGCTCCAGATTGACCCGGCTCGCCTGGGTATGCTGGGTCAGCACCGGCTGCAGCACCCCTGCCCCCATCTCCACGGCCTTCTGCACCATATAGTCGAGGCGCGCGTGCTTCAGCGGCGCGAACAGGTAGTGCAGGTCCGGTAGCGGCGTCTGCGGGCGGGTCTGTTCGACGATCGCCAGCGTCACGTGGCGGCGCGTCGCCTCGGCGATCTCGGCCTTCCACTCGCCGTCATGGCCGTTGAAGACCAGCACCGCATCGCCCGGCCCCATCCTCAGGACGTTGACCAGGTAGTTGGCGTGGGATTTGTCGAGTTCGATGCGGGCGCCGGAATTGATCGAGGTTCTCAGATAAAGACGCTGCATGGTGAATTCGTAACGCGGCATGATCCCTCTTTCGCCGATTTCGCGGGTTGCGGCCGAAGCTGCCGAAACGGCAGGCCGGCTGAGGCGGGTGGGCGCCCGCGGCGCTTGACCGCCGGCAAGGCCCATGTCTCCCTTGGCACCGGAAGGAGGCAGCAGCTTGACCGATTCTCCATCGAATGTCGGCGAGTTCACCGTGTCGCAGATTTCCTTTGCGGTCAAAAGGACCGTGGAGGACGCCTTCGGCTATGTGCGCGTGCGCGGCGAGATCTCCGGCTTTCGCGGCCGCCATTCCTCCGGCCATGCCTATTTCGCCCTGAAGGACGAAAAGGCCCGGATCGAGGCGGTGATCTGGCGCGGCGCCTTCTCCAAGCTCGGCTTCATGCCCGAAGAAGGGCTGGAGGTGATCGCGTCCGGCAAGCTGACGACCTATCCGGGCTCGTCGAAATACCAGATCGTCATCGACCGTCTGGAGCCGGCCGGCGTCGGCGCGCTGATGGCGCTGCTGGAAGAACGCCGGAAAAAACTCGCCGCCGAGGGCCTGTTCGATGCGGAGCGCAAGAAGCGGCTGCCTTACCTTCCGAAGGTCATCGGCGTCGTCACCTCGCCGACCGGCGCCGTCATCCGCGACATCCTGCACCGGCTCGACGACCGCTTCCCGGTCCGCGTCGTCGTCTGGCCGGTCCGGGTCCAGGGCGAGACGTCGGCTGCGGAAGTCGCCGCCGCGATCCGCGGCTTCAACGCGCTCACCCCCGGCGGCAAGGTGCCGCGTCCCGACATCCTCATCGTCGCGCGTGGCGGCGGCAGCCTTGAGGACCTGTGGGGGTTCAACGAGGAGGTCGTCGTCAGGGCGGCGTCCGAGTCGCAAATTCCGCTCATATCCGCCGTCGGCCACGAGACGGACACGACGCTGATCGACCATGTCGCGGATCTGCGTGCGCCGACGCCGACGGGCGCGGCCGAAATGGCCGTGCCGGTGCGCTCCGAGCTGATCGCCGCGATCGACGACCTCGCGCGGCGCCATTTCGCCGGGCTCCTGCGCTATCTCGACGGCAGGCGGCGCGAGCTTCGGGCGCTTGCCCGGGTGTTGCCGAAGCCGGAGGATCTTGTTGCCGTGCCGCGCCAGCGCTTCGACGTTGCCGCGGGCCGGCTCGGCCGGGCGCTCGGCGCCAACACCCACGCCCATGCCACCCGCTATGCCCGGGTCTCTTCCCGGGTCTCCTTCGGCCTCGTCCAGCGGGCGCTGGAGACGCGCCGGCGCGACCTCGACCGGGCGGGCGAACGGCGGCGCCACGCCCTCACCCTTGCCCTCAACCGGCACCGGGCGCGCTTCGATGCCCGCGCAGGCCGGCTGCGGCCGGGGCTCGTCGCGGCGCGGGCGGCGGACGCGCGAAAGGCGCTGAACAGTGCCGAGCGCCAGTTCGGCGCCGCCCTCCTCCTCCGTCTTGAGCGCGGCCGGGCACGGTTTGCCGCCACCGCCAAGCTGATGGAATCGCTCTCCTACAAGCGGGTGCTGGCGCGCGGCTTTGCGGTCCTGCGCGACGCCGACAATGTGCCGGTGTCGAGCGCGGCGGCGATCTCCGGCGGCGACGTGCTCGACATCGAGCTTGCCGACGGCCATGTGGCCGCAATCGCGGGCGAAGCCAAAACGACGACACCGAAGAAGAAGCCGGCGAAGGCGAAGCCTGAAAAAACGAAAAAGCCGGACCAGGGGCAGCTCTTTTAGGGCGGGAACACGCCGGCGGCTCTGGTAACAAAAAAATTGCCTGAGGGAGGACAGCGGGCGATGGATCTGGACCTGACCGAGGAGCAGCGGCTGATCCGCGAGACCGCGGCGCGGCTCGCCGCCGACCGGCTGGCGCCGCTTGCCGAGACGCTCGATGCGGGCGGCGGCCGCGAGCCGTTCCTTGCCAATCTGAAGCTTCTCGCCGAAAACGGCTTCATGGGCCTCAACGTTACCGAAGAGCATGGCGGCAGCGCCGCCGGCACGGTCGCCTTCGCCCTTTCCGTGCGCGAATTCGGGCGGGCCTGCGCGGCGACGGGCGTCACCGTCTCCGTCACCAACATGGTCGGCGAGGTCATCCAGGCGGTGGGATCCGAGGAGCAGAAGGCGCGCCACCTGCCGAAGCTCTGCGACGGCAGCTACCCGGCCGGTGCCTTCTGCCTCACCGAGTCCGGCGCCGGGTCCGATCCCTCCTCCATGACAACCCGCGCGGTCATGGACGGCAACGAATGGGTGCTGAACGGGGCGAAACTCTACATCTCGTCCGCCGAATACGCCGGCGTCTTCGTCGTCTGGGCCGTCACCGACCCGGAGGCGCCACGCGGCAAGGGCATCACCTGCTTCCTGGTGGAGGCCGGCGCGCCGGGCATGACCATCGGCAAGGCGGAAAAGAAGATGGGCCAGACCGGCTCGGCCACCAACGAGGTCACTTTCCAGGACTGCCGCATCCCCGCCGATGCCGTCATGGGCGAGGTCAATGACGGGTTCCGGATCGCCGTTGGCGAACTCACCGGCGGGCGCATCGGCGTTGCCTCGCTGGCGCTCGGCATTGCCGAAGCCGCCATGGACCTTGCCAAGGCCTATGCGGTGGAACGCGAGCAGTTCGGCCGGGCGATCGCCGACATGCAGGGCGTGCAATGGATGATCGCCGACCGGGAGACGGAGTTGGAAGCGGCCCGCCTCCTGATCCTGCAGGCGGCCTGGCTGAAGGAAGCCGGCCGGCCCTTCGTGCGGCAAGCCTCCATGGCCAAGCTTTACGCCACCGAGGCGGCCCAGCGCGCCACTTATACGGCTTTGCAATTGCACGGCGGAGCGGGTTACATGAAGGACTATCCGCTCGAGCGCTTCGCCCGCGACGCCCGCATCACCACCATCTACGAGGGAACCAGCGAGATCCAGCGGCTGATCATCGCACGGGAAACCCTGAAACCTTTCAGATGACCGCCGTTCGGCGATTTACCGATCGTCCGCAACGCCTTAAAGCATGTATGGCGCGCGCCGGTTTTTGAGACGGGTCAAGGCAAAGCGCAGCGTTTTGGTCCATAATTGTCGCCAATCATTGGCGAGGAGGGAAAAATGGCAATCAAGGACATCGTCACCGTTCTCGACCTCAACCGGGACGGACCGGCTCCGAAGATGGCCGTGGAAGTCGCACGCTTCGTCGGCGCCCACGTCACCGGGCTGTCGCCCATCGTCGAGCCTGTGGTGCCCGGCTACGTCACCGCGCCGATCCCCGGCGACTTCCTGGAAGCCTCCATCCGCCAGGCCCGCGAGCGCGCGGAAAAGGCCGCAGCCGGCTTCGAAGACGCCATCAAGCGCAGCGACATCAACGGCGAGACCAGCCTCGTCACCATCGGCGACGGCGCCTGGGGCGGCCTTCTCGCCCGCACAAGGCTCTCCGACCTCGTCGTCATCGGCCAGGAGGACGCCGACCATCCCGAGCCGTTGCGCGAGGCGCTGATCGAGGCCGCCCTGTTCGATTCCGGTGTGCCGCTCCTGCTGGTGCCCTATGTCTCCTCGCCGACCTTCGCCGACCGCAAGGCGATGGTCGCCTGGGACGGCAGCCGCACGGCGAGCCGCGCCGTCCATGCCGCCCTGCCGATGCTGGAACTGGCCAAGAAGGTCACCGTGGTGTGCGTCGAAAACGGCTCCCGCTCCGAAGGCGAGGCCGGCGCCGACATCGCGCTCTATCTCGCCCGGCACGGCCTCAAGGTGGAGATCGACCGCATCCCGATGGCGCCGACCGGCGTCGGCGACACGCTGCTCAACTATGTGGCGGACAACGCCATCGATCTCGTCGTCATGGGCGGCTACGGCCACAGCCGGATGCGCGAGTTCATCATCGGCGGCGCCACCCGCTCTATCCTGAAGTCGATGACCGTGCCGGTGATGATGGCGCACTGACGCCGCACCAGGCCGAAACCGTTAACCCTTTCGGCAGATTCCGCGCCCGGGTGCCCCGCACCCGGGCGTTTTCGCGGCAACTGTTGCCTGCGACGAAAAACCGTTTCCAGGCAAGCTTCTAGGCGGATTGTAGACGGATTATACTTGGCTGATCACGGTCTATTGGCTTGCCAACGGGCCGAAAGACCCGAAATAGTCCTTCAGCAATCGTGATTTTGTCATGATTGAAGCCGAAAAGCTTTTCTCCGGACGCGTCGAGTGCGGCGCGTTTTTCTGGCAGAATCGATCCCGGATTCACGCGCAATCGGTGATTCGGTGCCCAAAAAAGAGTCCGAAACCCGGACAGAACAGATACTCCAGCAGGGCGAAACGTTCAGGGTTGCACGTAACGCACAACGTTTACGGGTGACACCATGACCGTTCGAAACCTTGACGTCCTGATGCGGCCGGCCAGCCTCGGCGTCATCGGCCCCAACCGCTTCGGCGACAAGGCCAAGTCCATCCTTTTCGACAGGATCGCCGCCTCCGGCTTTCCCGGCGACAGGATTGCCTGCGCCATCGACGGCGACATCCCGGACGGCTTCACGCGTTCCGATACCATCGACGGGCTTTCCGCCGCGCCGGAGCTTGCCGTGCTGCTGGCCGGCTCCGAGACGTCGGCGCGCGACCTGGAAGCCCTTGCCGACAAGGGCACGAAGGCCGTCGTCCTGATGGCGTCCGGCTTCGATGCCTGGGACCACGACACGCGCGCCAGGATGGTCAAGACGGCCAGTGCCTGCGGCATCCGCGTCGTCGGCCCGGGCAGCCTCGGCATCATTTCGCCGCACGCCAAGCTCGACGTCTCGCTGTCCGCACACAGCGCGACGCCCGGCGACCTCGCCCTCGTCTCGCGCTCCGGCGCCGTTGTCAACGCCATGCTCGCCTGGGGCGCCGCCCACCATGTGGGCTTTTCCGGCGTCGTCTCGCTCGGCCAGAAGACGGACATCTCCGTCGGCGACATGCTCGACTGGTTCGCCAACGACTACCGGACGCGGGCGATCCTCCTGCACCTGGAATCGATCTCCAATCCCGGCCTCTTCATGTCGGCGGCGCGCGCCGCGGCGCGTTCCAAGCCGGTCATCGTGCTGCGCTCGGGCGCCTATGGCCACCGGCGCGACGAGGTACTCACCGAAAGCGCCCGTCTCGCCACCCCCGATGCCGCCTATGACGCGGCGTTCCAGCGCGCCGGCCTGCTCAGGGTCCGGGACCTCGACGAGATGTTCGATGCAGCCGAGACCGTCAGCCGCTTCAAGCCCGGCTTCGGCCGGCGCCTTGCCATCGTCGGCAACGGCCATTCACTCGCCAATGTCGCCTCCGACCGCTTGCAGGCGGGCGGCGGCCAGATCGCCAAGCCGAGCCCGGAAAGCCGCGAGGAGCTGAAGAAGTTCCTGAGGCCCGCGGCCGCCAATGCCAATCCGTTCGTGCTCGACAACGATGCCCCGCCGGAGCATTTCTCCCACACCATCGCCGCGCTGATGGCCGACAAGCAGACCGACGGCGTCCTCGTCGTCATTGCGCCGAACGCCTTCATCTCCACGGCAGAGACGGTCACCGCGATTGCCGAGACGGCCAAGAAGACCCGCCGCGCCAGCATGAAGAAGAAGCCGGTGACGGTGGTGCTCGCCGACGAGGACCCGGCGCTGCGGCAAATGCTGGAAGAGGCCGGCATTCCCTGCTACCGCACGCCGTCGGAAGCCGTGCGCGGCTTCATGCACCTGGTGCGCTACGCCGAAGGCCAGGAGCTCCTGATGCGCACGCCGCCGAGCCTGCCGGCTGGCTTCACGCCGGCGGCCGTGCGCGCCCGCACCGTCATCGAGCGCTGCCTGATCGCCGGGCGCAACTGGCTCGACCCGACCTCGGTGCGCATCCTGTTGTCGGCCTACGGCATCCCGGTGATGGAATCGATCGTCGTCACCGACGGCGCGGAGGCCGAGGTCGCCGCCCATCGGCTGGCCACCGGCACGCGGCGCTTTGCCATCAAGATCGCCTCTCCCGACATCCCGTTCCATTCCGATGTCGACGGGGTCTGGCTCGACCTGCCCTCGCCCGCCGCCGTTGCCGATGCGACGGAAAAGATGCTGGAGCGGATGGCGACCGAGCACCCCGACAAGCGCATCGACGGCGTCGTCGTCCAGCCGATGCTGGATGCCCGCCACGCCCACGAGCTGGTCGGCGGCATCACCGACGATCCCGTGTTCGGTCCGCTGATCGTCCTCGGCGGCGTCGTCTCCGAAGGCGTCATCGACCTTGCCGTCGACCTGCCGCCGCTCGACCTCAACCTTGCGCGCCTCCTCCTGCAGCGCGCCGACATCTCCCATGTGCTCGCCGGCTCGCGGCACAGCGCGGCGATCGACCCGGAGGCGATCGCCCATCTGCTGGTGCGGCTGTCGCAGATCGCCATCGACTTCCCGGAGATCCGCGACCTCGACCTCGACCCGATCGTCATTGAGTCCGGCCGCATGGTCGTGCTCGATGCGCGCGTCGCCATCGGTCCGGTCGACCGCAGCCGCCACAAGCTCGGCCATCCGCGGCTGACCATCCGGCCCTATCCGCAGGAATGGGAGCGCAACATCACGCTGAAGGACGGCCGTCCGGTGTTCCTCCGCCCGATCCGCCCCGAAGACGAGGTGCTCTACGACGACTTCTTCGCCGAGGTCTCCGACGAGGACATGCGGCTGAGGTTCTTCGCGCCGATCAAGGAGTTCACCCACGCGTTCCTTTCCCGGCTGACCCAGATCGACTATGCGCGGGCGATGGCCTTCATCGCGCTTGACGGCAATACCGGCCAGCTCCTCGGCGTCGTCCGCCTGCACGCCGACGCCGACCACGACACGGGCGAATACGCCGTCCTCATCCGCTCGCCCCTGAAGGGCCTCGGCCTCGGCTGGGTGCTGATGAACCAGATCATCGAATACGCCCGCGCCGACGGCATCAAGGTCATCAACGGCGAGGTGCTGCACGAGAACGGCGGCATGCTGGCGATCTGCGAGGCGCTCGGCTTTTCCGTCCGCACCTCCGAGGACGACCGCTCCATCGCCAAGGTGACGCTGGAAGTGACGCCCGACGCGGATGCATCGCCGGTGCCGCAGTTGGAGAAGGTTGGGTAGTTTTTTCACTCAGGGTTCTGGTTTGCGCTCACGGCAGACGCGCTGCGCGCGTGCCTCCGCGGGGGCGGCGCAACGGCGCCGGCGGGCGGTCGCCCTTGCGAAGCCTGGGGGCTTCGGGGGTGCTCGCGGCCCTCGTTTTCGCTTACGGCAGACGCGTTGCGCGCGTGCCTCCGCGGGGGCGGCGCATAGGCGCCGGCGCCCGTTCGGGCTTGCGAAGCCTGACGGCTTCGGGGGCGCTCACGGCCGAGCGCTCGCTGACGCTCGCTGGCCTCCGCGGGGGCGGCGCAACGGCGCCGGCGGGCGGTCGCCCTTGCGAAGCCTGACGGCTTCGGGGACGCTCGCGGCCGCGCGCTCGCTGACGCTCGCTGGCCTCCGCGGGGGCGGCGCAACGGCGCCGGCGGGCGGTCGCCCTTGCGAAGCCTGGGGGCTTCGGGGGCGCTCGCGGCCGCGCGCTCGCTGACGCTCGCTGGCCTCCGCGGGGGCGGCGCTACGGCGCCGGCGGGCGGTCGGCCTTGCGAGCCCTGCGGGCTCGATGATCTTACATGCCAGCCCAAAACTCAGTCGTCATCCCGGGCTTGACCCGGGACCCATTGCCCGCCTCGACACGGTATGCCGGCGCGGCTCCGCGACGAACGGCGCGCCGCGCAAAGGCCGATGAACGTCACCGACGGCATACCGCGTGGGCAGGGACAATAGGCCCCGGCTCGGGGGCCGGGGTGACGGCGGAGGGTGTGGCGCGGTCGGCGTTTCAACGGGCAACGCGATACGCTATCGGCAACGCCGCTCTGGATTGCTTCGCTGCGCTCGCACAGCAATGACGGCGGAGGACGCCTCACGGCGCCCCAAAACTCAGTCGTCATCCCGGACTTGAGCCGGGATCCATTGCCCACCTCGACACGGTATGCCGTTGCGGCACTACGCACGACGGTGCCCCGCGCAAAGCCCGAGGACCTTCACCGACGGCATACCGCGTGGGTAGGGGCAATAGGCCCCGGACTAAATCCGGGGTGACGGCCGAGGATGGGGTGGGACCGGGGCTTCAACGAGCAGCGCGGTGCACTGACGCCAGCCAGCCCTACGCCCCCCTCGCCTTCTTCGCCGCGGCTCTGATCGCCGAGAGGGTCGTTGCCGGCGTGATCGCTTCCGGGTCGATGCGGACGTGGAGGATCGCGGGCTTGCCGCTTTGACGCGCGCGATCCAACGCCGGGAAAAACTCCTCCGTTTTCGTCGCCGTCTCGCCGTGGCCGCCATGGGCCCTTGCGAGGGCCGCGAAGTCCGGGTTGCCGACGTCCGTGCCGATGACACGGCCGGGATAGTTCCGCTCCTGGTGCATGCGGATGGTGCCGTAGATGCCGTTGTCGACGACGACGACGATGAGGGCTGCACCGTACTGGACGGCGGTCGAAAATTCCTGGCCGGTCATCTGGAAGCAGCCGTCTCCGGCCATGGCGATGACGGTGCGGTCCGGCCAGCGCAGCTTGGCGGCGACGCCGGCGGGAACGCCGTAGCCCATGGAGCCCGACGTCGGGGCGAGTTGGGTGCCGAGCTTGCGGAAGCGCCAGAAGCGGTGGATCCAGGTGGCGTAGTTGCCGGCGCCGTTGGTGATGATCGTATCGGCCGGCAGCTCGTCGCGGAGTTTTGCGACAATGGCGCCGAGCTGGACGTCGCCGGGGATATCTTCCGGCGGGACCGACCATTCCAGATAATCGCCGTTTGCGGCCCGTGTCGCCGCCTTCCAGATGTCGCGGGCCGCCGGCGGCACCAGCTTGTCCAGCGCGCCGGCGGCAGCGTCCGGGCTGGCGTTGATCGCCATTGCCGGCATGTAGACCCGGCCGAGTTCGCCGGCGTCCGGATGGATGTGGATCAGCGTCTGGTGCGGCATGGGCACGTCGAAGAGCGTGTAGCCCTGGCTCGGCGTTTCCGACATGCGCCCGCCGATCAGGATGACCACGTCGGCGCCCTTGATGCGCTCGGCCAGCTTCGGGTTGATGCCGAGGCCGACGTCGCCGGCATAGTTCGGGTGGGTATGGTCGAAGAGGTGCTGGCGGCGGAACGAACAGGCGACCGGCAGGTCGAAGCGTTCGGAAAAGCGCTGCAACGCCGCGCGGCCTTCCTCGCTCCAGCGCGCGCCGCCGGCAATGACGATCGGCCGCTCGGCCGTTGCCAGCGTCACCGCCACCGCTTCCATCTGAGACGATCCGGGCGAGACCTCCACCGGGCACGCGGCCGGGACGGTCTTTCCTGGCGCCAGCTCGCGCAGCATGTCCTCCGGCAGGGCGAGCACGACTGGGCCGGGACGGCCGGACATCGCCACGGTGAAGGCGCGGGCCATATATTCCGGGACGCGCTCGGCCTGGTCGATCTCGGCCACCCATTTGGCGATGCCGCCGAACATCTGGCGGTAGTCGACCTCCTGGAAGGCCTCGCGGTCGCGCTGGTCGCGGGCGATCTGGCCGACCAGCAGGATCATCGGCGTGGAATCCTGGCGCGCCACATGGACGCCGGAGGCGGCGTTGGTCGCGCCGGGGCCGCGGGTCACCATGCAGATGCCCGGCCGGCCGGTCATCTTGCCGTCGGCCTCGGCCATCATCGCCGCGCCGCCTTCCTGGCGGCAGACGGTGACGGCGATCTCCGTGTCGTAGAGGGCGTCGAGCACCGCCAGGTAGCTCTCGCCCGGAACGCAGAACACCCGGTCGACGCCGTTGGCGACAAGGGCGTCCACAACAAGCTCGCCGCCGGTCCGCATATTCGCACTCATGTCCGATGGTCTCTCACTGGAAGGGGATCGCGAGGGGATGGTCCGGGCTTACGCGGGGCGGCGCCCGCGCGCAAGTGGCGGAGCGGAAAACGGCGACAAATCAAAAAAAATGCCGCGCCCACCAGGGACGCGGCAGTGTGTTGCTCAATTGGAGCGACACAAGGGGGGAAGCTTGAAAAGCTCAGGATTTCGACTTGATCGCGATGCGGGCGGCCTCAATACCCTCGGGATCGGCTTCGACCGGCAGCGGACATCCGCTTCAAAGCCTGTCGGAGCGTTCGACCGGGGACCGGTCCTTGTCCTGCCACGCGCGTTCTGTCGTCTTCTCTCCTTCACACCTTGCGGCCGACCGAACGAGCGTTACCCCGTCGACGTCGGCCCGATATCCACTCCATCTTCCTGAATGGCCCCGCGGTTGCTTTGATCTTTGTCAATGACGGTGGTCGGCAGCCAGTGCGGAGCGAGAGAGAAGAGGTGGATGGTACTCGGAAATACCTCAATCAAGGCGCGCAAATACACCACGGCGGGACGGCCGCGGCCCCGACAGAAATGCGGAGTTTTCCGGGTTTTCCCTGATGGGCTACCGGGCCTGCGACCAACGCCGCATCGGCGGCCTCGCCGCCTGCATGGCGGCGGGCCGGATACCGGTTTTCCGATCCTGTGACCGCTTGCCGCAGCCCGCCCTGGTTGGTGCCGGCCGGCCTCAGACGTCGACGACGGTGACGACCTGGAAAGTGTAGAGGTCGCCGTCCTCGTCGCGGATGGAGACGTACTCGCCGGGCCGGAACGGGTGCTCGCCGAACTTGTAGCCGGCCTCGTCGTCCTCGTCGCCGTCGATGTCGTAGTGGAAGGCCCAGGTTCCGCCGCGGCGGTGGACCAGATGGCCGAGATCCTCCTCCTCGTCGCCCCAGAAGCGGCGAACGCGGCAATGCATGCGCTGCTTTTTCCATTCGACGGGATCGATGTGGCCGTTATCATCGAGGGGAGCAATGAACTCGTAGCCATGCAGGGACGACCCACCAGGGTGTTCCTTGGTGCGGGCCAGATTCAACCTGATCTTTTTCAGTCCGAGATGTTCCATGGCGTCACTCCCCCACACGGCTTTCAACTTATGCTGAACAGATTCAACGATCTGTCGCAATCGAACTCCACCAGAGCGACATCCGTCAACGGATTTGTGACGGCACGAACAAATGTCGCCCGGGCGGAGTCCACCGTCTTCAACAGATGGGGAAACGCACAATGAGCAACAACACCCGGCACCGCCAGCACGTCATGCAGGACCAGGGCGAAATCGTCGCTTTCCTCCAGGATCCAAAGACTTACGGGCTCAAGCAGGACGTGCGGCGGATCGACACCCACGCCGCAATGGTGTTCCTTGCCGGCGATGAGGTGCTGAAGATCAAGCGCGCCGTGCGCTATCCCTTTCTCGATTTTTCGACGCTGGAGAAACGCCGCCGCGCCTGCCATCGCGAAATCGAGGTCAACCGCGACAACGCGCCGGAGATCTATCGCGACGTCGTCGCCATCACCCGCGAGCCAGATGGCGGGCTCGCCATCGGCGGCGCGGGAACGCCCGTTGCGTGGGCGGTCCGGATGAACCGCTTCGACGAGACCGAGACGCTCGACCGCATCGCCGAGCATGGCCCGCTCAGCGACCGGCTGGTCGATGCGCTGGTCGCCCGCATCGCGGCCTCCCACGAGCGGGCGCCGAAGCGCGACGCCTTGCCATGGCTGAAAAGCCTTGCCGGCTACATCGCCAACAACGAGGCCGGCTTCAAGGAATGGCCGGATCTCTTCGACATCGGCCAGGTCCATGCCCTGTCGCATGCGATGGAGGATGCACTCGCCCGCCTCACCCCGCTGATCGAGCAGCGTGGCCGGCTCGGCCATATCCGGCTCTGCCACGGCGACTGCCATCTCGGCAACATCGCCTGCTTCGACGGCAAGCCGGTGCTGTTCGACGCCATCGAGTTCGACGATTCGATCGCCACCAACGACGTCCTTTACGACCTCGCCTTCCTGCTCATGGACCTGTGGCAGCGCGGCGACCACCGGGCCGCGAACCGGGTGCTCTGCCGCTATCTGGCGCACCGGCCGGACCCGGACCATTTCGAGGCGCTGGCGGCCCTGCCCTTCTTCATGGCGCTGCGCGCGGGGATCCGGGCGATGGTGACGGCGTCGCGGCTGGCGCATCTGGACGGCGCCGCCTTTGCCGAGGCCTCGGCCCAGGCGGGCGATTATTTCGCGCTCGCCCGCGCCCTGATGGACCCGGCGCCGCCGCGGCTCTATGCGGTCGGCGGGCTTTCCGGCACCGGCAAGTCGACGATCGCCGCGGCCGTTGCACCGCATCTCGACCGGGCGCCGGGGGCGCTGGTGCTGCGCTCCGACATCGAGCGCAAGGACCTTTTCGGGATCCCGGAGACCGAGCACCTGCCGGAGGACGCGTACACGCTGGAGGTCACCCACGAGGTCTATCACCGGATCATCGCCAAGGCGCGCACGGCGCTCGCTGCCGGCCAGTCGGTGGTGCTCGATGCGGTATTCTCCATGCCGGCGGAACGCGCGGCCGCGGAACGGATCGCCGAGGCGGTGGAGGTGCCCTTCCAGGGGCTGTGGCTGGAAGCGCCGGCCGAAACGCTGTTTGCCCGCGTCGAGGCGCGCACCGGCGATGCCTCCGACGCCGACGTCTCGGTGGTGGAACGCCAGCTCACCTACGACCTCGGCACCATCACCTGGGCCCGGGTCGATGCCTCCGGCGACACCGGGGAAGCGGTCGCGCTGGCACGCGAGGCCCTCGAAAGGGGCAGCATTCTGGCCGTTTAAGACGATGACGGGGCGGCGCACTGCCGATATAGTCGCCCCAAAATGCACCGGAGTACGCATGGCGGCGAACGCTATCCGGACACCGGGCCACGCCGAAGGTGGAAACGAGCGGGGGCTCAAACACATGCGCGCACCAATTCTGTCGGCCACCATCGCCGGACTTTTCGGCCTTTTCCTTGTCGCATCCGCCGTGGCGGAGACCAGCTTTCCAAGGGCCGAACTCGACGACGAGCACGAGCGGGTCGAGGTCAGCGCCGGCGGCATCACGGCTCGGGTCATCGCCGAGCCGCAGATCAGCGGCGGCGCCACCGAGGTGGTGCCGCTCCTAGAGGTGATCGTCGACGGGCGCACCGTTCTGCGCACCGAGGGCGTGTCGGCCGGCTCCGACTGGCGCCAGGGCGCGGCCGAGATCGCCGAGATGGATCCGGGGAACGCCACGCCCGAGGTCGTCTTTTCCAGCTATTCGGGCGGCGCCCATTGCTGCACGCGGGTGATCGTCGCGGCCGCCGACAAGGCCGGCAAATGGTCGGCCCATGTGATCGGCGACTGGGATGGCGGCGGCGACTATCTGGAGGATGCCGACGGCGACGGCACCGGGGAACTGGTGATCATCGACAACCGCTTCCTCTATGCCTTCGACTGCTACGCCTGCAGCGCCGCACCGCTGAAGATTCTCGCCATCCGGAACGGCAAGCCGGTGGACGTCACCCGCGACAAGCGCTTCGAAAAGAAGCACCGCACCTGGATCAAGGCGATGGAGGGCTGGGCCGCGGACCGCAACGGCGAGTTCGCCGCCGGCTTCTATGCCGGCTGGGTGGCGCAGAAATCGCTGGTCGGGGAAGGCAAGGAGGCCTGGGAGGCGATGCTGGAGGCCTACAAGAAAGCGCCCCAGGACGAGGGCTACGACATCTGCCGCACGGGCCAGCCGATGGAAAGCTGCAAGCCGGAAGACCAGGTCTCGGTCCCGTTTCCGGAGGCGCTGAAGGCGTTCCTTGACGAGGCCGGCTACCGATTCTGAGGGTATCCGCCGTATCCGGTTGAGGCCTTACGCCCCGCTACTTCCAGGCGTTTGCACATAAAAGAAGGCGTGTTGAACGGCGGGCCACACGAGCCAGCGTCGTTCAACACGCCTTAAGTCCTCCAGCATGCAAGGGAACAATAGCGCATTCGGCGCGGCCTCGATACTCCCCAAAAAGCACTTGGTATTTCTACCAAGGGACGTGTGCCATTTATGCAACTTTTATGATGCCTACGCGGTCTACGCACAATCGTGACGGCGCGGGCGCGGGCTACGCGCGGGGGAAATCGGCCGAATTCTGGAGAAATGGTACAGCTGGTAGGGGTCGAACCTACGACCTCCGGATCCACAATCCGGCGCTCTAACCAACTGAGCTACAGCTGCACAGGCGAAACGTTGGCGGACAATATGGAGAAACCGCCGCCTTTTCAAGAGGGCATCGGGCCAATCGGAAAGCGCCCCGAAATCCCTCGCCGGAGCGCTGGCCGGGCCGCGAATCGGTTGCCCTACCGCCTTCAAAAACCATAAAAAAACGCCCGGTGCGATGCACCGGGCGCCAGGCTAACATCAGGTCGTGGGAGGAAGCTTAAGCGACCTTGATGTTCTTGAAGGATTTCTCGAACACTTCCTTGAAGGGCTGCGAGGCGTCGGTGGCGGCGCGGGTGGCCAGTTCCTGCATGTCCTTGACCTGGGAACCGGCGGCCTCGAACTGCTTGCGGGCAAAGCCGGTCTGCAGCTCGATCGCCTCGGCCATCGACTTGGCGCCGAGCAGGTCCTTGAAGAAGTCGAACGTCGCGTCGGCGTTCTCCTTGACCAGGTCGATCGCCTTCCTGTTGAACTCGATCGCGTTCTGGCGGGAGGTCTCGTAGGAGTCCTCCATCATGCCGGTGGCGTCCTCGGTGGCCGTGCGGAACTTGTCGTAGGCGTCGCGGGCCTGGGTGACGCTCTTCTCGGCCATCTCGCGCATGGCGGTCGGGACTTCCATATTGCCCATATTGCCGATGGCGAAGGTGTCCTCGGCGGCCTTGGCGGCCGGCTTGGCAGCGGTCTTGGTGGTCTTTTCGGTGGTGGCCATTGTCTTTCTCCTCGGTTGTCCGTCGCCAGGTGATCCGCGCGGAACGAATGGGAAACTCTGCTTCCTGGCAGGCCCCGCCCGACCCGTTGCCGTCGGTGCCGATACCGGAACTGGCAGAATGTCTGCCCCTCAACTCTGCGACCCAATATAGGGAGACTTTTGCTGCAATGCAATATTTTTTTGCGCTGCAGCAAAATCCGCGTTTTCTGAAGGGGATAGCGGCAAGGCCGGGAGCCGAACGCAAAAAAGGCCGGCGGGAACCGGCCTTTCCATTATCGCAAAGGGGCGGACCGGCGCCTACTTGTCGCCGCTCTTGGTCGCCTCCGTGGCGGTCCGGGTGACGGCGTCGGAGAGCTCGCGGGCCTGTTCGCCGAGCGCGGTCATCTGCGTGCGCAGGAACTCGTTCTGGAGCTGCATCAGCTCCTGCATGTCCGCGACCTGCAGCGATTTCGTCGCATATTCGAAGGCCTTGGCGACGTTCTCCTCGGCATAGCCGAGCGCCTTCTTGTTGAAATCGAGGGCGCCGGTCTGGACCGTGGAGGCGGAGGATTCCACCGTCGTCACGGCCTTCTGCATCGCCGACATCATTTCGTCGAAGGCCTGCTGGGCCTGCTTGACGTTGCCTTCGGCCATCTGCCGAAACTGATCCGGCATCTCGAAGCCGGTCGGTTTTTTGGTTGCCATTTGCGGTTACTCCCAAGCGTGAATCCGTCGCCGGCCGCGTTGTTGTTATCGATGGTCGCCCGACGTGGCCGCAACCTATCAACGAAAATGCTGCACCGCAACATAAATCTCCCAGCCCGGGCGGCGTTTACCCTGTCGGCAATCTTGCCGCCCGGGACCGGGTCCGATGATGGACGCGATCGCGAATACTATATATTAACAAAGTATTAAAGGACATGGGGTCGACACCTAAGGCCCGCGGCGCCGAATATCGGGGCCGGCCGTGGCACGACGGACCGAAAACGTATGAGTATATCCGCCGCACAGCTTATCGATTTCCTCGGCGATCCGCGCATCGGGGCCCATTTCGGCGATGCGCGGCCAGTCTGGCTTTGGGACGCCAGCGGCCGCCGCATTCTGTGGGCCAATGCCGCGGGCACCCGCTTCTTCAGGGCGCGGACCCTTGCCGCCCTTGCCGGTCGCGACTTTTCCCGCGGCGGCGTTGCCGGCCATATCGCCCGGCTCGCGACAAGCGGTGCCGACCGGCCGAAGATCGTCCAGCTTCGCCTCTATCGCGGCATGACGGCGGTCAGCACGCCGGTGCTGTGCACGGTCGTGGAGCGGGGCGATGCGGACCCCGTCGTCCTCGGCATCGGGCTCAACGAGATGATCGATGCGCCGGAGGACGCCGAACAGCGCCTTTCCGACGATTGCGCCGTCCTCGGCGGCAACGGCCTTCGCGCCGCCGTCATCGACGCCGATGGCGCCATCGTTGCCGCGGGGCCCGGCTTTCCGGCCCCGGCCGACATTCCCGACACGGTCGCGGCCGCCGTCGGCAGCGCGCTTTCGCACGGCGCCACGGCGGCAACCGCGCTCTCCGGCGCCTTTGCCGGCCGGCGCATGCTGATTTCCCGGCTCGGCGATACCGGCAAGGCGATCGCGCTTCTGGCAACGCCTGGCGAGGCGGCGGCCCTTGCGGCCGACCCCGCCGCGATGGCGACGGCCTGGCCCGGCGTGCCGGTGCCGTCGATGTCGGAGCGCCGGCGGCCGGCGGAGCCGGCGGCGGCGCCGGGCGACGGAACGCCCGACCTGCCGAAGGACTGGTCCAGCGACGACGCCCCGCAGGGCAACGGCGAGAAGAGGACAGACCTGCCGCCGATGGTGCAGCAGACGATTGCCACGCCCTCGCCCGTCGGCGAAGCGCGCCCGCAGCCCGATGAGGACGCGACCGACGCGCCGGAGAGCGCTCCGGAGCCCGCCGAAGCCGACGCAGGGCCGACAGAGGAGACGTCGGAGCTTTCGGCATCCGATGCCGAAGAAGGCATTGCCGATGCCGGCGAGGAAACGGACGACGCGGCAGTGCCGCCGGCCGATGTCGCGGACGAAACGATCTCCGAAGACGCGCCGGCTGAGGCCGCCGAAGAGAGCAATGTGGCCGAGGCGGCCGCCGACGAAGACATCCCCTCCCCCGCCCCGACCGCTGCGGAAGCGCCCGCGAGCGTGCCGCACGAGGCGCCGACGCCGGCCGCCTTCACCTTCAAGCGCCGGGAGCGGCCGCACCGCTTCGTCTGGCAGATGGATACGGACGGCACCTTCACCTTCGTCAGCCACGAATTCGCCGACGCCGTCGGCCCGGCGGCGGCAAGCATCGTCGACCGGACCTGGCCGGAGGTCGCCGAACGCTACCGGCTCGCCAAGGCCGACGAGGTCTCGGCCGCGATCTCCAAGCAGGACACCTGGAGCGGGATCACCGTCGACTGGCCGGTCGAAGGCACGGACCTGCGCGTTCCCGTCGATCTCGCCGCCCTGCCCGCCTTCGGCCGCGGCCGCGAATTCGAGGGCTATCGCGGCTTCGGCGTCTGCCGGACGATGGAAGCCGAGTTCGACCCGCTCGCCTCCGGACGCCATCTCGGCGACGGCATCGCCAGCGACGTGCCGGATGGGACCGACGCCCCGGACACGGAAAACACCGAGACCGCCGAGACCGCCGACACCGCAGCATCGGTGACTGCTGTCGGCCTTACGTCCGGCGCGATGGACGAAATCGCCCGCCGGATCCAGTCCTCCGGCGACGAAACGCCGGAGGAGGCCGAGACGGCCGCGGAACCGGAGGCCGAAGACGAAGGGCCTGCGGCCACCGAGGCCGAACCGGCCGGGGAACCGGAAGCCGAATCGGAGATCGGCGCAACGGCCGACCCCGAAGAACCGGCCGACGACATCGCCGAGCGGGAAGCCGACGTCTTCGCCCCCGAACTGCGATACGAGCCGCGGGATGAGCCGCCGGCGATCCTGCGCACCACGCCAAGCGCGCCGCTCCTGTCGAAGCCCGAACTGCAGGCGTTCCGCCAGATAGCCGATGCGCTCGGCGCGCGGCTGGAAGGCGACGACGACGAGGTTGCCGAAACCGCGCTGAAAACCGACGGCGCGGAGGCGGAGAACGTCGTGCCGCTTCCCTCCGCCTTTGCCTCCTACAAGCCGCGCCAGATCGATCCGAGCCTTCTCGACCGGCTGCCGGTCGGCGTGCTGATCGCCCGCGACCAGACCGTGATCTACGCCAACCAGCCGATGCTCGACCTGATCGCCTATGACAGCCTCGACGCCCTCGACGAGGCCGGCGGGCTGGACGCCATCATCGTCGGCCCCGGCGAGGAAGCCGACGGCCCCTCCGAGAGCGATGCCGGCGGCCCGGCCGACCGCTATGTGCGCCTGCGCCGCCGCGACGACGACCTCGTCTCGGTGATGGCCCGGCTCCATGCCGTGCCGTGGAACGACGGCAACGCGCTGATGATGTCGTTCCGCCCGGCCGAAGAGCCGGGAAGCTCCCGGCCGCGCCTCGTCGCGGAGCGACCGGCGGAGAGCCCGGAACTGGCGAGCGCCCGGCACCGCGTCCGTGAGCTTGAGACCATCCTCGACACCGCCACCGACGGCACGCTGATCCTCGACGGCGACGGCACCATCCTCGGCGTCAACGCCAGCGCGGAGGCGCTCTTCGGCAGCGACCGCGAGGCGATGATCGGCCGCCGGCTGGTGCAGTTCCTTGCCCCGGAAAGCCGGCGCTCGGCCACCGACTATCTCGACGGGCTGACCAGGAACGGCGTCGCCAGCCTCCTCAATGACGGCCGCGAGGTCATCGGCCTTGCCGCCCAGGGCGGGCTGATCCCGCTGTTCATGACCATCGGCCGGCTCGACGACACCTCGGAGCGGGCCGGCGCGGCGCCGGCCTATGGCGGCGACCGCAAATACTGCGCGGTGCTGCGCGACATCACCCAGTGGAAGAAGGCCGAGGAGGAACTGACCGCCTCCAAACGCAAGGCCGAGGATGCCTCGTCCCAAAAATCCGACTTCCTGGCCAAGATCAGCCACGAGATCCGCACGCCGCTGAACGGCATCATCGGCTTTTCCGAAGTGATGATGGAGGAGCGCTTCGGGCCGATCGGCAACGACCGCTACCGCGATTATCTGCGCGATATCCACACCTCCGGCGAGCACATCATGAGCCTCGTCAACGATCTCCTGGACCTGTCCAAGATCGAGGCCGGCAAGCTGGAGCTCACCTTCGAGGCGGTGTCGCCGGCAGAGATCATCCAGGAGGGCGTGGCGCTGTTGCAGCCGCAGGCCAACCGCGCCCGGATCATCATCCGCACCAGCCTGCCGGCGTCCGTGCCGAAGGTCGTCGCCGATCCCAGGAGCCTGCGCCAGATCGTGCTCAATCTCCTGTCCAACGCCATCAAGTTCAACACGCCGGGCGGCCAGGTCATCGTCTCCACCGCGCTCGAAGACAATGGCGAGGTGACGCTCCGGGTCCGCGACACCGGCGTCGGCATGAGCGAGCGGGAGATCGAGATGGCGCTGGAGCCGTTCCGGCAGCTCCACACCTCGCGCTTCAGCGGCGGCACCGGCCTCGGCCTGCCGCTCACCAAGGCGCTGGCGGAGGCCAACCGGGCGAGCTTTGCCATCACCTCCGACCACGGCAGCGGCACGCTGGTGGAAATCAGCTTCCCGACGACCCGGGTACTCGCCGAATAGGCCCGTTTTTCAATGCCTTGCGCGGGGTGGGCGATATGCCCCGCCCCGCTGCGCCGTTTTCTTGGCCGGGGCGATTTCCCCGGCGCCGCAAATGGTCTATGCCCGGCTTCTAAAATAAACCGGGAAAGGGCCCCCAATGCTCACACAGTCGCAACTGGATGCCGCGCGCGACGTCGTCTACCAGGCGATGGCGCCGACGCCCGCCTATCGCTGGCCGCTTCTGGCCGAGGCCGCCGGCACCACGGTCGTCGTCAAGCACGAGAACATGACGCCGATCGGCGCCTTCAAGGTGCGCGGCGGGCTCGTCTATGTGGACCGGCTGAAGCGCGAGCGGCCGCATGTGAAGGGCATCGTGTCGGCGACGCGCGGCAATCACGGCCAGAGCCTTGCCTATGCGTCGGGACGGGCCGGCGTTGCCTGCACCATCGTCGTGCCTGAGGGCAATTCCAAGGAAAAGAACGCGGCGATGCGCGCCTTCGGCGCCGACGTCGTGGAACACGGCGCCGACTTCGACGCCGCGATCCCCAAGGCCATGGAGCTTGCCGAAGAGCTCGGCTACGAGATGGTGCCGAGCTTTGCCGCGGACCTCGTTGCCGGCGTTGCCACCTATTCCCACGAGCTTTTGACCGCCGCCCCGGATCTCGACGTCGTCTTCGTGCCGATCGGCCTCGGCTCCGGCATCTGCGGCATGGTCCAGGCCCGCAACCTCCTCGGCCACAAGACCGAGATCGTCGGCGTCGTCTCCGACAGGGCCGACGCCTATGCGCAGTCCTTCGAGGCCGGCGAGCGGCGCACCACGGAGACCGCGAACACCTTCGCCGACGGCGTCGCGGTCCGCACGCCCTCGCCCGAGGCCTTTGCGATCATCAAGGACGGGGTTGCGCGCGTCGCCCGGGTCTCCGATGAGCAGGTCGCCGATGCCATGCGGCTCTACTTCGCCGCCACCCACACGGTCGCCGAGGGCGCCGGAGCGGTCCCGCTCGCAGCAGTGATGGCCGAGAAGGAGACGCTGAAGGGCAAGACCGTCGGCGTGGTCCTGTCCGGCCAGAACCTCGACAGCGACCTTTATGCGAAGGTGCTCTCCGGCGGCGTACCCACCGTCTGACGCCACCGCCCCTCTCACCGCTTCCGCCGGCCCCCGGTTGCCGCGTCAAAGCGACCCTCTTTGCGACTAAATCGCAAGGATTTGACCTCTGTCATACCAGTGGATACAGCGGTGCGCTAAGCCGCGCCCTGCAATTTTACGGGGTGACTCTGTGGTGCGGCAGACGGGGTGACGATGGTGGCGATACGACGACTGGCGATGGTCCTTGCCGGCCTGGCGGCCCTTGCGCCGGCAGCGGCGTTCGGCGCGGACGCTGAGGCGGGGCGGGACGAGGAAGCGGCGGCGCCCGCGGCAGCGGAGAAAAAAACGCCGCCGCGCAAGAAGGTCGATTTCGACTATCCGTTCCTGACCTTTCAGGCGACCAACACAAGGCTCTTCCGCAACGTCCCGCGCTACGACCTGTCCCGCTGCGGCCACTATTACGGTGGGCCGAAGGGCACATTCGTTCCGGCGGGCGCCAACCCCGGCCTCAAGGCGCGCGCCGGCGTCCACGGCAAGATCGGCACCGCCTATACCGGCAACTGCGACCGCCGCGAGGCCTTTGCCGGCGGCTCGGCGCTCGTCGACGGCGTGCTGTTCCGCGCCATGACCTATGCGGAGGAATCCGGGTCCTATGAGGACGGCGCCGGAAAGACCGTGCGCTTCGGCGAGACCAAGCGGGTGGCCAACGGCGCCATCGGCTATCTCTCGCCGATCCACAAGTTCCTGTTATCCGGCGGCGTCGTCGACCGCCGCGATATCCTCTTTGCCACCGCCCCGGTCGACACGCCGAAGCTCGACATCGTCTACGGCACGCTGACCTACCGCTACGACGACAACGACACGCTCATCAACAAGGTGGCGGTCGACGGGCTCTTGCGCGAAATCGACCGGCGCAACGAGAATTTCGTCCTGCGCACCCTGACCCCCGGCACGCCCAAGGGGCGGGTGCTGCTCGACAACCGCGAGCGCGAGCTCAAAATCATGCTCGGCACCCGCACCGGGCCGGTGCAGCATATGTTCGGCTTCGGGTTTCGCGACGAGAACCGCTACGCCACGCGCTACCGCGACCATCCGGTGCTCGGCTCGCTCGCCAAGCAGAACCTCAATTTCGCCGACGCCACGATCACCCAGTACAGCGTGATCTATGAGGGCGCGCTGGCGCTGACCGCAAAACAGCGGCTGAAGCTCTGGGCGCAATACGACCGGGTCGAGGGCGAGGCCGCCAAGGCCAACGAGGTGCAGGCGGGCCGCCCGGCCGGGGCGCCGCTGACCTCGAACCAGCAATGGATGCAGACCTACGGGGTGAATGGCAGCGATCCGGCGGCGGAAAACAATTTCTCCGGCTCGCTGCGCTACGAGCGCGACTTCCTTGGGGCCACGGAAAGCGAGGCCGGCCAGTGGTTCGTCGAAGCCGGACGCTACATGCGCACCGCCGACATGCACGAGCGGTATCTCTCAAGCTGGGTCGGGCCTCCGGGAACGCCCGGCGGCTTCAAGACCTGGGCCGGCAATCCGGAGATCGACCCGGAGGCCCACCACAAGATCGCGGCCGGCGTGAAGATCGCCCGCGGCCCCTATGGCTTCGGCCTCGGCGGCTATGCCGACTTCGTGGAAGACTTCATCATCCGCGACAAGGCCCGCGGCCAGGACGGCGTCCTCATCTCCGACGGCTCCAACATCTACCGCAATGCCGATGCGCGGATCCTTGCCGTCGCCGCCGCCTTCGACTGGCGCTTCGCGCCCGGCTGGAAGCTGGGTCTCTGGTCGCAATATGTCTACGGCCACAACACCGAGGACGACCGGCCGCTCGCCCAGATCCCGCCGCTGGAAGGCCAGGTGACGCTGGAATATTCGGAGGAGATCTGGAGCGTCGGCGGGCGGCTGCGCGCCGTCTCGCGCCAGGACCGGGCCGACATCGACCCGCTGACCGGCTCCGGCGAAGACGACCAGGAGACCGACGGCTTTGCCACCGTCGACCTCTTCGCCTCGCTGCGACCGCAGAAATTCGCCGAGATCTCCGTGGGCGTCGAAAACCTCTTCGACAAGAACTACCGGGAGCACATCGACCGCGTCGATATCGGCGATCCGGACCGCTATGCCGTCAACATGCCCGGCCGCACCGTCTGGGTCCGCGGCCAGGTGACGTTCTGACGTTTTTTCCCCGCCCCTTGATCCAGCAGGGATCCGGTACGTAAGCTTTATTGACCGTATCGGTTCACCGGTGATATCCAGATCTCAAACTGCAAATGCCAATTGGTCGCACCTGGGGCGGTGCGGCAGTGGGAGACTGGAGAGCATGCCCGTAACAGGGCACCTATCTGCTTCGATCGCCACCCGCATTACGGCACCGCCGGTCCGGCTCCCCGCCGGCCGGCGGGACGTGCGGCCATGAGCTTTGCGGCCCCCACCCTCGACGACGCATCGACTGCCGCCGGCAGGACGCTCGGACCGCGCCTTGGTAGCGACGTCGCCTGGACGGTGCTGGTCAGCGTCATCTCCTTCTTCGCGCTGCTGCCGATCCTGGCGCTGGTCATCATCTCGCTGACGCCGGCCGGCGAGGTCTGGGCGCACCTGATCTCCACCGTGCTGCCGCGGGCGATCTCCACGACCGCCCTTTTGATGCTCGGCGTTGCCGGGGTCGTCACTGCCGTCGGGGTGACCACGGCCTGGCTCGTCACCATGTGCCGGTTTCCAGGCAGGCGGCTCTTTGACTGGGCACTGCTTCTGCCGCTCGCCGTCCCCACCTACATCGTCGCCTACACCTATGTGGAGGCGATGGACGTCACCGGGCCGATCCAGACGGCGATCCGCGCCGTCTTCGGCTTTTCCAGCGCCCGCGACTACTGGTTCCCGGAAATCCGCTCGCTGCCGGGCGCCGTCTTCGTCATGGGCATGGTGCTCTACCCTTACGTCTACCTGACGACGCGGGCGATGTTCCTGATGCAGTCGGCCTGCGCCCTCGATGTCGCGCGCACGCTCGGCGCCAATCCGCTGAGGCTGTTCGGTTCCGTCGCCCTGCCGCTCGCCCGCCCGGCGATCGCGGTCGGCGTGACGCTTGCCATGATGGAATGCCTCAACGACATCGGCGCGGTGGAGCATCTCGGCGTCAAGACGCTGACCTTTTCGATCTATGACACCTGGCTCAACCGCGGCAGCCTTGCCGGCGCCGCGCAGATGGCGACTGCCATGCTGGTCATCGTGTTCCTGTTGATCTGGCTGGAGCGCTTCGCGCGCCGGCACCAGCGCTATCACCAGACCTCCAGCCGCTACCGGATGCTGCCGAACTACCGGCTCACCGGCTGGAAGGCGGCCCTTGCCATCCTCGCCTGCTCCGCGCCCATCGTCCTTGGCTTTGTCGTTCCGGCGAGCGTCCTTGCCGATGTCGCCTCGCGGCGGCTGGAGCAGCTGAGCGCTCCGGGGTTCGTCTCGGCCGTCGTCAACAGCGTCGGCCTGTCGCTCGCCGCCGTGGTGCTGACGGTGCTGACCGGCCTCCTCGTTGCCTATACGCTCAGGCTCCGGCGCAACCGGCTGATCCACATGATCGCCCGGTTCTCCACCATCGGCTATGCGGTGCCCGGCACGGTGCTTGCCGTCGGCATCCTCATTCCGAGCGCTGCCTTCGACAATTTCCTCGACGGCTCGCTGCGCGCGACCTTCGGCATCTCCACCGGCCTGCTGCTGACCGGCTCCGGCGCCGTCATCGTCTATGGCCATGCGACGCGGTTCCTGGCGGTCGCCTTCGGCACCCTTGAGAGCGGCCTGCAAAAGGTGTCGCCGAACCTCGACATGGCGTCGCGGGCGCTGGGACGCACGGCGGCCCGCAGCCTCGTGGAAATCCACATGCCGATGATCAAGCCGGCGCTGGCGACGGCGTCCATGCTGGTGTTCGTGGAATGCATGAAGGAGCTGCCGGCGACGATCCTGTTGCGCCCCTTCAACTTCGAGACGCTGTCGACGACGGTCTATGCCGCCGCGTCCCAGGAAGCGTTCGAGCGCGGGGCGGTGGCGGCGCTCGCCATCGTCGCCGTCGGGCTGCTGCCCGTCATCTTCCTTGCCCGCACCAGTTCCTCCACCTTCCGCGACCGCAAGGCGGCACGCCGCGAGCGCGCCGGCGCCTGAGCAATCGCAAGGCCGGGGCCTATTGCGGCAGCACCATGATCTCGCCCTTGACGTTGTCGACGCAGACCGGGCTGTCGAAGAAGGTCAGTTCCGGCTCGCAGCCATATTTCTCGTTGACCAGCGCGCGCCAGGCATCGTCGAAGACGGCCTCGGCGGCGGCCCGGTTCTCGAACACGTAGAAGCCCCCCGCCTTGGCGTTTTGCGGATCGAAGATGTAGTGCTTGCGGATGAGGCCGCGAAGGCCGAGATAGCGCGGCGCCGTGGAGCGGAAGATGGCGGTGGCGGCGTCGAGGGTGGTTTCCGGCGCAAGCTGGAACTGGACGAATGCCGTGATCATGGCGGGGTCTCCCCTGGGGTCTGTCGGGCCTCGGCGCGCGCGACGGCTGGCGGCTGATCGTTCCCGGCAACGGGAAACGCGCCGGGCAGTGCGGGGCGTCGGGCGGCTGAGTCGTGTGCCCTATCTTTGTCCCACAATGTCACATGACCAAGACATGTTTTGCCGGAAAGCCCGACCGCAGGGGCGGCAAGCGGGTCGGGATCGGGCGGCCCGATCTTTTTAAAACCCTTGCGCAAATTCGGTTTCCTTTTTGGCATTCATGGTATATTCTCGCAACAGTAACCGAATGTCGAACTGTGCGAAGGGTGAAGTCATGGACCGTCAAACCGCGAGCTTTTGCGACGCCCTCAGCCGGATCTATTACACGCTGCCCTTCCGCGAGGGCATTGCCGGCACCGAGGAGGCGCCGGTCTATGTCAGCGCCATCGACACCCAGGCGCTGCTCTATATCGCCGAGCATCCGGACTGCATCGTCTCCGATGTCGGGGCGCATCTGGAAGCCGTGCCGACCACCGTCTCCAGCGTCATCGCCCGGCTTGCCGAGCGCGGCCTGGTGGTGCGGCTCCGCAACGACGCCAACCGGCGCATCGTCAATCTGAGGCTGACCGACGCGGGCTCGGCACTATGTGCGGAAATCGTCACCAATCGGCAGGAAGCCTGCAAGACGCTGCTTTCCAGCCTGCCGAAGGCCGAACGCGGCGACCTGGTGAAGAAGGTGGCGGCGCTGGCGAAGGTTGCGGAGACGGAATAGGGCGTCGGCCGTCATCGCGAGGAGGCCGAAAGGCCGACGCGGCGATCCAGAGCGACTGGCTCGGAGCGTGCGGCCCTGGATTGCCGCGCTCGCGTTGCTCGCTCGCAATGACGATCATTGATGGGATAGCGCCCGCAAAGGCGCTGCCCTACCCCTCGAACAGGCCGTAATGCACCGCGCCCTCGATGACGCCTGAGGTGTAATAGCCGGAAAGGCCCATGACGCCGCCCTTGGCGAAATAGGCTTTCAAATCCGGGTTCTCCGCCATTGCGGCCTTGACCTGCTCGACCAGTTGCGCGTCGGCGTTGCGCACGAGGACGCCGGAAAAGCCGGCGGTCAGCGGGAAGATGTCGTTGCCGCTGTCGCCGCAGAAAACGACCTCGTCCTTCGGTGCGCCGTGGGCTTCAGCGACGTATTCCAGCGCCGTCTGCTTGGTCGCGCTTTGCGGCAGGAAATCGATGAGGCCGTTGCCGTTGCCGGAATCGAAGCTGTAGACGATGACCTCGTCGAACTTGCCCTTCACCCGCTCCTCGACCTCGGCAAGGATGCGCTCGCGGTCGTCGTGGTCGGCGTAGTAGCTCTGCTTGAAGGGGCCGCAATGCTCGGCCTCCTGCTCGCGTATGCCGGCAATGCCGGAGACCGCATCGCGCACCGCGGCGGCGTCCCATCGCGGGCTGGTGCGGCGCACATGGGCGTCCCAGCCCGGATCGTCGACCCAGGCGCCGCCCTCGCGCTTGCGGATCGAGGTGCCGACGTCGCCGCACAGAAAGTCCGGATAGCGCACGCCGAATTCCGCGATCGCCTTTTCCGTCAAGTCGAGATTGCGGCCGGTGACGTAGACGACGAGGACGCCGTGCTTTTCCGTCAGTTCATTGAAGAGCGGGATGGCGTTTTCGTCCGGCTCCCAGCTTCCGTTCGGCAGCAGCGTGCGGTCAAGGTCGGTCGCCAGGATCTTAGCGTCGCTCATCGGAGGCCTCCGGTTTCTTCCCGTTCTTAGCGGCGGTCGATGGTCTTTTCCCGGCCGTCGCCCGCGTCATAGGTAACAACGAAGCCGTGGGTCCTCAAATCGGCGTCGAGCCGGGCATAGGCCGGACCGTTGATCCAGATCATCGTCAGGTGATGCGACTCCGACGGCTCCACCACCAGCCGGCCGGCAAAGGCCGGGAAGGTGTTGCGCAGGCGCATGAGCTTCAACTGGTCGCGCACAACCGGGCGCTCCAGATCGGCCTCGATGTCGTCGAGGTCGAGCGCCGTGCGGTTGATTTCCTTGTGGCCGCCGGTGCCGCCGCGGTCGGCGGCGGCGTAATCGTTCTTGCCGGCGAAGAGGTCGAGATACCAGACCTGGGGCAGGCCCGGCATGAACATCTGGATGGCGCGGGCGATCAGGAGCTTGCGGTCGCTCTCGCCGAGGGCGCTGTAGAAGGTGGCGTTGACCTGGTAATAGGCGATCTTCTTGCCGTCGGGGCCGAACAGGTTCTTGACCCGGCCGCCGCGCTCCACGATGCGGTTCATCACCGCCTCGATCTCGTCGTCGGAGAGGAGCCCGCCATCGGCCGTGCCGTCGCCCCGGAGGTCCAGCACCGGAATGCCGTCATGGCAGCCGAGCATGTTGACGGTCTTGATGTCCTTTTCCTGGATATCGGCGATCCAGTGGCGCAACGGCTCGGAAACGCCGCGGTCGAGCGCATCGATGACGAGGCCCGGGAAGAAGAAGTCGTAGATCAGGAAGCCCTGGCCGGCCACTTCCTCGTGCAGGCCCTCGCCATAGGCGGCGTGGATTTCCGGCAAGAGCTTCAGGCCGCAGTCGTCGGCCATACCCTTCAGGCGCGCCAGATAGTCCCAGGTGCCGGGCTTGTTGAAGAAATTGCGCTCGCCGCGCTCCTTGTGCAGATAGGCGAAGGCATCGAGGCGGATCAGCCGGGCGCCGTAGCCGGCCAGCTTCTTCAGCGTCGCGGCGTAGAACTCCCAGACCTTTTCGGAGCGCGCATTGAGGTCCATCTGGCCGAGATAGCTGCGCTTCGATTCCACGATATCGAGGACCTTGTCCCGCAATTCCTCGAACGCGCCGAAATCGATCTCCGACAGCGGCGTCTTTTCGCGGATCGCGGTGTTGACCATGTCGACCATGGCCGCGCACTGCCAGGGCTGCGGGTGGTCGACGCCGGCGAGGTCCTCCGGCGTGATTTCCGGATAGTTGACCTCCTGATAGAAGGTGTTCCAGTAGGGCCGCTCGCTGCCGTCCGGAAAACGGACATAGAGGATCGGCAGGCCCGGCTTCCTCATGAACAGCTTGTCGAGCTCGTCCTCGCTCGGCCCGTCCGGCGCCCAGAACTCGTTCCAGTCGATAAAGAAATCCTTGAACTCGGACTGGTCGCCCTTTTCCAGCATGTCGTGGAATTGCGGCGACCCGACCGACAGGTGATTGAGAACCAGGTCGAATTTCAGGCCGATGCCGAGGGCTTCCAGGTCCTTGAGGTCGTCGGCCGAGGCCATCTCCTCTTCAATGTCGTAGTCGATGATGGAAAAGCCGCGGTCGAGATCGCTGTGAAAGAAGGTCGGCAGAACGTAAAAATAGGAAAAGGCGCCTTCCAACTGCGGCTTTTTCAGCAACGAGATGCTGTCGGAAAGTCGTTTTCCGATGCTGTCCGGATAGGCGTTGAAAATGACGCCCTGGAAGACGCCGTCGTTAGCGGGCATGATTTATCCAGTTCCGTTGGACCGGGAGGGATCGCAAGGATTTGATTCGACTATAGCATTGCCGGGTAACGGAACGGTTACCCAGTCTCCGCCAGAGACTATGGGGTGACTTTCCGGCGCGATCAACCGTGACAAATCCAACCGGCCATATGGGCGGTCGCCTGGTGCGGAGGACGGCGAGGGTCCGCTGTCCTAGCTCTCCAGCTCTTCCAGCCCCGCGAACAGCTCCAGCGCCGACGGGTTGGCCAGCGCCTCCTTGTTCTTGACCTCGCGGCCATGGACGACGTCGCGGACGGCAAGCTCGGTGATCTTGCCGGACTTGGTGCGCGGGATGTCCTCCACCGCCACGACCTTGGCCGGCACGTGGCGCGGGCTGGCGCCCTCGCGGATCTTGACCTTGATCGCCTTGGTGAGGTCCTCGGTCAGCTCCATACCGTCGCGCAGGCGCACGAACAGGACGACGCGCACGTCGTCTTCCCAGGTCTGGCCGATGGCCAGCGCCTCGACCACTTCCGGGATCTGTTCGACGACGTTGTAGATCTCCGCGGTGCCGATGCGCACGCCGCCGGGGTTGAGGGTGGCGTCGGACCTTCCGTGGATGATCATGCCGCCATGGGGCGTCCATTCGGCGAAGTCGCCGTGGCACCAGACGCCGGGGAAGCGCTCGAAATAGGCGGCGTGGTATTTCGCGCCCTCCGGGTCGTTCCAGAACATGATCGGCATGGAGGGGAACGGCGCGGTGCAGACGAGTTCGCCCTTTTCGCCCTTCACCGGGCGGCCGTCCTCGGACCACACGTCGGCCGCCATGCCGAGGGACGGGCCCTGGATCTCGCCCTTGTAGACGGGCTTTGTCGGCACGCCGCCGACGAAGCAGGCGACGATGTCGGTGCCGCCGGAAATGGACGCCAGGTGCAGGTCCGGCTTGATGGCGTCATAGACGAAATCGAAGCTTTCCGGGGCGAGCGGCGAGCCGGTCGAGGTCATCACCCGGAGCGCGGAGAGATCGTGGGTGTCGCGGGGGCGAAGTCCCGCCTTCTTCACCGCGTCGATGAACTTCGCCGAGGTGCCGAACAGCGTCATCTTCTCGTCCCTGGCGAAGTCGAACAGCACGTTGCCGTCGGGATAGAAGGGCGAGCCGTCATAGAGCAGCAGCGTTGCCTCGCTCGCCAGGGCGGATGCCAGCCAGTTCCACATCATCCAGCCGCAGGTGGTGAAGTAGAACACCCGGTCGCCGGGGCGCACGTCGCAATGGAGCCGGTGCTCCTTGACGTGCTGCAGCAGCGTGCCGCCGGCCGAATGGACGATGCATTTCGGCACGCCCGTGGTGCCGGAGGAAAACAGGATATAGAGCGGGTGGGTCATCGGCAGCCGGGTGAAGGCGACGGGTTTTGCCGAAAAGGGCGCCAGCGCCGCGTCCAGGTCGGTGGCGCGGGGAACCTTGGCGGCGACGTCCCGGGCGGTGCCGAGATAGTCGACGATGAGGACGGTCTCCGCGCTCGGCAGCTTCTCGACGACGGCCTTCAGCTTGTCGGCGACCTCGATCTTCTTGCCGTTGTACCAGTAGGCGTCGCAGGAGATGAATACCTTCGGCTCGATCTGGCCGAAGCGGTCGAGGACGCCGCGCTCGCCGAAATCGGGCGAGCAGGACGACCAGATGGCGCCGATGGAGGCCGCGGCCAGCATGCCGGCATAGGCCTCCGGCATGTTCGGCAGCATGGCCGCAACGCGGTCGCCGGGGGCGACGCCGGCGGCGAGCAGCGCCTGCTGCAGCCTTGAGACGAGGGCGTTGAGGTCGGCCCAGGAGAGCCGCCGCTCCACCTTGTCCTCGCCGCGAAAGACCATGGCATCGCCGTCATCGGTGCGGCGCAGGAGGTTTTCCGCAAAGTTCAGCCTGGCCTCGGGAAAGAAGGTGGCGCCGGGCATGGCGGCCGGGTTGTCGAGCACCAGTTCGCCCTTCTCGCCCCTGATGGCGCAGAAGTCCCAGACCGCGTCCCAGAAGGCGGCGCGGTCGCCGACGGACCAGGCGTGGAGGGCGTCATAGTCGGCGAAGGGCCGGCCGACCTTGTCGGCGGCAAAGGCCATGAAGCGGGCCATCACGGTGTTCTTGATGCGGTCCGCCGACGGCGTCCAAAGCGGCGTTTCCTCGCTCACGCGTTTTTCTCCCGAACCGGTTTCTACTGGTGGAGGCACCGGACGGCGCCCGTATTCCCTTTATGAAAAGGCGTAGCACCGCGTTTTGGCCGTTTCAACAAGGGCGCGCATCGGGCAGGTCATTGCGTCCGGTAGCGGAATATTCACCAAGCGGAAAGGTTACCGCGGCACACTGGTTGACGGACCCTTGGGGATAAACGCGGCAGGAACGACGGCTCCGATGTGGCGGCTGATCCTGACAGTCTTGAAGATCACGTTGGCATCGCTCGCCGTCGGCGCCGCGCTCTCCGCGCTCGACATCTCCGCCGCCGACCTCCTCGCCGAGATCGGCATGACGCCGGAGCGGGTCCTGCAACTCCTCACCGACGGGCTCACCTGGGCCGTGCCGAACATCGTGCTGGGCTCGATGATCATCGTGCCGGTCTGGCTGGTGATTTTTTTGTTTAGGCCACCGCGGGGATAGGAGTTTTTTTCGCTCACGGCAGATGCGCTTCGCGCATCGCCTCCGCGGGGGCGCGCTTTCGCGCGGCGGGCGGTCGCCCTTGCGCGCCCGTTGGGCTTGATTGTCGTCTCGCCACACTCAGTCGTCACCCCGGCCGTAGCGAAGCGGAGAGCCGGGGCCTATTGCCCCTCGCAACGGTGTAGCCCGTCGCGACGCTTGCACTGCGAGCCATGCAGGCGCCGTGTTCCACTAACAGGCGACATACCGTGAGGACAGGGGCAATAGGCCCCGGGTCAAGCCCGGCGTGACGACGGAGGGTGGGGCCGATGCCGGAGCGTCATTCACATCGCCCGGAACCGCTCTTCCGTCATGCCGGGCGGGAGGGTGCGGAGAACCGGGATCCAATGCGCCTCGCAACGCTGAAGCCCGCCGCGACCGCTGGCTGGATTGCCGCGTCGGCCTGTCGGCCTCCTCGCAATGACGTTGAAAATAAAAGAGAAACCGTCATTGCGAGCGGAGCGAAGCAATCCAGAAGCGGCGCGCACCAACGTCCGACATACCGTGCGGGCAGGGGCATTCGACCCCGGCCTTCCGCTTCGCGACGCCGGGGTGACGGCGGAGATTGTGGCCGATCCGGCGACCCCAAAAAACCTACTGCTCCGCCATCCGCGCGGCCCGTTGCCGGCTGACCTCCTGGCGCTTTGTTATCAGGGAGGCGGCGATGACTCCGACCGTCACAAGCGCGATGAGGATGGTGCAGACGGCGTTGATCTCCGGCGTCACGCCGAGGCGGACCTGGCTGTAGATCTTCATCGGCAGGGTCGTGGCGCCCGGCCCCGTGGCGAAGCTGGCGATGACGAGGTCGTCGAGCGACAGGGTGAAGGCGAGCATCCAGCCGGCGATGACGGAGGGCAGGATGATCGGCAGGGTGATCTGGAAAAACACCTTGAAGGGCGGGCAGCCGAGGTCCAGCGCCGCCTCCTCCAGGTCTCGGTCGAAGCTCAAAAGCCGCGACTGGACGACGACGGCGACGTAGCACATGCCGAAGGTGATGTGGGCGATGATGATGGTCCAGAAGCCGCGGTCGAGGTTGATGGCGACGAACATCAACAAAAGCGACAGGCCGAGGATGACGTCGGGCATCACGAGCGGCGCATAGACCATGCCGGAAAACAGCGTGCGGCCGGGGAAGCGGCCGTAGCGCACGAGCGTCAGCGCCGCCAGCGTGCCGAGCACCGTGGAGACGCTGGCCGAGATCAGGGCGACCTTGATGGTCACCCAGGCGGCGTCCATCAGGCCCTGGTTTTCCAGGAGCGCGCCGTACCATTTGGTCGAGAACCCGGCCCAGACCGTGACCAGCCGGGACTCGTTGAAGGAGTAGATGACCAGCAGCACGATCGGCATGTAGAGGAACAGGAAGCCGGTGGTGATGGAGACGACGTTGAAGGGGGAAAGGCCCTTTCGCATCACTCGGCCTCCCCCTGTTTGGCCAGGCTGTTCTGGAACAGGACGATCGGGATGACCAGCACCAGAAGCAGGATGATGGCGACCGCGCTCGCCACCGGCCAGTCACGGTTGGAGAAGAACTCCACCCACAGCGTCTTGCCGATCATCAGCGTCTCGGAACCGCCGAGGAGGTCGGGGATGACGAACTCGCCGACGATCGGAATGAAGCACAGGAACGCGCCGGCGACGACGCCGGGGATCGACAGCGGGAAGGTGATCTGCCAGAAGGCGCGCCCCGGCGGCGAGCCGAGGTCGGCGGCGGCCTCCAGGAGGGACTCGTCCATCTTTTCCAGCGAGGCATAGAGCGGCAGGATCATGAACGGCAGGTAGGAATAGACCATGCCGATATAGACGGCGACGTTGGTGTTGAGGATCGTCAGCGGATCGGAGATGACGCCGAGATTCATCAGGAGCTGGTTGAGGAGCCCCTCTTTCTTGAGGATGCCGATCCAGGCGTAGACGCGGATCAGGAACGAGGTCCAGAACGGCAGGATGACCAGCATCACCAGCGTCGGCCGCCAGGCCTTCGGGGCCCGCGCCATGCCGTAGGCGACGGGATAGCCGACGAGAAGAATGAGGATGGTGGAGACGACGGCAACGAGCAGGCTGGAGGCGTAGGAGCGGATGTAGAGGGCGTCCTCGGTCAGCCAGACATAGTTGTCGAAGGAGAGCTGCTTGATCTTGTCCCACATCTCCACCGCGCCGTCGGTCAGGTCGAAGGTCGGCACGTAGGGCGGGATGGCGACCGCCACCTCCGACAGCGACAGCTTGAAGACGATGAGGAAGGGGGCGAGGAAGAAGACCAGCAGCCAGAGATAGGGAATGGCGACGACGAACCAGCGTGCCGGCCCCCGGCGGGCCATCAGGACGTCAGTCGGCTCCGTGTCGTCGCTGACGGGAACGGCGGTCTCGTCGGTCATGGCCGCCTCCCCTAGCTGGTCAGCACGATGCCGGCATCGGCATCGAAGGAGAGCCAGACCCGGTCGTCCCAGGAGATCGGGCGCTGGATCAGGCGGGTGGTGTTGGCCTGTGCGGATTTCAGGGTCTCGCCGTCGCCGAGATGGACGTGGTAGATCGACATGTCGCCGAGATAGCCGATGTCCCAGACCTCACCGCCGATGCAGTTGCGGTGGGTCTCGGCGGGCTCGTCGAGGGTCAGGCGCATCTTTTCCGGGCGGATCGCGAACCAGGCGTCGGCGCCCCTGGCGATGTCACCGTCAAAGGCGGCCTCGATGGTGCCGTGGCGGGTGTTTAGGGTGACGTGGCCGTCGCCGCAGCGCTCGACCTTGCCCTCGATGATGTTCACGTCGCCGACGAAATCGGCGACGTAGCGGGAGTTCGGCTGCTCGTAGATCTCCGAGGGCGTCGCCACCTGGATGATCTTGCCGTGGTCCATGACGGCGATGCGGTCGGCCACCGTCATCGCCTCTTCCTGGTCGTGGGTAACGATGATGAACGTCATGCCGAGGTCCTGCTGCAGGTCCGTCAGCTCGAACTGGGTCTCCTCGCGCAGCTTGCGGTCGAGCGCGCCGAGCGGCTCGTCGAGGAGCAGCACCTTCGGCTTCTTGGCGAGCGAGCGGGCGAGCGCGACGCGCTGGCGCTGGCCGCCGGAGAGCTGGTGCGGCTTGCGCTTGGCAAAGGCCTCCAGCTTCACGAGCTTCAGCATCTCCGCCACCCGGTCGGCGATCTCCGCCTTCGGCATGCCGTCCTGCTTCAGGCCGAAGGCGATGTTCGTCTCCACCGTCATGTGCGGGAACAGCGCGTAGGACTGGAACATCATGTTGGTCGGGCGCCTGTAGGGCGGCACGCCGGCGAGCGGCTGGCCCTCCAGCAACACATCGCCGACGGTCGGGTCCTCAAAGCCGGCGATCATGCGCATCATCGTCGTCTTGCCGCAGCCGGACGGTCCCAAAAGCGCGAAGAACTCGCGCTCGTAGATCGTCAGCGACAGGTCGTCGACGGCGGTGAAGGTGCCGAATTTCTTGGTGACGTTGCGAAACTCGATGAACGGCTTCGCCTTGGGGTCCAGCCAGGGCGCAAAGACGCGCCGCACCGGACCGACATCGATATTAGCCACGGCCTTAAAGACCTCCCCTTGCCCGGACAGTCGCCGGGGGCAACGGCACCCCGGCGGGGGGCGGCGCGCCGGCCGGGACCGGGCCCCGGGCGCGCCGCCGGATCGCGGACGGGCCTTACTGGCCAGTCTTGACCTTGGTCCAGGCGCGGGTGACGACGCGCAGCACCTTCGGCGGATAGGCCGTGGTGGTGTAGAGCTTCTCGGACGTCTCGGCGTCCGGATAGATCGCCGGGTCGTTGATGACGTCGTCGTTGAGGAATTCCTGGGAGGCGAGGTTGCCGTTGGCGTAGTAGACGTAGTTCGACGCCTTCGCCATCACCTTCGGCTCCATGATGTAGTTGAGGAAGGCGTGGGCCTCGTCGACATTGGTGGCGTCGGCCGGGATCGCCATCTGGTCGAACCACATCTGGGCGCCTTCCTTGGGGATGATGTATTCGACGGTGACGCCCTTGTCGGCCTCCGAGGCGCGGTCGCGGGCCTGCAGCACGTCGCCGGACCAGCCGATGGCGACGCAGATGTCACCATTGGCGAGCGCGTTGATGTATTCCGACGAATGGAACTTCTGGACGGTGCCGCGGACCTTGTCGAGCATCTCGGCGGCCTTGGCGATCTCGTCGGTGTCGTGGCTGTCGCCCCTGAACCCGATATAGTTGAGGGCGGTCGGGAAGATCTCCTCCGGCGCGTCGAGCCAATGGATGCCGCAATCCTTCAGCTTCTCGGCGATCTCCGGCTTGAAGACGAGGTCCCAGCTGTTCAGCGGCATGTCGTCGCCGAGGCGCTCCTTGACCTTGTCGACATTGATGCCGATGCCGGTGGTGCCCCACATGTAGTTGATGGAATAGGCGTTGTCCGGATCGTAGCCGGCGGTCAACTGCTGGATCTTCGGCCACATGTTCTTCAGGTTCGGCAGCTTCGACTTGTCGAGCTTCTGGAACACGCCGGCCTGGATCTGGCGCGACAGGAAGGTGCCGGAGGGAACGACCACGTCATAGCCGGTGCCGCCGGCAAGCAGCTTGGTCTCCAGCGTCTCGTTGGAATCGAAGACGTCGTAGACGACCTTGATGCCGGTCTCTTCGGTGAACTCCTTGAGGATCTCTTCGTCGATATAGTCCGACCAGTTGTAGACGCGGACTTCCTTGTCCGCGGCCGCGGCCGGCACGGTGGCGGTCATCGCGGCGGCAACGCCAGCGATCAGCGTGGTGGTGAAAAGCAGCTTGCGCATGTTTTGTATCGTCCCTCGTCTGGATCGGTGAGGTCTGGAAGCACCGGTTTTCCGGCATCTTCCGGTTTGACGGCTCCGCTCGACGTTATGAGTCTTGCCGCCGTCGCTCAACGGTTTTCTTTTGTCGGCGCGCGCCCAGGTGCGCACCCTTCCACCGACAACCGGAAGGGCGCAAAGGGCCACGGGCCGACAGGCCGTTTATTGGATTTTCTTAAAGATAGGTCGATCGCTCCAATGGTGTGATTTCGGTCAGGAACTCGTCGATCTCGGCGCGTTTCACGGCGACGAAGAGGTCGCGGTAGTCGGCGCCGAAGGCGCTGGCGATGAAATCGGAACGGGCGAACTCATCGAGCGCGGCCAGCATCGTCGACGGCAGCGACGGGGCTGCGCTCTCATAGGCGTTGGTCTCCACCGGCGGCGGCGGCGTCAGGCCCTGTTCCATGCCGTCGAGCATCGCCGAGAGGATTGCCGTCAGCACCAGATAGGGGTTGGCGTCGGCGCCGGAGATGCGGTGCTCGATGCGGGTCGCCTCGGGCGAACTCGCCGGCACGCGCAGGGCCACGGAGCGGTTGTTGTAGCCCCAGCTTGCCGCGGTCGGCGCGTAGGAGCCAGGCTGCAGGCGGCGGAACCCGTTCCAGCTCGGCACGAAGACCAGCGTCGAGGCGGCCATGGTCTCCATCAGGCCTGCGATGGCGGCCAGGTGCCGGGCCTCGCCGCCATTTGGGTCGGCGAAGGCGTTGTTGCCGTCGCGGCCGATCAACGAGACATGGACATGCAGGCCGTTGCCGGGCCAGTCGAAGAACGGCTTGGCCATGAAGCTCGCCTTCAGGCCGTGGCGCCTGGCAGCCGCGGCCACCAGCCGCTTCAGCATCATGGCGTCATCGGCGGCAGCGAGCGCGTCGGCGCGGTGCTTCAGGTTGACCTCGAACTGGCCGGGCGCGGCCTCCGAGACGATGGTGTCGATGGGCAGGCCCTGCTCGGTGCCGAAGGCGCGGATATCGGAGAACAGCGCCTCGAAATCGGACAGGTCGGCAAGGCCGTACATATTCTGCCTGTCGGGGCCGCCATTGCCCTGCAGCAGCGGCGCCAGATCGGTCGTGTGGGCGGCGCTGTCCGGGTCGACCAGGTAGAATTCCAGCTCGAAAGCGCAGGTGGCGTAAAAGCCGGCCGCGGCGAGCCGGTCGACGACGGCGGCGAGCCGCAGGCGCGGATCGGCGAAGAACGGCGCACCCTCGTCGGTGAACATCTGCAGCATCGCCTGAGCGGTCGGCCGCTCGGCCCAGGAGACCTTGCGCAGCGAGCCCGGCACGGCGCGGCAGAAGCCGTCGGGATCGCCGCTTTCCACATGAAGCCCCGTCTCCGTCACCTCGCGGCCCCAGATGTCGAGGCCGAACAGGGAGAGCGGGAAATTGATGCCGGTCTCGAAGGCCTTCTTCAGGGAATCCGCCGGCGCCCACTTGCCGCGCAAGACGCCGTTGGTGTCGGTGATCAGGTAATCGACGGCGTCAATGTCGGGATGGGCGGCGAGGAAGGCCTCGACCTCGTCGAAAGTGGCCGCGCTGTCGTCCGTCCGGTCGTCCATCGATACCTGCATGAAGACTGTTTTTCCAAAACGCCGCCCGTTCGCGAGTTCGATGCCGCGGCGGCGTGCCTGTTCGGCGCCGCTGTCGACATCGTGATCATGGGCGGCGATGTCTGCCGTTGCAAATTGGACGAATTGTGATCACATTTCTCGAAGCAATGTCAAGCGCGATCGCCGGTCCGGCCAAGGACGTAGCCGCGCATCGACGGCCACAATCAGGAGCGGCGCGGCGCAATGAGCCTCGACTACGACAGCACCCCGGATGCAACGCCCGAGCCCGGCGCCCGCGGCACGGTCCGCGACAAGGCGATCGCGGAACTGCGCCAGGCACTGCTGACCGGGCGGATCGTGCCCGGGCGGGCGCTGACCCTGCGCGGCCTTGCGGCAACGCTCGGCACCAGCCCGATGCCGGTGCGCGAGGCGATCCGGGCGCTTGCGGCCGAACACGCGCTGGAGATCCAGGCCAACGGCCGGGTCATCGTGCCGACCATGACGCCGTCGCGCTTCGACGACCTGATGCGCGCCCGGGTCCTGCTGGAGCCGGAGGTCGCGGCCCTCGCCCTGCCCTGCCTCGACCGGGCCTCGATCAAGGCATTGACGGCCATCGACGACGCCCTCGACCGGTGCCTGGAGACCGGCGACGTGGAGAACTACATGCAGTTCAACCACGATTTCCATTTCACCATCTACCGCGCCGCCGACGCGCCGGTCCTGCTGCCGCTGATCGAGAGCCTGTGGCTGCAGTTCGGCCCGTTCATGCGCACCGTCTATGGCCGGGTCGGCACCATCACCCTCGTCGACCAGCACAAGGAAGCCATCGCGGCGATCGCCCGGCGCGACGAGGCGGGCGTGCGCGAGGCGATCCGCAACGACATCCTCGACGGCATGCGCCTGATCGGCTCCGTCGACCTCGGCCGGGACGCCGGCGCGCCCGGATAGCATTTGACAAAAGCCCGGAATGTGATCACAAATCGGGCCAAATCTTTCAGACCACATTCGACGACCGGAGGGACACCCATGCTCGACAAGCCGACCCGCGACGACTGGCACAAGGCGGCGGCGGACCTTCAACTCCGCACAAAGGCCTTCATCGACGGCGCCTTCGTCGATGCCGCCTCCGGCAAGACCTTCGAGAGCATCAACCCGTCGACCGGCCAGGTGCTCGCCAATGTCGCCGAATGCGACAGCGCCGACGTCGACAAGGCGGTCAAGGCCGCCCGCACCGCCTTCGAGGACCGCCGCTGGGCCGGCCTGGCGCCGGGAAAGCGCAAGCGCGTGCTTTTGAAGTTCGCCGACCTCATCCGCAAGAACAAGGACGAGCTGGCGCTGCTTGAAACCCTCGACATGGGCAAGCCGATCCGCGACTCCTCGGGCATCGACGTGCCGCTGGTCGCCAACACCATCGCCTACTACGCGGAAGCCATCGACAAGGTCTATGACGAGATCGGGCCGAGCGCCGACGACACCCTGTCCATGGTGGTGCGCGAGCCGCTCGGCGTCATCGGCGCCGTCATCCCCTGGAACTTCCCGCTTCTGATGGCGTCCTGGAAGATCGGCCCGGCGCTTGCCACCGGCAACTCCATCATCGTCAAGCCGGCCGAACAGTCGCCGCTGTCGGCGCTCAAGCTTGCCGAACTCGCCGCCGAGGCGGGCATCCCCGACGGCGTCTTCAACGTCGTGCCGGGCTACGGCGAGACCGCCGGCCAGGCACTCGGCCGGCACATGGACGTCGACCTCGTCACCTTCACCGGCTCGACCGAGGTCGGCAAGCTGTTCCTGCAGTATTCCGGCCAGTCGAACATGAAGCGCATCGCGCTGGAATGCGGCGGCAAGAGCCCGCACATCATCATGGCCGATGCCGCCGACATCAAGACCGCGGCCTATACGGCGGCGGCCGGCATCTTCTTCAACCAGGGCGAGGTCTGCAACGCCGGCTCCCGGCTGCTGGTCGATGCCAGCATCAAGGACGAGGTGATGGAGCACCTGGCGACGGCCGCCGGACGCTGGCGGCCGGGCGACCCGCTCGATCCCGACACCCGCCTCGGCGCCATGGTCACCGAGGAGCAGATGGAGCGCGTGCTCGGCTATATCGCGGCGGGCCGCGAGGACGGCGCCGAACTGGTGCTCGGCGGCGAGCGCGAAATGGTCAACACCGGCGGCTTCTACGTGGAGCCGACCGTGTTCGACAAGGTGACGCCGCAGCACCGCATCGCCCAGGAAGAGATCTTCGGGCCGGTGCTGTCCACCCTCACCTTCAACGGCCTCGACGAGGCGATGGAGATCGCCAACAAGACCATCTACGGCCTTGCCGCGGCGATCTGGACCAGCGACCTGTCCACCGCCCACCGCGCCTCGCGGGCGCTCCGGGCCGGCACGGTCTGGGTCAACTGCTTCGACGAGAGCGACATCACGGTGCCGTTCGGCGGCTTCAAGCAGTCCGGCATCGGCCGCGACAAGTCGCTCCATGCGCTTGAGAAATACACCGAGCTGAAAAGCATCTGGATGAAGATATGAGTTCCTCCGACACACCGGTTGCGGCGGCACGGGGCGTTGCCTCCCTGGAGGAGGCGCGCGACTGGCTGAAGGCGCGGCGCATCGAGGACATCGAGTGCATCGTGCCGGACCAGGCCGGCGTGCCGAAGGGCAAGATGATGCCGACGGAGAAGTTCTTCTCCGGCACGACGATGACCATGCCCGGCTCGATCTTCATGCAGACGATCTCCGGCGACTATCCGGACCTGCCGGACGAGGTCGACTACGACCCGGCCGAGGGCGACCTGTTCTTCAAGCCGGACTTCTCGACGCTGGCCGTGGTGCCGTGGGAGAGCGACCCGACGGCGCAGCTCCTGCACGATGCCTATGACGGCGACGGCAACCTCTTCGACATCGCGCCGCGCCAGGTGCTGCGGCGGGTCGTCGGCCTGTTCGAGGAAAAGGGCTGGAAGCCGGTGGTCGCGCCGGAGATCGAGTTCTACCTGGTCAAGCCGAACACCGATGCCGACTATCCGCTGGAGCCGCCGATCGGCCGCTCGGGCCGGCCGGAAATTGGGCGGCAGTCCTATTCGATCTCGGCGATCAACGAGTTCGACGACCTGTTCGACGACATCTACGACTTCTCCGAGCTTCAGGGCCTTGAGATCGACACCCTGATCCACGAGGAAGGCGCAGCGCAGATGGAGATCAACCTGCGCCACGGCGACCCGCTGGAACTCGCCGACCAGGTCTTCATGTTCAAGCGCACGATCCGCGAGGCGGCGCTGCGCCACGACATGTACGCCACCTTCATGGCCAAGCCGATCGCCGACGAGCCGGGCTCGGCCATGCACATCCACCAGTCGATCGTCGACAAGGATACCGGTGAGAACATCTTTTCCGGCGAGGACGGCGAGGAGACGTCGCAGTTCCTCTCCTATATCGCCGGGCTGCAGCGGTTCCTGCCGCATGTGATGTGCATGCTGGCGCCGCACGTCAATTCCTACCGCCGGCTGACCCGCCACTCGGCGGCGCCGATCAACGTGCAGTGGGCCTACGACAATCGCACCGTGGGCCTGCGCGTCCCGAACTCCTCTCCGGCAGCGCGGCGCATCGAGAACCGGGTGCCGTCGTCCGATGCCAATCCGTATCTGGCGCTCGCGGCGTCGCTCGCCTGCGGCTATCTCGGCCTCACCCACGACCTCAGGCCGGACAAGGCGATCGAGGGGTCCGCCCGGAACCTGCCTTTCGGCCTGCCGCGCGGCCTCCTGGAAGCCGTCGCCCTGTTCGAATCCTGCGAGGAGCTCGGCGACATCTTCGGGCACCGTTTCGGCGCCGTCTACCGGGCGATGAAGGAAGAGGAATTCGAGACCTTCATGCGGGTCATCTCGCCCTGGGAACGGGAATACCTGCTGCTCAACGTCTAACGCCCGCCCTTTCGTCGTGGGCCCTCAACATTCGGGAGATGTGATCCCCATGAACGTGCTTTCGAACGTCTATCCGACCGCGGCGCTGCGCGAGGCCGATGCCCGCCACCACTGGCACCCGTTCACCGACACCGCCGCGCTCAACACCGAGGGCGCGCGGGTCATCGTCTCCGCCGACGGCGTCTGGCTGACCGATTCCGACGGCAACCGCATTCTCGACGGCATGGCGGGGCTCTGGTGCACCAATATCGGCCACGGCTGTGAGGAGATCGCCGAAGCGGTCTATGCCCAGATGAAGGAACTCGGCTACTACAACACCTTCTTCAAGACCACCCATCCGCCGGTCATCAAGCTGTCCGAACTGCTCTCGGAAATCACCCCGCCGCACATCAACCGGGTGTTCTTCTGCTCGTCCGGATCGGAAGCCAACGACACCATCGTGCGCATGGTCCGCACCTACTGGCAGATCAAGGGCAAGCCGGAAAAGCAGACGATCATCGCCCGCCACAACGGCTATCACGGCTCCACGGTCGCCGGCGCCAGCCTTGGCGGCATGGGCGGGATGCACGCCCAGGGCGGCCTGCCGATCCCCGGCATCCACCACATCGCCCAGCCCTACTGGTACGGCGAGGGCGGCGATCTAAGCCCGGAGGAGTTCGGCCTTTGGGCGGCACGCGAGCTAGAGCGAGCGATCGATGCCCTCGGCGAGGACAAGGTGGCGGCGTTCATCGCCGAGCCGATCCAGGGCGCCGGCGGCGTCATTGTGCCGCCGGACAGCTACTGGCCGGAGGTCAAGCGGATCTGTTCGGAACGCGAGATCCTGTTCATCGCCGACGAGGTGATCTGCGGCTTCGGCCGGCTCGGCACCTGGTTCGGCTCCGACTATTACGGCCTCAAGCCCGACCTGATGCCGATCGCCAAGGGCCTTTCCTCCGGTTACCTGCCGATCGGCGGCGTGCTGATGGCCGACCATGTCTCGGAGACGCTGGAACAGGGCGGCGAGTTCTTCCACGGCTACACCTATTCCGGCCATCCGGTGTGCTGCGCGGCGGCGATCGCCAACATCAATATCCTCCGCAGCGAGGGCATCGTGGAACGCGTTGCTTCGGACACCGGCCCCTATCTGCAGCAGAAATGGCTGGCGCTCGGCGAGCATCCGCTGGTCGGCGAGGCGCGCATGGTCGGAATGGTCGGGGCCCTGGAACTGGCGCCGGCGAAGCCGGACCGCACCAAGCGGTTCGAGCCGGTCGGCGACGTCGGCACGCTGTGCCGCGACATCTCCTTCAAGAACGGACTGGTGATGCGGGCGGTACGCGATTCCATGATCGTCTCGCCGCCTCTGGTGATCACCCGCGAGGAGATCGACGACTTCATCGAGCGGGTCACAAAGACGCTCGATGCCACCCTTTCCGAACTCACGAAAGCGGGCCTGATGGGATGAGCCGGCCGGAGGCGGAACCGCACGCAGATTCCTATTATGCCGCAACCGCCATCGGCATGCGGAGCTGGCCGGCGCTTTTCGGCGAATCCTCTGCAGACATCTGCGTCATCGGCGGCGGCTTCACCGGGCTTTCCACGGCCGTGCATCTGGCCGAGCTCGGCTTTTCCGTCGCGCTCTTGGAAGCCAACCGGATCGGCTGGGGCGCAACGGGGCGCAATGGCGGCCAGCTCCATTCCGGCCAGCGCCGCGACCAGGACTGGCTGGAGCGGGCCGTCGGCAAGGACGACGCCCGCCATTTGTGGGAGCTGTCGCAAGAGGCCAAGCGCGTCGTCAAGGAGCTGATCGCCCGCTACGACATCGACTGCGATTTCGCCCCGGGCCTCATCGAGGCCATGCACAAGAAGCGTTATGTCGCGGAGGATCACGCCTATGTGGAAAAGCTCCGCCGCGATTACGGCTACGAGGCCATCACCCTCCTCGACCGGGACGAGGTGAGCGCGGCGCTCGGCACCGACGTCTATTACGGCGGCTCGCGCGACGCGGAGGCCGGCCATCTCCATCCCTTGAACTTCGCGCTCGGGCTCGCCCGGGCCGCCGACGGGCTCGGCGTGAAGATCTACGAACGCACACGGGTGCTCGCCATCCATGAGGGCGAGCCGATGCGGGTCGACACCGACGACGGCTGCATCCGCGCCGAGGCGGTGGTCGTTGCCGGCAACGGCTATCTCGCCGGGCTCGACCACGAGACCGAAACGCGGATCATGCCGATCAACAATTTCGTGCTGGCAACCGAGCCGCTCGGCGAAGAGCGGGCTCGGGCCCTCATTCCCGGCAACGAGGCGGCCTCCGACAGCCGCTTCGTCATCAACTACTGGCGGCTCAGCCCCGACGGGCGGATGCTGTTCGGCGGCGGCGAAAACTACACTCCGAGCTTCCCCAAAGACCTTCCGGCCTTCGTGCGAAAGCACATGCTGAAGATCTATCCACAACTTCACGATGTTGTGATCGATTATGCGTGGGGCGGTACGCTGGCCGTCACGGTGCCCCGCATGCCCTATCTCAGGCGGCCGACGCCAGGGCTCTATGCAGCGGTCGGCTATTCCGGACATGGCGTCGGAATCGCCAATTTGGCCGGAAAACTGCTCGCCGAGGCGATTTCCGGCGACCAGAAAAAGCTGGATACATTCGCAAGACTTCCGATCCCGCGCTTCCCGGGCGGCAAGATGCTGCGCTGGCCGATGCTCTTTCTGGCGATGAGCTGGTTCGCAATGCGCGACAGAATCTGAACCAAAACGTTCGACCAACCGTATAATTATTATGCGTCACCCGGCGGGCGCCGCCGCTTTGTGTCGACAATATGACAAGCAACGCTGCGAAGTAAGCCGCTTAACTGATTTTTATTTGACCACTATTTCGAAATATATCTTTGGTTATTGCTCCTAGAATTGTTAATTTGTGAAATACTGCGTTGTTTTTTGCGAATTGAAACCATTATCCGGCAGCGTCATACGCGGATGAATTTGACTCGAGCCTAGAGCGTGACGCTTCAATTCTCCCTTGTGCCATAGTTCTATACTTTTGTATACAAATGAATTGCGGTTTATTGATAAATTCATCGGATGCTATATTTTGAGACCAATCGGTCCACGTGTATGATTCGAAAAGTGGTGGATCGGTTGCCTGAAATGGATACAGAGGCCAAATTCATGGATGCAAGAAAACTAAAACCTGCTGACATCGTCGAGGCGGTGCGCAGCGACATAATGGCGGGGATCCTCAAGCCCGGAGCGGCTTTGATCCAAGACACCCTGGCGCGGCGCTATGGTGTCAGCCGGATCCCCATTCGCGAGGCGCTTCGACGCGTCGAAGCCGAGGGACTGATCGACGTGGTCTATGGAGGCGGCACCTTCGTCCACGTCCCGGATACCTCGGAAATCGCGGAAGTCTTCGAGATCCGTCTGCAACTGGAGCCGCATGTGCTCCGGCTGTCGATGCCGCGGCTCGGGCCGCGTGATTTCGAGGCGGCGGAAACGGCGATCGGTCTTTTGCGCGAGGAAGGTGGCGGCCTTTCCATCGGCGAGATCGACCGGCGGTTCCACGACGCGATCTATGCGGGGGCCGACCGGCCGCTCCACATGGAGACCATCCGCACGTTGCAGGCACGCCTCGCCGGCCTCCTGGCCACCGCGATGACGCCTGCCTCGGTCGCCGTTCTCGAAGAGGACATGAAGGCGATCCTGGATGTCATCCGCAAGGGCGACGAGAAGGAAGCCTCGGGTCGGCTGGTGCGCCAGCTCATCCGCACCCGCGAAAACCTGATCTCGGCGAGCGAGCCGGTGGATGAGGTGCGCTACGCCTGAGTGGCATAGCCGCGCATGACGAAAATGCAGAGGGCGGTGTCGACGGTGCATGAGAACGCCGACATTTAGCCGCCCAACGCATTCTTTTTCCCATTGATACGATTTGCGGACCGGCGCCTGTGCGCCCGACGCCCCCGGCCGGCGACTACGCCCGCGCCGGGCTGGCGGAAAACCTCAGCAACAGCGCCGTCACGGCCAGCATCGCCGTGACCGCGGCGAGCGGCACCAGGCCATCGGTGATGAACGGCGCGACGAGCGCCGTGCCGACGGCCGCGACACCAAGCATCGCCATGATCACGAAGGCCGACCCGCGGGCATCGTCCTCGGCGGCAACGATCGCCTGGTGGAAGCCCGCCGGGCCGCGGATGCCGAGACCTCCATTCACCAGCAGGAAGATCGCGGTCACGATGGCCGTATCGGCGCCACCGGCAACGGCATAGACCAGCATGGCGACGGCGCCGACGGCAAAGATCAGCGCACCGGCCCGGACCACCCATTCCACCGTGAACCGCTTCACCAGCCGGCCCGAGACATTGGCCAGCACGATGAAAACGGTGATCCCGATCGCCTGCATGATGATGAAATCCGTGACCGTCGCCCCGAGGTCGACGACGAAGACAGTCGGCGCGCCGAACACGAAGAGGAGCAGCCCGCCGACCGTTGCCGCATGCTCGATGGCGCTCCGCACGAACGTCCAGTTCGACAGCAGATGGCGATAGCCGCCGGTACCGTTCCGGCGCGGCGCGTCGGGCAGGAGCCGGCGCCAGAAAAGGACCAGGAGCCCGAGGGAGAACGCAAGGGCGGCAAGCAGATGGAAGCTTGCCCGCCAGCCGAACGCGTTCAGCAGCCAGAGACCGGCGATCGGGCCGAGGGCGGGGGCCAGCACCTCGATGCTGCTGATGCGCCCGAGGGCGCCGACGGCATCTTCGTCGCCATAGAGCGCCCGCAGGATGCCGGGCGCGAACACGGCCGCCGCGGTGGCCGAAGCGCCCTGCACCGCACGCAGGCCGATCAGGGCATCGAGCGAGGGCGCCATTGCGGCAAGGGCGGAGACAAGGGCGTAGACGAGGAGCGAGCCCGCCAGCAGCTTTCGCTGGTCGAAGCGGTTGCCCAGTTCGCCGAACATGAGCAGCCCGACCACCGTGCCGCCGGTGAACGCGGCAAGGACGAGCTGTGCCCGCTCCAGCGTCCCGCCGAGCGCGGCCGGCAGGCTCGGCACGGCCGGCAAGACCAGGTCCGTGCCGGCGAGCCCGATGACGGTTCCGCTGGCAACCAGGACGAACGCGGCCGCACGCCGTAAGCTTGGAAGAGACCCGGACATCGGATCGGCCGTCTCAGATGTTTGCAGGGGCCGGTGCCAGGACCGGTCGGAGGGAGGATCAGGCTTTCGGCCCCTAGCTGAACAGCTCCGGGCGGTGCAGCATCAGGGCCTGGGCGAGGATGACCGTCTTGGCGTCGCGGATCTGGCAGGAAACGACCGCCTGGCGGAGCTGGTCGCAGGTCCATTCCAGGACCTCGATGTCCTCTCCCTCATGGGCAAGCCCGCCGCCTTCGTGGATCTGGCTGTCCTCGCCGTATTCGGCGAGAAAGAGCACCATCTTTTCCGTAATGATGCCGGGCGAGGAATAGACGTATCCGACGCGGCTCAGATAGGTGACGTCGTAGCCGAGTTCCTCGGCCGCCTCGCGCCGCGCCGTCGTCTCCGGGTCGGCATCGCCCTCGTCGGTGAGGCCGGCACACACCTCCACCAGATGGCCGTCGGCATCGTCGAGATAGACCGGCACGCGGAACTGGCGCACCAGCAGGACGGTGCGGCGGCGCGGATCGACCGGCAGGACGCAGACGCCCGAGCCGTGGTCATGGACCTCGCGCACGACGGTCAGTTCCGAGCCGTCGCGGGCCGGATGGGTCACGGTCATGCGCTCGAAGGTGACGAAGCCCCGATAGACGACCTCACGGTCCTCGATCCGGACGGCATCGCCGGCTTTCGGCTCTTCCATGGCTCACGACCCTTGCTGCAATTGCTGAACGGTTGCCGGCAGCGGACACCCCGCACCAGCCTTGTCGCGTGATGCCCGATTGCCCCGGAAAGGACAAGGCGGCATTTTGCCTGCCGCTTTCGCCCCGCGTGCTTGCAACCTGACGTTCAGCCGTTGTCCATAGCGCGGCGCCGCTACTTCATCGCCTGCAGGATCGACACGTAGTTGGCGACGGCCGCACCGCCCATGTTGAAGACGCCGCCGAGGGAGGCGTCCTTGACCTGTATGTCCCCGGCCGTGCCGGTGAGCTGCATAGCCGTCAGGACGTGCATGGAAACGCCGGTGGCGCCGATCGGATGGCCCTTGGACTTCAGGCCGCCCGACGGGTTGACCGGCAGCTTGCCGTCCATCGCCGTCCAGCCCTCCAGGATGGCGCGCTCGCCCTCGCCTTCCCTGGTCAGGCCCATGGCCTCGTATTCGATCAGTTCGGCGATGGTGAAGCAGTCGTGGGTTTCCACGAAGGACAGGTCGTCGAGCGTCACGCCGGCCTCGGCCAGCGCGTTCTGCCAGGCAACGCCGCAACCCTCGAACTTCAGGATATCCCGCTTCGACATCGGCAGGAAATCCTGGACGTGGGAGGCGGCCCTGAACGCGACGGCCTTGTCGCGGCCGAGCGCGGTCGCGGCGTCCGTCAGCACCAGCGCGGCAGCGCCGTCGGAGACGAGCGAGCAGTCCGTGCGCTTCAGGGGGCCGGCCACATAGGGGTTCTTTTCCGATTCGGCCCGGCAGAAGTCGAAGCCGAGGTCCTTGCGCATCTGGGCGAAGGGGTTGTTGACGCCGTTCCTGTGGTTCTTGGCGGCAATGGCGGCGAGCGCGTCGGACTTGTCACCGTGGCGCTGGAAGTATCCTTCAGCGATCCTGCCGAAGACGCCGGCAAAGCCGGCCGGCGTGTCGCCGTCCTCCGGCAGGTAGGACGCCTTCAGGAGGTTGCGGCCGATCTCCGGGCCCGGCGTCGTCGTCATCTGTTCCACGCCGACGACGAGCACGAAACGCGCCTTGCCGGCGGCAATGGCGGTCAGGCCCTGGTGGACGGCGGCGGAGCCGGTGGCGCAGGCGTTTTCCACCCTCAGCGCCGGCTTGAAGCGGAAGTCCGGGTCGGCCTGCAGCACCAGCGAGGCGGTGAAGTCCTGGGCGGAGAAGCCGCCGTTGAAATGGCCGAGCAGGATCTGGTCGACGTCACGGGCCTCAAGGCCGGCATCGGCGACGGCCCTGTTGGCGACGTCGACGATCAGGCTCTCGACGGTTTCCTCGCCGAGCTTGCCGAATTGCGAATGGGCCCAGCCGATGATCGCTGCGGTCATTTTGGATACTCCCTCCTTGTCGCCCCGTGACCGGACGGCGGGTCCGGCGGGCATCTTTGCCTCACCTATAGCATGGGACGGGAGGACGAATAGGAGATATCGAGGGCGTGACGGCTGTGCGGCTAGCGCCGGCGCCGGGCTTCCACGCCGACATCGGGATCGGTGACGTCGCCGTCATTGTCGAAGAAGCGGCGGTAGTAGCGCTCTCGCTCGCGCGTCTCGATCTCGTCGACGCGGTCGCGGGCATCGGTGATGCCGTAGGGCCGGCTGCGGTCGGCGTCGAGGTGGTTGCCGAACAGCGGGAAGGAGACCTTGCCGAGGACGTTGCGCAGGGAATCGTCCCAGCGGCGCGGGCCCTCCATGCCGCCGTTCGCCCGGACGACGATGAAGCGGCCGGGCCGGACGATGCCGGTGCAGGTGCCGTCGACGCAGACGTCGACCGCGCCTTCGACGAGGATGACGATGACCTTTTCCGCCTGGACGACCAGATCGAAGATGGTGCCGCGCACGCCGATGGTCGCGAGCGGCGTCTTGACCGTGTAGCTCCGCGAGTTCGACGAGCCGGAAACGAAGCGGAACGCCCCCTTCACGGCCTCCACCGAGACCTCCTCGGCGGTGCCACCCGGATTGTAGACGAAGCGGTCGAGCACGACTTCCGATACCGGGCCGATCGAGAGGCTCGTCTCGTCGAGGAACAGGAGCTGGGCCGTGCTTTTCTCGCGGGTCGCGATGCGCTCGTTGCCGAAGACGCCGTTGCCGGGGGAGAGGGTCCGCACCTGGCTCGCCAGCGTGCCGGTGACGTCGCGCTGGATGGCCGAGGCAACGCCGATGCGGTCGGCGGCATGGGCCGTTGCCGCGGTGGCGGCCATCACACCGGCCGCAACGAGCAGCAGAAGTCTGCGTCTGACCGAAATCATTGCGTTCCGCCTTCCCTGCCCCGTTCCGCCTGCCCCGGCAGTGTTTCGTCAAGCCATCATCCGGCCTTGGCAACGTTGTCGCCCAACACCGAAGGCTTTGTCCAGCACCAGAATGCAACACTTCGCACTCAAATCCACAGGCGGTTTCCGAAACACATTGCGCGGGCGTTGTCGTTTGGTAGTTTCGCCTGAGAATTTCTTGCCGCGAACCTTGGGCCGCCGAGATGACCGCATTGACGACCACGGGGACGACCACGGGAAGCCGGAACCGCATGACACGTCTCGCCGCCCTCCTCGCCGGCACGTTCCTTCTGACCGGGATCGCGGCGCCGGTGCTCGCCGACGGGGCGATCGATCCCGGCTACGGCGCGGTGCTCGCCGATCCGACCGATCCGATGATCAACAACGCCTATGCGGCGCGGGCCGAGGCGCGCGGCGAATACCGCAAGGCACTCGCCACCTATGAGCGCGTCCTCGTCCACCATCCGGACAATGCCGAGGCGATCAGCGGCCTGATGCGCATGCGCCGGCGGCTGCAGCCGTCGACCACCCAGGTGTTCCTGGAGCTCGGCGGCGCCTACCAGTCGAACCCGCGCCAGTTTCCCTCGCCGGGCGAGACCGACGACGGCAACGCCTTTGCCGTCGTCCGTGTGCTCGATGAGCGCTCCTTCGGCACGCAGCGCTGGCGCACGATGATCGAGGGCAGCGGCGAGATCTTCGGCGACCTCGACGTCCTCAACAATTTCGCGATTTCGGCCGATACCGGCCCGCTGTTCGACCTGACGCCGACCATTGCCGTGCGCCCGGCGCTCGTCGGCGGCTATGCCTGGCTCGACGGCGACAGCTTCTTCGGCGAATTCGGCGCCTCGCTCGGCTTTGAGGGCTACCTGCAGGGCGCCCTGCAGTCGATCGAGTTGCGCGCCACCTGGCGCGACTATGCCGACCGCTGGGTCTCCGACGACGGCGCCGTCATCGACCTGCGCGGCCATTTCGGCTATGGCGGCCTCCTCGACGATGCCGATGCCATCGTCGTCAAGCCGCGGCTGCGCTGGAGCGGCGTCGACACAAGGCCCGGCGTCGTCATCCCGAGCGGTTTCGAGCCCGGCCGCTATTTCGAGGCCGGAACCCGGGTGGAATACTACTATCCGTTCGCCGAGTGGCTGCTGGCCGGCCCCAATGTCGGCCTGTTCCAGCGTTGGTTCGACAAGCCCGTCGTCGTCGGCGGCGCCGACCGGCGCGACACCTATCTCGCCCCCGGCGGGTCGGTGATCCTGCGCGACCTCGTTGCCGAGAACGTCGATTTCCGCTTCGACTACCGCTACGAGATCCAGAACTCCAACGATCCGACCCGCGACTTCGACAATCACGCGGTGGCCGGACGGGTCCTGGCCCGGTTCTGACATGGCGGCCGGTGCGCCGCGCCGGGCAAGGCGGCCGCGGCAATCGCCGGGGCTGGCGATCCTTGCGGCCGGCGTCATCGTCGCCGCAGCCTTCCTTGCCCGGGTAACGCTGCCCGACACGCTCACCAACCTGTCCAACCTCGTCTTCGATGCCTATCAGCGGGCGCTCCCCAGGGAATGGTCGCCAGAGCTTCCCGTGCGGATCGTCGACATCGACGAGGCCTCGCTGGCGCGCCTCGGCCAGTGGCCGTGGCCGCGCGACCGGTTGGCGGCGATCGCGGAATTCGCCCGCGACGCCGGCGCCGCGGCCATCGTCTTCGATTTCCTCTTCGCCGAGCCGGACCGCACCTCGCCGGAAGAGGTGCTGACGACGCTTGCCGACACGCCGGCGCGGCGCGCGCTCGCCAAGGCGCTGGAGCTTTCCGTCCCGCACGACATCTCCTTTGCCTCCGCGCTCGGCGAGACCGGCTCCGTCATTGCCGCGGCCTTGACCCAGAAGCCGGGCGGCACGCTGCCGGTGAAGGCCGGCTATGCGGTTGCCGGCGACGACCCTAAGCCGTTCATCCGCCGCTATGCGGGCGCGACGGCGCCGCTCGACGTGCTTGCCGACAACGCCAGGGGGATCGGCGCCATCAACTGGCTGCCCGACCGCGACCAGGTGATCCGCCGGGTGCCGATGGTGCTGTCCGGTCCCGACGGCTTCGTGCCGACGCTCGCAGCGGAGGCGCTCCGGGTGGCGCAGGGCGCCTCGACCTATGTGCTGCGCGCCTCCAATGCCAGCGGCGAGACCGCCTTCGGCGCGACGACCGGGCTCAACGCCATCCGCATCGGCGCCTTCGAGGTGCCGACCGATGCCAACGGCGCCGTCGTCGTGCGCTATTCGGAGCCGGCGCCGGGCCGTTATGTTCCGGCCTGGAAGATCCTCGCCGGCGAGGTCCCGGCCGAGGAACTGAAGGGGCGTATCGTCCTTGTCGGCACCAGCGCGGCGGGACTGTTCGACCTCAGGGCGACCCCGGTCGCCGCCGTCGTTCCGGGCATCGAGGTGCATGCCCAGGTGATCGAGCACATCGTCTCCGGCGGCTGGCTGGCGCGGCCCGACTGGGCGCCGGGGCTGGAGATCGTTGCCGCCGTCCTCGGCGCGCTGTTCTCCGCCGTCGTCGTCGCCAAACTGCCGGTGCGCGGTGCGCTGCCCGTGGCGCTGTCGCTCTCCGCGCTCTTCTGCCTTGCGAGTTGGTTCGCCTTCACCCGGCAGGGGCTCTTCATCGACCCGGTGTTCCCCGCCGGCACAGCGCTCGGCGCGCTCTTTGCGGCCTCGGCGACCGTGATCTTTTCCAAGGAGCGGGCGCGCCGCGAGATCCGCAACGCCTTCAGCCGCTACCTCGCCCCCGACCTCGTCGACGAGGTGGCGGCCGATCCGGCGCGGCTGAAGCTCGGCGGCGAGATGCGGGAGATGACGCTTCTGTTCTCGGACATTCGCGGCTTCACCACCCTGTCGGAGGGCATGGAGGCGGAGACGCTGACCCGCTTCCTCAATGCGTTCCTGACGCCGATGACGGACGTCATCCTGTCGCGCCGGGGCACCATCGACAAATATATGGGCGATGCGGTGATGGCGTTCTGGAACGCGCCGGTCGACGATCCGGACCATGCGAGCAACGCCTCAGGCGCCGCGCTCGACATGCTGGCCGCGCTGAAGACCTTCAACGCCGAGCACGGCGAGACCGCAAAGGTCGCCATCGGCATCGGCATCAACACGGGCGCGTGCTGCGTCGGCAATCTCGGCTCCGAACAGCGCTTCGACTATTCGGTGATCGGTGACGACGTCAACGTCGCCTCGCGGCTGGAAGGCCTCACCAAATTCTACGGCGTCCCGATCCTTGCCGGCGAGGCAACGGTCGCGGCAGCCAAGGGCTACGAATTTCTGGAACTCGACCGGGTGCGGGTGAAGGGCAAAAAGACGGCGCTGACGGTCTCGGCCCTCCTCGGGGATGCCGGCGTTGCCGCGGAGATCGACCTTGTCCGGCTCCGGGAGACGCAGGCCGCGATGCTCGCCGCCTACCGGGGACGGGCCTGGGACATCGCGCTCTCGCACCTTGCTGATCTCCCCGCCCTTTCCGCCGGCCGGCTCACCGACTATGCCGCGGCGATGGGCTACCGCATCGCGCGGCTGCGGACCGCGGCGCTCGCCGACGATTGGGATGGGGTGTTCGATCCGGAGAGCAAGTGAGGGCGCTCAAGGCCTTATGGTTCTCCGGGCCGCGGCTTGCGCACTCCGGGGCCCACCCACTCCGCGTCATTGCCGTGCTTGACACGGCAATCCATGAGGCCTTTCGGAACAATCGGTTAGGTTGTTTTTGCCGCTCGTCATCATGGACCACCGGGTCAAGCCCGGCGGTGACGCAGAGAGGATGGGTGCGGGAGAGCGCAGGTCACGAACCGTGGCAAAAGCGCTCAGCCCCCAGAATCCAAAGCAATCACGATCTTGCCGACATGGCCGCCAGCGCGCATCAGCTCGAAGGCGTCGCGGTAGCGGTCCAGCGGGAAGATCTCGTGCACCCAGGGTTTTATGCGATGGGTCGCGACCGCCGCCATCATCCGGGCCATGTCGCCGAGGGAGCCGCAGGTGACGCCCTGCAGGCGGACCTGGCGCATGACGGCGAGCGGCAGGTTGAGGGGTGCGTGGCTGCCGGAGAGGTTGCCGATGAGCGCCACCGTGCCGCCGGGCTTGACCGAGCGCATGGCGTTTTCCAGCGTCGCTGCGCCGCCGAGCTCGATTACGAGGTCGGCGCCGTCGGCATCGAGGCGCTCGCGTACCGCGCGCGACCATTCCGGCACCTCGACATAGTTGGCGGTGGCGTCGACGCCTATTTCGGAAATCCGGTCCAGCTTTTCGTTCGAGGACGACAGCACCATGGTGCGGGCGCCGGCGATCCGGGCGAACTGCGTGGCAAAGAGGGCAACGCCGCCGGTGCCTTCGACGACGACGGTGCCGCCGGGGCGGAGGTTGCCGTGTTCGACCACCGCGCACCAGGCGGTGATGCCGGCGCAGGGAAGGGTCGCGGCTTCCGCCAGCGACAGGTGATCGGGGACGGCAAAGAGCGCGCGCTCCGGAACGAGGACGTAGTCGGCACAGAAGCCGTCGCCGCCGGGCCCGCCGCGGATGGTCTTCAGGCCCAGGGCATCGGGCGGACCGTCGATCCAGCCTTCCGCGATGCCGTTGACGACCCGGTCGCCGGGGGCAAACCGCGTGACGCTCGGCCCGACGGCGTCGACGATGCCGGCGCCGTCGCAGGTCGGCACCACCGGCATTTGCTGGCGCGGATTGTAGGAGCCTTCGACCAGCAGCAAATCGCGGTAGTTGAGGGAAACGGCGCCGATGCGGACCAGCACCTCGCCGGGCCCCGGCTCCGGTTTCGCGCGCTCGGCGATGTTGAGGTTCTCAAAGCCGAAGCCGCCGTCCAGCACCAATGCGCGCATGCTATTTTCCCTTGCCCATTGATCTTCCGTCATTGCGAGCGAGCGGAGCGAGCGCGGCAATCCAGAGCGGCTCGTTCGGAGCCAGCGGCCCCTGGATCGCCGCGTCGGCCTTCGGCCTCCTCGCGATGACGCAAGTATTTGGTCCGCGCCCCCCGTCAATCCGGCATCGGGATTTCCGGCATCTGCTTCGGCACGTGGTAGCCGCGCTGGACGGCCGGGCGTTCGGCGACGGCGACGTACCAGCGCTTGACGTTCGGATAGTCGTTGAGGTCGATGCGCTGCCAGTCGAAGCGGGTCGCCCAGGGCCAGATCGAGATGTCGGCGATGGAATAGTCGCCGCAGACATAGTCGCGGCCTTCCAGGCGCTTGTCGAGGACCCGGTAGAGCCGCTCGGTCTCCGTGCCGTAGCGCTCCTCGGCATAGGGCGCCTTGCCGGGGTTGAATTCCAGGAAGTGGTGGGCCTGGCCGAGCATCGGGCCGAAACCGCCCATCTGCCACATCAGCCATTCGATGACCTCGAAGCGGCCCTTGATGTCGGTGGGCATCAGCCGGCCGGTCTTTTCGGCGAGATACATGAGGATGGCGCCCGATTCCATCAGGTGGATGCCGGTGTCGTGGTCGACGATCGCCGGGATCTTGTTGTTCGGGCTGATGGCGAGAAACTCCGGCGCGAATTGCTCGTTCGCCATAATGTTGATCGGCTTGACCGTGTAGGGCAGCCCCAGCTCCTCCAGAACGATGGAGGCCTTGCGCCCGTTCGGCGTCGTCCAGGTGTAAAGATCGATCATGATCGGCCTTTGCTGTTCGGCTTGGTCGATTGTCGAATCGGAAAAAAGAATCCGGTCGGCGGAATTTCGCGCAAACATCGTCTTTTTGACCGGCCGGATCAACCATCCGTTTTTCTGCACCTTGCGGCCCCGACCGGGACATGAAACACGGATGACCGCACGCAGCCGCCGCCAACCGCCAGGGATTCTCTTGCCATGACGCCCGCCGCCGACCGCCGCCTCGTTGCCGCACGCCGTGCGCTCGAACACCTTCGCGAGGCAGCAAGGCTCAGCCTCGATTTCGAACTGTGGGACGGCTCGACCGTGCCGGCCGACGCCGATCCGGGGAGCCTTCGGATCGCGGTCTCGGACCCGGCCGTCTTTTCCCGGCTGATCCGCGCACCGCGCATCCCGACCCTGATCGAGCTCTACGCCGCCGGCCTCGTCGACATCAAAAACGGCTCGTTCTTCGACCTTGCCGAAAAGCGGCCGGAAACGCGGACCCGCGACATTGCGAAAAAGATCAACAAGGGGCTCCTGCTGAAGGCCGCCCTCCCCTTCGCGCTGTCGTCCTCCAAACCGGGGACGGCGCCGGAGGCCCATGGCGTCGATGGGGGCACGGCGGCGACCCTGTCGCGCGGCAGCGACAAGGCGGACATCGCCCATCACTACGACGTGTCCAACGACTTCTATCGGCTCTTCCTCGACCCGGAGATGGTCTACACCTGCGCCTACTTCACCGACTGGCAGAACGACCTCGCCACCGCCCAGAAAGACAAGCTGGAGATGATCTGCCGCAAGCTCAGGCTGCAACCCGGCGAGCGGCTGCTCGATATCGGCTGCGGCTGGGGCTCGCTCATCACCTATGCGGCCGAGCACTACGGCGTCGAAGCGGTCGGCGTGACGCTGTCCGAAGAGCAGGCGGAGCTGGCCGGGCACCGGATCAAGGAGCGGGGACTGTCGGACCGGGTCTCAGTGGAACTTCGCGACTACCGGGCGCTTTCCGGCGACTTCGACAAGATCGCCTCCATCGGCATGTTCGAGCATGTCGGCATCGACAATGCAGACGGCTATTTCTCCTCGGTCCGAAAGCTGTTGAAGCCGCGCGGGCTTTACCTCCACCACGCAATCACACGGCGGGCCAAGGCGACCGACCGGCTGTTCCGGCAAAAGCGCAAGGAATACAACGCCATGGTGCGCTACATCTTCCCCGGCGCGGAGGTCGACCATATCGGCATGTCGCTGAAGGGGCTGGAGGCGAACGGCTTCGAGGTCCACGACGTGGAGGGCTGGCGCGAGCATTACGGGCGCACGACCGAGCTCTGGGCAAAGGCGCTGATGGCCAACCGCGAGGCGGCCGTTGCGATCGCCGGCGAGGCGCGCACCCGCATCTGGATCGCCTATCTGTCCGGCGTCTCCCTCGCCTTCCAGCGCGGCACGCTGCAGATCTTCCAGACCCTCGCCTCCCGCCGCGCCAAGGGCTCTGCCGGCCTGCCGCCGACGCGGGAGGATTTGTATCGGTAGACCGATTCCAGGCCGCTCGAACGCGGTTTCATATTAACTGTATCCACAACTTAAACTATACGCCTTGTACGCGTCGTGTTAGGCCCGCAGACATCGCTATTGTCCGATGCGGGAGCATAAGCATGAGTATTTTCAAGCGTGTATCTATTCTTGCCGCAATTGTTGCTTCGGCCTCGGCGCTCGCGCCCGACATGGCCTTTTCCCAGGAAACCGCGTCCGGCGGCGTTGCCCGATCGACCTACAAAGAGGATTTCAACGGTGCCGATCGCATGACCATGCTCGGCGGCCAGATCAACTTTGCCAGTACCAAGTCGAGTTGGTTCGTCTCGGTCATCGGCGGGAAGCTTATCTTCGAGAACAGGACCAATCCCAATCTCACCCACTACAACGAGATCAACTGGGTGAAATATGAGGGAACGTCCTTTTTGTCTTCCACCCACAGGGCGACCATCTCCGTCACCGTCGACGCCGCCAATGAAGGGCGCGGCGGCGCGGGCATCCTGGTCGGGAGCGCAGGCCGCGGCCACCACTGGATGTTCTGCATCGACCGGCAGGGCCGGTACTACGTCTTCACCAAGAACAGGGGCAAACTGCAGCCCGCCTTCGGCGGTCGCAGCAATGCGGTCACTCCGGACGAGCCCAATCGCGTGACCTATGAATGGCAGGACAACCGGATCGCCTTCTTCGTCAATGGCGTGGAAGTCATCCAGGTGCCCTTCGATGCCCGCAAGGGCGAGCAGGTCGGCATCGCCCTGACCGCCTTCGGGCTCGGCACCTACCGTTTCGACGACCTAGAAATTTCCAAGAAGAACTGACGCCGGTCCCTCGCATACGGCGGTTCTCAAGCGGCGGACGTCCAGAACCGCACGGCCGCGGGCCCGAGTTGCTGCAGGGTCGCCCGAAACCGCACCTCATCGACATGCCTGACAAGCGCCGCCGCGACGCGCTCGATGGCGTGTTCGGGTGCGAAATTGTGGTGTTGGCGGTGGTGGCGCACTTCCGCGTTCATGGCCAGATGGTCAGCGAAGGGCTTTTTCGGGGCCTCGGGGTCCCAGCCGGCGACGAAGATCGCGCGCAGCACGGGTGGCAGCACGCCGGCGAAGGCAAGGGCCTCGTCGGCCGTCAACCTTGCCCGGAAGACCAGCAACACGCCTTCGACCGCAGTAAAGGTCTGGTTGCGGGTGGTGAGGTCGAGTTCTTCCTTGGCGTTGCGCAGAAACGCTTCGAATTCTTCCGAGGCGTGGGCGTAGTCCATCGGCATCGGCATGGCGGCGGGCTCCGGAACCGGTTCGCCCGCCGTTCTACACCGGCCGATGCTCAGGCCGCCAGCCGGTCCCTCTCATGCGGGGCGTCGTAGTCGAGGTCCGGGCCGACGGGGACGATGCCGGTCGGGTTCAGGGTCTTGTGGCTGCCGTAGTAGTGGTTCTTGATGTGGTCGAGATGCACCGTCCCGGCGACGCCCGGCACCTGGTAGAGGTCGCGCAGATAGCCGGACAGGTTCGGATAGTCGGCGATGCGGCGGATGTTGCACTTGAAGTGGCCGACATAGACCGGATCGAAGCGCACCAGCGTGGTGAACAGGCGCCAGTCGGCCTCGGTGATCTTGTCGCCGGTCAGGTAGCGCCGGGTCGCCAGGCGCTCCTCCAGGAAATCGTGGGTTTCGAACAGCGGCCCGACGGCCTCCTCATAGGCGTCCTGGCTGGTGGCGAAGCCGGCCTTGTAGACGCCGTTGTTGACGGTGTCGTAGATGCGCTCGTTGAGGGCGTCGATCTCTTCGCGCCTGGCTTGCGGATAATAGTCGCCGAAGCGGGCGCCGACGGCGTCGAAGGCGCTGTTGAACATGCGGATGATTTCCGCCGACTCGTTGGAGACGATGGTGCCGGTCGTCTTGTCCCACAGCACCGGCACGGTGACGCGGCCGGAATAGTCCGGCTTTGCCGCCAGATAGACCTCAAAGAGCCGCTTGGCGCCGTGGATCGGGTCGGGGATGACGCCGGGTCCGTCCTCGAAGGTCCAGCCTTCCTCGCCCATGTGCCAGTTGACGACCGAAACCGTGATCATCTTTTCCAGGCCCTTGAGGGCGCGGAAGATCAGCGTGCGGTGGGCCCAGGGGCAGGCATAGGAGACGTAGAGGTGGTAGCGGTCCGGCTCGGCCCGGAAGCCCTTGTCGCCGCTCGGCCCGGGCGCGCCGTCGGCCGTCACCCAGTTGCGGAAGGGGGACTCGGAGCGCACGAAGCGGCCGCCGGTCGCGTCCGTGTCGTACCACTGATCTTTCCAGACGCCGTCAACCAGCAAACCCATGGCGCAGTCCTTTCGTTGCTCTGCCGCAAGCACATGTAAGGCAACGAGGGGCCGAGGCCATCGGTTCCGGGGTGAACAGTCTGGTTCCGTTTTGAAAAAATGCGCCGGTGCCCCGCTTACACGATGCACCGGCGGAACGGACGCGGCAGGCGTCAGACGAATTCGCTGACGTCGATGGTGAAGGTCTGGCGGCTGACGGAGCCGTCCGGCGCGCGCGCCGTCACCTCCAGGTCGACGGAGGGCTCGGCATCGGCATCGAAGGCGGCGCCGTCGGCGAGCATGACGTTGCCCTCCTCGTCGACGAAGAAGCGATCGTCGTCGACCTCGTAGCGCATGGCGCCTTCGACAGGCTCGGCCGGGGTTTCGAGGGGCTCGTCAGCGGGCGCTTCGTCGGCGGAGGCGGCGTCGAAGGACGCCGGCTCGTCGGCGGGCGTTGCGGCGGGCTCGGCCGCGGGCGTCTCGAGCGGATCGAATGCCGGTGCTTCCGGTTCCGACAGGACGGGGGCCGGCGGTTCGTCAGGAAGCGGCTCCTCAACCGCCGGCGCGCTCGCCCGCTCATTCCGGTCGCCGAAAAGGTCCGGCTCCGGGTCGGCGTAATGGGGCACCAGGGTAACGTCGGCGACGCCGTTGGCCAGTTCCGGAGCGTCGTCGTCCAGTTCGCCGATGACGAAATGGCCGTCCGGGCCGAGATAGAAATAGTATTTGCCGAATTCGTGCTCGGCTTCTTCGTCGGCGTATGTGACCGGCTCTTCGTATCCGGCCGGCTCTTCCTCCTCACGCGCCTCTATGGCCTCGTCGACAACCGGCTCGGCCTCCGCGCGTGCGACGTCGGCGAAGGCGGCATAGGGAATATCGTCGACGGGCCGTTCGACGTCCGGATCGGCCTCCTCGATGACCCGCACCAGGTCCGCCGCATCGGCGCTGGCGTCCGAGGGCTCTTCGGACCGGGAGATGCCGTCATCCGGCGCGACGGGCTCTTCAGCGCCAAGGGCGACATCTTGTTCGGATATGGCCTCTTCCGAGAAAGCTCCTTCAGCAAGGACCTCTGACGGCTCGCCCAAACCCTCGTCCGCAAGGAAGGGCTCTTCGGTGACGCCTTCGGCTTCCGCAACGTCGTCGTCGAAAGCCGGCTCTTCGGACCCGCCGTCGTCTTCGCTTGCCGACACCAGGTCGGACTGCCGCTCGTCGAATGCCGCTTCCTCCGCAGCCGTCTCCTCGCCGGCGTCTTCCCGGTTCGGGTCGCCGTGGAGCAGGGCGTCGTCCGGCGCATCCTCGGCTTCACGTTCGGACTCGCCATCGGCGCCGTAAAACGGCTCGGCGACAGGCACGGGCGCTTCCAGGATTTCGGTGGCCGGCGCGTCGGCGGCGTCCAGCTCAGCGGCGTCGATCTCGGCGACCAGCGCCGCCTGTTCGGCGTCCGGATCGCTTTCCAGCACGGCGGTCGGGCCCGGGATCTCGACCTCTTCTCCGGTCCCATCGTCGTCGACGGCGACTAGTTCGACCCGGGCCGTCTCCGGCTCCAGGGGCAGGTGATCGGCGTCGCCAACTGCGACCGCACCTGCGGGCCCATCTTCTTCGCCCGCGCCGGGCTCGGAAAACGCCGCGAGCGCGTCGGACGCGGCCTGTTCGGCAATGGCGAAGGGATCTGGCGTGAATGGATCGGAGGCGACAGGCTCGGGTTCCGGTTCGCCATCGATCCCGTCGCTTTCCGGGGCGTCGTCGGTCTCGGCGTCCTCCGCGTCCGGTTCGGCGACGCTTGCCACGTCGATCGAAATCGGCTCGTCGAAGACCTCGCCGGTGATGTCGGTGATCCGGAGGATCAGCCGGTGTTCCGGCACGGCGCGGAACGCATCCTCGGCGCCCTTCCTCACGTAAAGGACGTCGCCGGTCATCTCGAAGATGTCGGCGCCCTCGCCGACGATCTCATACGAAAAGCTCTCGCCGCCGTCGTCGGCGGCAAGTTCCGCGACCAGCAGCCGTCCGTCGGCCCCGTCATCGGGAACGCCGCTGCCTTGCGGCGCGGGATATAGCGGGTGTTCGACAGACTCTGTCTCGAACTCGGCCATGATACGCCCTCACACATACTCTGCGGGCGGCCCGGCCTGATGGGCGGCCCACGGGCTAGAGTGTGCCGCATCAGGGTAAACGAGAGTGAAACGCCAGAGTTTAATTGTTCTAATATTAGTTTTTTTGCATCTATGCGCCCGGCAGTTGCGGATTCTCAATGCGCTTTTGTCGCACCGCGCCTAGGACTCCAGAGCCGGTCCGAGGATCACCCGTCCCGTTGGACGCGCCCTTGGCTGGCAGGGGACCGCAGAAGCGAACAACGACAACGGGCAGGCCGGCGTGCCGGACGTCCAAATCACGAAAATGCGCGGTTTCCTTGAGGGAGGATGACGTCTCGCAGGCGGCGCCTGCGCCCGTCACCTGAAAGAACGTGCTGCGCGAAGACGCGATGACGGGCGCCCGGAACAACCACCGGGACCGGCAACAGGGAAGGTGTGTCCGGAACCTCTTTTCATACAACCAAAGGTTTTCGAGCAAGCACGCGATGAGACAGAAAATCATCCAGGAAAAATACCCGATCTTCGTCCTAGAGCTGCAGAAGGACGAGACCGACATGCAATCGGCCGACGACATCGTCGCCCGGCTGAAGAGCAATATCGAGGCGGACCGGGTCGCCCGCTATATCGGGGTCTTCGACCACTACAACCACACCAAGGCGCTGCCCGACGGCTCCATTGCGCCGGAGATCGAGGACGCCAAGAACATCCTGTTCTGCTTCGGCGTGGCGCTGCCGAGCGCGGAGATGCTGGCGCTCCGGCCGCGCTCCATCGGCGTTGCCGAGCTCGCCGACCGGTTCATCGTCTCGTTCCTCGAGGCGCCGATGCCGGTCGCCAACATCGCCATGGAAAACTGGGTCAGGGCGCTGCGCGCCGACCCGGTGACGGCATGAGGAGCGGACAAATGCGCATTGCCGTTACCAGCCAGAACTTTCGCACCATCACGCCGCATGCCGGCAAGACCCGGCGTTTCATGATCTTTCTCGCCGACGGGACGAACGCGCCCGTCGTCGTCGACAAGCTCGACCTGCCGAAGGACCAGAGCCTCCACGAGACCGCCTTCGACGCGCCGCACCCGATCGACGTCGTCGACGTCGTCGTCACCCAGAGCTGCGGCTCCGGGTTTCGGCGCAAGATGGACGCGCGCGGCATCCGGGTGGTCGAGACCAGCGAAACCGATCCTCACAAGGCGGCGGAAGCCGTGGCGGCCGGACGGGAGCTTCTCCCCGCCCCGCCCCACGACGACTGCAGCCACTGACAATGGAATGAGCCCGATGCGAAAGTCCGCAACCGCCCTTTGCCAGCTTGCCGCCTTCCTTTTCGCCGTAACGACGGGATCGATAGCGGCATTGGCTGCGGACGACCAGGACCACGACGGCAAGTCGGGCGGCACCGCCGACCACGCCAAGTTCGAGGAACTGAAGAAGGACTTCGCGTCGGGCCCGGAGGTCACCAAGGCCTGCCTCTCCTGCCACAACAAGGCGGGCGACCAGGTCATGCACTCGATCCACTGGAAATGGGAATTCCAGAACGAAAAGACCGGCCAGACGCTCGGCAAGAGCCACGTCATCAACGCCTTCTGCGGCAATGTGGCGGCCAACGAGCCGCGCTGCACGAGCTGCCATGTGGGCTATGGCTGGACGGACATGGCGGCCGGGCCGCCGAAGGACGAGACCAAGGTCGACTGCCTCGCCTGCCACGACCGCACCGGCACCTACACCAAGATCGCGACCGCGGCGGGAGCGGTCCCGGTCGAGCCGGTGTCGCCGACGGCCAAGACCATCACCGGCGCCAAGGCGGTCGCCCTCGACCTCGGCAAGATCGCCCGCAGCGTCGGGCTGCCGCAGCGGGAGAACTGCGGCCAGTGCCATTTCTACGGCGGCGGCGGCGACAACGTGAAACACGGCGACCTGTCGTCGGTGCTGTTTCAGCCGACCAAGGCCGTCGACGTCCACATGGACAAGGACGGGCTGAACTTTGCCTGCTCCAAATGCCATGTCAGCAACGAGCACCAGTGGGCCGGCAGCCGCTACGACGTGAAGGCGATCGACACGGTGGGTACCGGCAAGCCGGGCGCAAGGCGGGACGTTGCCACCTGCGAATCCTGCCACGGCGCCAGCCCGCACCCGATCGATACCGTTGCCGGCATCAAGCTCAACAACCACACCGGCCGGGTCGCCTGCCAGACCTGCCATATCCCATCCTTTGCCCGCGGCGGCGTTGCCACCAAGACCAAGTGGGACTGGTCGACCGCCGGCAAGCTGAAGGAGGGAGCGCCCTACCACGAGGAAGACTTCACCCAGAGCGACGGACAGCATCTGCACACCTATCTCTCGACCAAGGGCGACTTCGAGTGGGGCGAGAACGTCACGCCCTATTACGCCTGGTTCGACGGCCAGGTGCGCTACACCCTCGCCGACGAGACCATCGACCCGACGAAGACCGTGGAGATCAACCGCATCAAGGGCAGCCCCGACGATCCCAATTCGCGGATCTGGCCGTTCAAGCGGATGGAGGGGCGCCAGGCTTATGACGCCAAGCTGAACCACCTCGTCTACAACCACGTCTTCGGGCCGGAGACCGACAGCGCCTTCTGGACCAATTTCGACTGGGACAAGGCGATCAAGGCGGCGATGGAGCATGTGGGCGTGGAGTATTCCGGAGACTACGGCTTCGTCGACACGCACATGTACTGGCCGATCACCCACATGGTGGCGCCGAAGGAAGACGCGCTGGCCTGCGCCGAATGCCACGCCAGGGACGGACGGCTTGCCAGCCTTGCCGGCTTCTACATGCCGGGCCGGGACCATTTCTCCTGGCTCGACATCATCGGCTACCTGGCGATCGCCGGGGCGCTCGGCGGGGTCATCCTGCACGGGCTGGCGCGCGTCATGATGCGCGGCAGGACAAAGCATTGATCAGCAGCGGGGGAGACGCGCCATGACCGACCAGAACCACTATCACGACATCCGGGCCCAGGAAAAACCGCCGGTCATCAAGAAGAAGAACAAGGCGGGCCTGTGCCCCGGCCAGAACCACTATGTGATGATCTACACCCGCTACGAGCGGTTCTGGCACTGGTCGCAGGCAGCGCTGATCTTTGCCCTGTTCTTCACCGGGCTCAACATCCACGGCACCTTTTCGCTGATCTCGTTCAAGCTCGCCGTGACGATCCACACCTTCGCGGCGATCGCGCTGATCGTCCTTTGGATCTTCACCACCTTCTGGAATTTCACCACCGGCCAGTGGCGGCAGTACCTGTTCAAGGAAGGCATCTTCAAGATCATCCGCTTCTACGCCTACGGCATCATTGTCGGCGAGCCGCACCCCTACAAGAAGGGGCTGCAGAGGAAGCAGAACGCTTTGCAGTCGCTCGCCTACATGACCTTCATGCTGATCGTCGGACCGGCGCTGTGGTCGACCGGCATCATCTACCTGCTCTACGACCTCTGGCGCGACATGCCCTATGCCGGCGTCATCCTGCCGATCGTTGCCTTCCTGCACACGGCGGCGGCCTTCATGATCGCCATCTTCGTCATCGTCCATGTCTACATGACGACGACGGGCAAATCGGTTCTCCACTACGTCAAGACGATGATCACCGGCTATGACTGCGTGGAGCTGACAGAGGCCGAGGAGGCGTATATCCGCGAGACGCAGTCGGTTTCGATCATCGAGTGAGGGAAGTGGCCGGGCGCCCGATGTGCCACCTGCACATTGACCGACCCGAGATCCGTTCTCGACCTTTTCAGGTTTCGGGCAGTTCCGGCGCGCGGCCGACCCGTTCGGCCAGCCGGGTCACGGTCAGGCCCTGGACGACGATGGAAAACACCACGACGATATAGGTGGCCGTCAGGATCAGCGGCTTCCACTCGCCGTCGGGCAGCGACAGGGCGAGCGCGACGGATATGCCGCCCTTCAGCCCGCCCCAGGTCATGATCGGGATAATGCCCCGGCTGAAGGCCTGGAAGGGTTTCAGCATCAGCACCGGGACCGAGACGGAAGCGAGCCGGGCGACCAGCGACAGGGCGATCGCCAGGGCGCCGGAGACCAGGAAATCGACCTCGAACGCCACGGCGAAGACCTCGAACCCGATCATCAGGAAGAGGACCGCGTTGAGGATCTCGTCGATGAGCTTCCAGAAGGCCGAGACGTAGAGGCGGGTCTCCTCCGACATGCCGTAACGGGTGCCGATATCGCCGATCAGCAGCCCGGCGCAGACCGCCATGATCGGCGCGGAGACATGGAGCCAGACGGCCAGCTCGTAGCCGCCGAAGGCAAGGCCGAGGGTAATCAGAACCTCCAGCGAATAGTCGTCGATGCGGCGCATGACCCGAAACGTCAGCCAGCCGAGGACGATGCCGAGGACGGCCCCGCCGAGCGCCTCGCGCACGAACAGGATGGCCGCATCGGCAAGGCCCGAGCCATGGTTCTCACCGGAGGGAAAGGCGAGGCCGACGAGCACGAGGAAGACCACATAGCCGACGCCGTCGTTGAAGAGGCTTTCGCCGGCAATCTTCGTTTCCAGGGATTTCGGCAGCTCCGCCTCGCGCAGGACGCCGAGCACCGCGACCGGGTCGGTCGGCGAAATCAGCGCGCCGAAGACGAGGGCGACGAGCAGCGGCATGCCGGTCAGCCAGGAGAACCCGGCGCCGACGATGACGGTCGACAGGCCGACGCCGATCGTCGCCATCAACAGGATCACCAGCCAGTCCTTGCGGAGATCGGACAGCTCCACATGCAGCGCGCCGGCGAACAGCAACAGGCCGAGCATGCCCTCCAGCAGCGCCTCGGAGAATTCCAGCTCCAAAACCTGAGCCCGGATCGCCTCCTCCACCGTCAGCCCCGGGAACAGCGCGTCCGTCCCGATCACCGCGAAGGACGCGACCAGCGCGACGACCAGAATGCCGATCGCCGAGGGGAGCCGCAGAAACAGATAATTGATCGCCCCGAAAACCCCGGCGAGCACGATCAAAAGCGATGCGATCTGAAGAAGCGACATGGCGATCCTGTGGAGGTTTGCAGGACGGTCATATCATTTGCGGGGCAGGGGGACCAAGGTGTTGGAGGGGAAACTGGGCTGTGAGCGCGGTGTTGGTCGGGGCAGACGGGGCAGCGGTTTGCCTGCACGCGGCGGCGGCCTTCGTGATCGCCATCTTCGTCATCGTCCACGTCTATATGACGACGACGGGCAAATCGGTCTTCCACTACGTCAAGACGATGATCACCGGCTATGACTGCGTGGAGCTGACGGAGGCGGAAGAGGCATATATTCGGGAGACGCAGTCGGTTTCGATGATTGAGTGAGGGGTGGGCAAGGCCATCCGCCCCATCTGGCCTTTGCGAAACGCCAAAAAAAGAACGTTTGAATACCCGCAAATCTGAAGTAGCTTGCGAACACGTGTATTCTCGTTACAATGATATTCGGCCAACTGAAATTCGACCGACGTTCAAAAATTTCCAATACAGTTCGATGAACGAAATTTAGTTTACAGTTTGTCGCTGGCACCGTACTCCCTGTCCTTGGACTAATTCTCTGCACTCAATATTCGAGATTTCTCTTTCTCAACTCAAGAAATTCAATATGGGAACTTTCGCCTATGAAAGATTTCGAGAAATTTGAATCCGACGTTCGATCAACTTTGTCGCTGAAGGGGTTCAGAGTCGTCCACGACGAAATGATACTTGGACACAAAAAGATTGATAGCTATTTCGAATCCGAATTTATGGGTAAGAAAGAGCGAACAGCCGTTGAATGCAAGAATTACTCACATCCCTTAACGGAATCGCAAATTTCGGATATTTGCAGCACATATCAACCATTAATAGATTCGTCAAATATTGATAACCTTCTTATTGTAACAAAACATGGACTTCACCCGGCAGCAGAGACCCATATTCAACTGAGAAAAAGCTTCTTTCACCAGACGCTGGATGAGCTAGAAAACTCTATTATCGATTTTTCTGAATATATCGATACAATTGAGGAAACCTTTAAGTCCGAAACTGTTCGGGAATACTTTATCGAACCAATCGGGACTCATTTTTCAAGCGGAACCGTTTTTGACTATCGACACGGTGAATCGTTGACGAACCACATTTGCTCCCGCCTACTCAACGGCAATCAACCACTGGCCGTACTCGGCGCATATGGCGTGGGAAAAACGACCCTCGCAAAGTCGATATACCTAATGCTATGCGAAAAACGCCGATCAGGCGAAGTGTTCATGCCTGTCTTTATCCCACTTTCTAAATTTAGTGGCGAGCAAAATATTGAAGGACTTCTTGGACGCGTATTTACCTCCGACTATAATGCCAAGGGGTACAATTTCGCACGTTTTACGAGATTAAATAACAGGCGAAAAATTATCCTCATATTGGATGGGCTTGACGAGATGCGACACATGTTGCGCTGGGAAGAGTTCAAGTTCAATATAGATGAGCTTAGGAAATTAATAAATTTGAATTCTCGAGTTCTTTTATTGGGTCGACCTACAGCATTTACCAATAAAGTTGAGTATGATTATGTCATTAACGCAAAGCCGGAGCGAAAATTACTTCTTTCGGCAGACGATATTCCATTTGACGAATATGAATTATCCACTTTTGATGCGGAACAAATTGAATCAATGGCCACAAGTTATTACAGATCAAAGAACATCTCTGGAAGACGTGTTGTTCAAACTGTAAACTTGGTGTCGAATCCCGAGCAAAAACGAATTAACGATTTAGCTAAACGCCCAATTCAATTAATGATGCTGCTGGAGATTCTACCTGAAACCAATATCGATATATCTACGATGACAGTTTGGCTACTGTATTCTATTTTTCTGGACAGCTTAATTGATCGCGAGCTAAAAAACATTTCCCGGAAAGCCTTTGGCGTTAAAGCGCGACGGAGATTTGCTCAAGTAATTGCTAGCTGGCTTTGGGAAAAGACAGGAGAATCATCGGTTTCCGCCTCAGAAATACCGCGTGAAGTTATTGCACTCTTTTCGCGAAAAGGTGACGACCTTGATGCAATTAGGCGTGATTTAGTCATGTCGTGCTTTTTATCTTCGCAGGGCGGTGAGGCCCTGCACTTCCCTCACAGATCAGTGCAAGAATTTCTTGTAGCAGAGTTCCTTTATGAATTTGCGATACAAAAAAAACGTGACCGTCGGTTCGAGCCACCCAGCTGGTTGCTAGATATATCGATAAATGAAGAGATAGTGGAGTTTCTTTGCTCAATTTTAAATTATGATCAATTTGGAATTTTTCTTAAGGCCTATCTTAAAAACAATAAATCTATTAGCTTACCTGCACTAGAGAATTTCTCTGAAAATAAGGATATAATTTCACATTGCCTTAAGCTTGTTTTGGAAACGGAACAAGATGCCGTTTTGCTAATTTTACTTGTGAACTTCCTTCGAAAACGCAGTCAAGAAATCGATTATGATGATGCGACGCCAGTTTTTCGATCGAAAATTCTTGCGGCCATCAATCGTTGCGCGCATGAATACGAGCGAAATTTTTCTTTGGAAACGCACCGGCACCATAACCTGCGATACGGGGCGCATTGCTGTGTCGTTGGACTTGTTCTTTCCGCTTTTGAGACTGATAGAGATAAATATATTTATAATATAATAGACGGGTTTTCGAAATTTATTGGTCATAAGAGACAGCGGGTCGAAAGGATGATTGGAAGAAGGCATTCGGTGAAAATGTTGAATGTGGCCCAATATGAGCCGGCAGTGATGAGTGTACTTAGGGCAATCTGTTTTTTTGCGGGAAAACCCGTGAAACTGGAAAGTTTGGTCGATGCGTTTCGACCCGTTCTCAGAAGCGCTTTGGTGGTTGATGAGTGGGCGGAACTAGGTGGCCTGCGCCATTTGGTATCTAGCTCGGAAATTACTATTTGTCTCGATAAAACGTGGGCCTCTCAGTTGATTCAAGAGGAGCGAAAATTTAAATGAACATGTCTTCTCATCTTTTTGGGGCCATCTTAACGGTGCAAGAGAATTTACACTTTAGGTTATCTTATAGCATTGCCTGCAATGGTAGTGGAAAGGGTTTATAAACTACGCTCTTTCTGTTGTCAGCTGAAGATCGTATTAGAGCCCGGAGCGGAGCATGTCGTTTTCAACGCACCGTATTTTTTCCCTGCTAGCTTGAACCATCTTAGCCGCGTCGGCGTAGAAACAACCTCTTCGTCAAGGACGAATTCGAAACACACATATCACATGCGATAAAAACGATTTTTTGCGCCATAATCGGCTGCGACAACAAATCTCGATTTCTATCAAATAGATATATTTTCCAACATCTTAACCGAAAGTCACATTCGTAACAAAGAAGTTTTTCATTTGCCGTTTTTCGCCAGAAGGCGATAATTGCGCCATTCCCGACGGCCAAGCGCCCCGCGCATGACTGCCGCCCGACGTTCCCGGGGTGATCCTGTCATCCCGCGGCGTTAGGCTTGTGCGCAACGCATCCCGAATATCGCGGGCGCTTCGGCCGTCCCATCAAAGGTACCCTTCAGGAAGGTGACCGCACAATGATCGACGCAACCTTTGTTGAACTCTCCCGGTGGCAGTTCGCCGCCGTTGCCATGTACCACTTCATCTTCGTGCCGCTGACCCTGGGGCTGATCTGGATCCTTGTCATCATGGAGTCGGTCTATGTCATGACCGGCAAGCAGATCTACAAGGACATGACCAAGTTCTGGGGCAAGCTGTTCGCCATCAACTTTGCCCTCGGGGTCACCACCGGCCTCACCATGGAGTTCCAGTTCGGCACCAACTGGTCCTACTACTCGCACTATGTGGGCGACGTCTTCGGCGCGCCGCTCGCCATCGAGGGGCTGATGGCGTTCTTCCTTGAGTCGACCTTCATCGGCCTGATGATCCTCGGCTGGGACAAGCTGACCAAGGTGCAGCACCTGGCCGTCACCTTCCTGACCGCGCTCGGCTCGAACCTCTCCGCGCTCTGGATCCTGGTCGCCAATGGCTGGATGCAGAACCCGGTCGGCTCGGAGTTCTCCGCGGAAACCATGCGCATGGAGATGACCGATTTCTGGGCCGTGGTGTTCAACCCGGTCGCCCAGGTCAAGTTCATCCACACGGTCGCCGCCGGCTACACCTGCGCCTCCGTCTTCGTCATCGGCATTTCCTCCTGGTACCTGCTGAAGGGCCGGGACGTCGCCTTTGCCAAGCGGTCCTTTGCGGTTGCCGCCGGCTTCGGCCTTGCCGCCTCGCTGTCGGTGATCGTGCTCGGCGATGAGTCCGGCTACGAGCTCGGCGACGTGCAGAAGGTCAAGCTGGCCGCCATCGAGGCGGAGTGGGAGACCCAGCCGGCGCCGGCTGGCTTCACCCTGTTCGGCATCCCCGATGACGCCGACATGACGACCCATATGGACATCCGGATCCCCTGGGTCATGGGCCTCATCGCCACCCGCTCGCTCGATACGCCCGTCATCGGCCTGAAAGACCTCATCGCCCACAACGAGACGCGCGTGCGCTCCGGCATGATCGCCTATGAGAACCTCACCAAGCTGCGCAACAACGAGCGGACGGACGAGATCGTCGCCGCCTTCGAGGCGCACAAGGCCGACCTCGGCTACGGCCTCCTTTTGAAGCGCTATGTGGAGAACCCGGCCGACGCCACCGACGACCAGATCGCCCAGGCGGCGCGGGACAGCATCCCTTACGTGCCGTACCTCTTCTGGAGCTTCCGGATCATGGTCGCCATCGGCTTCTTCTTCCTCGCCCTTTTCGGCGCCGCCTTCTGGGTGCTCGCGCGCGGTCGGCTGGAACAGAACCGCTGGCTGCTTCGGGTCCTCTTCTATTCCATCCCGCTGCCCTGGATCGCCATGGAGCTCGGCTGGATCGTCGCGGAATACGGCCGCCAGCCCTGGGCCATCGGCGAGGTGCTGCCGACGTTCCTCGCCACCTCGGCACTGACGACGGCGGACCTCATCTTCTCGATCTCCGGCTATCTGATCTTCTACAGCGTCCTCCTCGCCATCGAGCTGTTCCTGATGGTCAAGTTCGCCCGGCTCGGCCCGAGTTCGCTGCACACCGGCCGCTACTACCACGAGCGCAACGGCAACGGACGTTCGGGCAACGCCCCGGCCGCCCAGCCCGCCGAATAGCCGGCACCAGGGAGACTGAACGATGTTACTCGACTACGAAGTGCTGAAATTCCTCTGGTGGGGCCTGGTCGGAACGCTTTTGATCGGCTTTGCCATCACCGACGGCATGGATATGGGCGTCGGCACGCTGCTGCCCTTCCTCGGCAAGAGCGACGGCGAGCGCCGCGTCATCATCAACTCCGTCGCCCCGCACTGGGACGGCAACCAAGTCTGGCTGATCACCGCGGGCGGCGCCATCTTCGCCGCCTGGCCGGCCGTCTATGCTGCCGCCTTTTCCGGCTTCTATCTCGCCATGCTCCTGGTCCTGATCGGCCTCTTCTTCCGGCCGGTCGGCTTCGACTACCGCAGCAAGCTGACGGACTCCACCTGGCGGACCGCCTGGGACTGGGGCCTCTTTGCCGGCGGCTTCATCCCGGCGCTGGTCTTCGGCGTTGCCTTCGGCAACCTCCTGCAGGGCGTGCCGTTCTATCTCGATCCGTTCCTGAAGCCGCACTATGAGGCGACCTTCATCTGGGCGCTCCTCGGGCTGCTCAACCCGTTCGCCCTCCTTGCCGGCCTCATCAGCGTCGCCATGCTGGCAATGCATGGCGGGGTGTGGCTGCAGCTTCGCACCGAGAACGTCATCGCGGTCCGGGCGCGGCGGGTCACCGGCATGTTGGCGGTGTTCGTCACCGCTGCCTTCGCCATTGCCGGCGTCTGGCTCTATTTCGGCATCGACGGCTATCGCATCATCTCGCAGCCGCCGCTCGATGCGGTCGCCAACCCGCTCGCCAAGGAGGCGGTCAGGGCTCCCCTCGCCTGGTTCGACAACTATGCGGCCTATCCGATCGCGCTGGTCGCGCCGGCGGTCGGGCTTCTCGGCCCGCTCGTCACCTGGATGCTGTGCGCAGCCAGGCGGCCGGGGCTCGGCTTCGTTACCAGCGCCCTCTCCATGACCGGCATCATCGCCACGGCGGGCATCTCCATGTTCCCGTTCGTGATGCCGTCGAGCACGCAGCCGTCCTCCAGCCTCACGGTCTGGGACGCGCCGTCGAGCCATCTGACGCTGACCGTGATGTTCTGGTCGGTGGTGATCTTCCTGCCGATCGTCCTCCTCTACACCGTCTGGGCCTATACCCGCATGTGGGGCAAGCTGACGGTGGAGGACATCGAATCCCGCGCCCACGAAGTCTACTGAGGACGAAGGAGAGAAAAATCATGTGGTATTTCGCCTGGATCCTCGGCGTCACCGCGGCGCTCGCCATCGCGACCATCAACGTCATGTGGTACGAATTCCAGAACGAGTTCGAGGTCGACGAGAACGGGGAGCAGAAGGACTGATTTCCCCGAGCGACAATGACAACCGGGCGCGCCGGAAACGGCGCGCCTTTGCATGGATGCGGGGGAGATTAGCGAGGCGTTGCGGGTGGACCGCGTCAAGACGTTCCTGAAGGCCGAAAAGCCGATCGCGACCCGCGATCTGCGCCTGTCCGTCGCCCTCTCCTTTGCCAACGGGCTTTTGATCATTGCCCAGGCGTTTCTGATCGCCAGCGCCGTTGCGGCGGTCGCCATCGACGGAGCGTCGCTCGACGCCGTCCTGCCGTCGCTTCTTCTGCTCCTGCCGCTGTTCCTTGCCCGCGCGGGTCTCATCTATTTCGCCGAGCTGGCGAGCTTTCGCGCCGGCGCCGCGGTCAAGCGCGACCTCAGGGCGCGCGCCCTCGACCATCTGAGGCTTGCCGGGCCCGTGGCTCTTGCCGAGCAGCCGACCGGGCGGCTGGTGACGGCACTCACCGACAGCCTTGCCGCCATCGAGCCCTACTATGCGCGCTACCTGCCGACGGCGAGCCTCGTTTCCCTGCTGCCGCTCGCCGTCCTGGTCGCGGTCCTTCCCAGCGACTGGGTCTCGGCCCTCGTCCTCGTCGTCACGGCGCCGCTGATCCCGCTCTTCATGGTGCTGATCGGCGGCGGCGCGGAACGCATGAACCAGCGGCAGTGGCGCAAGCTCGCCCGCATGTCGGGCCACCTCATCGACGTCATCCAGGGGCTGACGACCCTCAAAATCTTCAACGCCTCGCGGCGCGAAGCCGCCGAGGTCGCGCGCATGGCCGAGGACTACCGGCGCGACACCATGGCGGTGCTGCGGCTCGCGTTCCTCTCCTCGCTGGCGCTGGAGTTTTTTGCCACCGTTTCCATCGCCATCGTCGCCGTCTTCATCGGCTTCCGGCTGCTGTGGGGCGAGATGGCGTTCTTCAACGGTTTTTTCGTGCTGCTGCTGGCGCCCGAGTTCTACCTGCCGCTCCGCACCCTGGGGACCGCCTACCACGCCCGCATGGAGGCGATCGGCGCGGCCGAGCGGGTGACGGAGCTTTTCGATATTCCGGTGCCGGCGCGGCCGGAAGGCGGGAACAAACTGGCTGACGGCGAGCGCATCGCGATCACGTTCGAAGACGTCGGCGTCGTCTTTGCCGACGGGCGCGTCGGGCTCGACGGCTTTTCGCTCGAGATTGCCGCGGGGGAGCGGATCGCCCTCGTCGGGCCCAGCGGCGCGGGCAAGTCGACGGTCCTCAACCTGCTGCTCGGCTTCATCGCTCCGACCTCCGGCCGGATTCTCGTCAACGGCACACCGCTCGACGCGATCGACATTGCCGACTGGCGCCGGCACATCGCGCACCTGTCCCAGCGCCCGCACCTCTTCCACACTGATCTCGCCGAGAATATTGCGATGACCGACGGCGCCGTCGACGAGGCCCGGCTCGAGGCCGCGACGGAGGCGGCCTCTGCCCGGGAGATCGTTGCCGCGCTGCCGGACGGCTTTTCCACGCGCCTCGGCGAGCGCGGCTTCGGGCTGTCCGGCGGCGAGATCCAGCGGATCGGCCTTGCCCGCGCCTTCTATCGCGACGCGCCTCTCGTGCTGATGGACGAGGCGACGGCGCATCTGGACCGCGACAGCGAGAAGAAGGTCTCGGAGGCTATCGACCGGATCGCGGAGGGCCGCACGTTGATCGCCATCGCCCACCGGCTGGAGACGGCGCGGGGCGCCGACCGCATCGTCCTGATGGAGGCCGGAGAGGTCGCCGCGACCGGCGCGCCCGCAGACTTTTCCGACGATCCGCGCCTTGCCGGGCTGATCGCTGAGGAGGTCGCGCAATGAGCGACCTCCTGCGCCTTCTGAAGCTGTTCCGGCCGTACTGGCTGTGGATGGCCGGTTCCATTCTGCTCTCGCTCGCCTCCGTGCTTGCGAATGTGGGGCTGATGGCGGTCTCGGGCTGGTTCATCACGGCGATGGCGCTGGCCGGCCTTGCCGGCGTTTCCATGAATTATTTCACGCCGGCCGCCCTCATCCGCGCCTTTGCCATCGTGCGCACGGTCGGGCGCTATGCGGAGCGGGTGATCAGCCACGAGGCGACGTTCCGGCTGCTTGCCGAACTCAGGACCTGGTTCTACCGGCGGATCGAGCCGCTGGCGCCGGCGGGGCTCGCCAAGGCCCATTCCGGCGACGTCCATGCCCGCATCGGCGCCGACATCGACCGGCTGGAACTGGTCTTTTTGCGGGTCTTTGCGCCGGTGACGGTGGCGGCCCTTGCCTCGCTCGTCGTCATCGCCGTGCTCTTTGCCTGGCACCCGCTCATTGCCGCCAGCCAGGCCGTGCTTCTCGCCCTTGCCGGCATCGCGCTTCCCGTGCTCGTCGCGAGGGCCGGCAGCGCGCCTTCGGAACGGCTGACGCACCAGGGCGCGGATATGAACACAAAGCTCGTCGACATGCTCGACGGGCTCGGAACGCTTCAGGCGTACGGCTTCGACGCCAGCCACGCCGCGCGCATCGATGCGCTCACCGGCGACATGATCGCAGAGGAAACGAGGCTCTCACGCCTTTCCGGCCTTTCCATCGCCGGCGTCGGGCTCGCCACCAACCTGGCGCTCCTTGCCGCCATCGCGCTTGCCGTTCCCGCCGTGCGCTCCGGAGCGCTGGCGCCCGCAGACCTTGCGATGGTCGCATTGCTGGCGATGGCGAGCTTTGAGGCCATCGGGCCGTTGCCGCTCGCCGCCCAGTCCCTCGGCGGCACGCTCGCTTCGGCCCGGCGCATCTTTGCCCTTGCCGACGGAACGCCGCCGGTTCCGGTGCCCGCCAGCCCGGCCCCGCTGCCAAGGGTCGCAGGGGACGTTCCGGCCCTTTCCTTCCGCGGCGTCACCTTCGCCTATCCGGGCTCCCCGCGCCCCGCCCTTTCCGGCATCGATCTCGACCTCATGCCCGGCACGCGCACCGGCATCCTCGGCGCCTCCGGCTCCGGCAAGTCGAGCCTTGTCAATCTGGCGCTGCGGTTCTGGCCGCCGGACGCCGGCAGCATCTTCCTTTGCGGCACCGACGTCGCCACTCTCGACCCGGAGGACGTCCGCCGAAAGATCTCCGCGGTCTCCCAGCATGCCCATCTGTTCACCGCCTCGATCGCCGAAAACCTGCGCGTTGCCGCGCCCGATGCCGCCCTCGGCAAGCTCGAAGAGGCGTGCCGGATTGCCCAGGTCCACGACTTCATTGCCGCCCAACCGGATGGCTACGACACCCTCGTCGGTGCCAACGGCCTGAAGCTTTCCGGCGGCGAGGCGCGGCGCATTGCCGTTGCCCGCGCGCTCCTGAAGGAGGCGCCGATCCTCCTCCTCGACGAGCCCGGCGAGGGACTCGACCGGGCGACCGAGACGGCGATGCTTGACGCCCTCTTCGACGCCACCCGCGAGCGGGCCGTCCTCTACATCACGCACCGACCGGTTGCGCTTGAGCGAATGCATGCGTTGCTGCTAATGGAAAGAAGTCGCATTGTGGATCGGCGCGCCGGCCACCAGATGGGATAAAGAGGTTTTCTTTATGCCTCTTTCCCGTCCGTTTTGCCGCCATTTGCGGCCCTATCGAGCAAGAAGACGATGAAGCGCATTTCGCCAAACGAAGCCTGGACCGGGGTTGCAGACTGCCTCAACTGCAACATCAGACAGTCGGTTCTGTTCTCCGACCTTTCCGAGGCCGACTTCGATCTGGTGCACCGGCCGATCGACCAGCTCACCTATGCCCGCGGCGCGGAGATTTACGGCATGGGCGAAAAGGCGACCTCGCTGTTCACCATTCGCACCGGCCTCGTCAAGCTGACCCGGTTCCTGCCCGACGGCACCCACCGCATCGTCCGGCTCCTGCGAAAGACCGACATCATCGGCATCGAATCGATCGTCAGCGACAGCTACAGCCACAGCGCCACGGCGCTGCACCCGACCGAGCTGTGCCGGTTGCCGGTGGGCACCATCCGGGAGCTTTCCAACTCCAATTCCCGACTGTTCCACGAATTGATGGCGCGCTGGCACCGGGCCCTCAGCGAGGCCGACCGCTGGATCACCGAATTCTCCACCGGCCCGTCCCGCGACCGGGTGGTGCGACTGCTGCTGTGGCTGTCGGAGGTCGAGCCGGACGGGCGCTGCGAGCTGTTCAGCCGCGAGGATCTCGGCGCCGTGCTCGGCCTAACGACGGAAACGGCGAGCCGGATGATGGCCGAGTTGAAGCGCCAGGGCTACATTTCCGAACCGCACACCAATCAGTTTCTCTGCGACATCCCCAATCTGCGCCGGCTGGTCGCCTGAGCCTACATGAACAAATTGTAATGTAACCGCGCGCATCGCGTGCGGGTACCCGTAACCCGTTGATTTCCACCGCATCCCGGCCCTCCCGGCAGCGCCCCCCCAAGGGCGCTCGAAAAGGGGACGACAGGATGTCACATTCCTCTTCCGTGATCGGTTTAAGGATCATTACGCATGGCCAACCAGGCCTCCCAAGGACACCGACCACAAGGATATTCAATGATGCGCAAGTTCTTACTCTCGACGCTTTTCGTGGTGCTGCCCGCGGCCGTGGCCTTCGCCCAGTCGGCCGAGGACACCGCCAAGGCCCGCATGGCCTATTTCGAGCTGCTCGGCTTTGAAATGCACGGCCTTGCCGCCATGGCCAAGGGCGAGGTCGACTACGACGCCGACGCCGCCATGGCCCACGCCAAGGACCTGAAGGCGCTCACCGGCTACACCATCTCCGACCTGTTCGCGCCGGGCACCTCCAACGCCGACCTGCCGGGCAAGACCCGCGCCCTGCCGGCAATCTGGGAAGACATGGAGAGTTTCGGGGAAAAGGGTAAGGCGTTCCACGTCGCCGTCGATGAGCTGAACGCGGCTGCCGGCAACGGCCTCGATGCCCTCAGGCCCGCCGTCGGCAAGCTCGGCGCCGCCTGCAAGGGCTGCCACGACGACTTCCGCGCCAAGGACTTCTGATTCCCACACCACACCATAAGACACCCCCGGGACCCGTCTTTCGGGCCCCGGGTCCTCTTTCCCCCAGGACTTTCCTCCAGGACTCTCCTCCAGGACCGGGACCGACGACCATGACGATTGCAGCCGACCCGAAACGCTCGCCGCGCGCCGCCGCCTCCGACGCGACCGAAGAGGTCCGCCTCTGGGACCCCGTCGTGCGCATCCTGCACTGGGCGCTCCTTGTCGCCTTCGCCGCCGCCTGGATCCTCGGCGAGTTCGGCCCGGCCGACATGACCTACCATTTCTGGGCCGGCTATACGGTCGCCGGCATCGTCGTCCTGCGCGTCATCTGGGGCTTCATCGGCCCGAAGCCGGCGCGCTTTTCCAGCTTCGTCAAGGGCCCGGGCAAGGTACTCGCCTATGCCGGCACCATGTTCTCGCGCAAGCCCTCCAACCTTGCCGGCCACAATCCGGTCGGCGCGATCTTCGTCGTCGCCATCCTCGCCCTCCTTGCCCTGCAGGTGATGACCGGGCTCGTCTCCGACCCGGAGGACTACATCAATGTCGGCCCGCTGGCGCAGTACGTCTCGTCGGCGACCTCGCGCTTTGCCCTCTCCTGGCACGAGCCGCTGGCGATCATCGCCCTCGTGCTGACGATCATCCACGTCGTCTCGATCTATTTCTACAAGTTCTACAAGGGCGAGGACCTGATCATCCCGATGATCACCGGCTGGAAGAAGGTGAAGAAGGACTGAGGCGGGCTACCGGCGCGCCGAGGTCATCTCGGCAACGATTGCCATCGTCTCGACGGAGACCCGCGTGACCCGCATCAGCAGGTCGATCACGGTCTCCTTGTAGTCGGCGAAGCGATAGGTGTTGAATTTTTCCCGGATGGTCGGGTCGCGCGGCTTCTTTTCCTTGTACTGGTCGAGAATCCACTCAAGGCCCGAGCGGTTGCCGAGTTTGTACGCCCAGCATTCGGGCGGCACGCTGGAAAGCTGGGTCTCGCTGTCGAGGACGATGATGCCGTTGTCCCTGTCGGCCTTCAGCTTCGGCGTCGGCGCCTGGTCGGCCTCGCGCGCCCTTTCGTCGGGCACGTCGGTGCGCTGCAAGGGCCAGGGCTCCACGGTCTCGTAGCCGATGTGGAGATCCATCAGCCTCTCGCCCCAGTCCGCCCACTGCCAGAAGTCGGGATAGAACGGGATGCGCGGGAACTCGCGCTTCAGGTTGATGGCGTATTTCTCGCGGTAGACCGGATCGTGCAGCACGCCGTAGCAATAGTGGAAGATGGCGTCTTTGGTGATCGGCTTCTTCTTGGTCTTGCCGTAGTGCTTTTCGAACTGGCGCAGCCCCCAATCGGTGATGTTGTCGACCCGTTCGCCGGAGGAGGTGTAACGGTAGCGGGGCGTGCAAACAGTTCCGGCTGCGGGACCAACAAAGTGAAGATCGGGAAGTCGATTGACTGAATGCGCTAGCCATGGCTTTTGGGCCGCAGGGTCAGTAAAAACGATCAGAAAGTTTTCTTTATTTGATTCAATTGGAAAAATAGAGTCCTGCTGGTAAATACGATGGGTAATAATCCTATCATAATAGGTGTACATTTTAACAAATGGGCGGTATTCTGCTGTTCTAATCCGCTCAGAACTTATCTTTAAAACAACTTGCCTACGCAAATAATCTTCAAGTTCGCTTGTCCACTTAATTTCTCTAGAAACCCAAGAAGATATACTCCCCCTACCATCGGATTTTGACCATTTTTTTCTTTCCGACTCGTACTTGTCGACAAAAAAATTGACTTTTCTAAGAAGGGCCTGTTGGTCAAAATCGTAAACCCATGAATCGCGGGATGTAACCACACCCAATGAAAACAGTTTAAAAAGCGCTCTTTCCTGCCGTGGCGTTTTTCCCAATTTCGCTTTCTTGTCGGCGATGGGAACTAATTCTTCCCAATCATTCTCAACCTGATTGATCCAATAATTCCGCTTCGACGGCACGATGGTTTCGGTCGAAAGCGAGGACAGCCGGGTCCCGGCGAGAAAGGCAAGCTTGTCCTCGGCCCGCTCCATCTCCGGCCGCCGGGCATAGTGGATGACGGCGCCCGACTTGCCCCGCTTCTTGACGAGGAAGGAGATCGCAACCCCGGTCTGGATGCCGAAGACATTGTGGGTGGTGCCGGAGAGTTTCGGGTTGGCGCGCACGTCGCCACCGAGATCCACCACCCAGATTTCGGCAAACTCCTCTGCCACCACCTTGCGGAAGCCGTCGAAGGTGCGGCTGTCGATGAAGCTGCGGTTGGTGATGAAGGCGATGACGCCGTCGTCGTGGAGCCGGTCCGAGGCCCAGCGGAAAAACCGCGCATACATGTCGTAGAGCTTGGTCTTCTGGGCGGTCGAGGCGCGGATATAGGTCGCCTTGATCGCCTCGTCGATCTGCCGGTAGGTCCGGTTCTTGTTGTTTTCATTCTCGTTCTGCTGATTGGCGTTGTAGGGCGGGTTGCCGATGATGACGGAAATCTTGCGCCGGTTCTGGCGCTGGATGCGCTCGATGTTCTCCTCCGACATGGCGCCGAAGAGATCGTGCTGGTGGCCGGTGCGGATGCCGAGGGCATCGACATTGTCGAGCGTGTCGACGAAGCACAGGCTCGGGAACTCGGCATACTGGCCGGTGATCGCCGCATAGGTCGCCTCGATGTTCAGATTGGCGACGTAATAGGGAAGGATCGCCACCTCGTTGGCGTGCAGCTCGTTCTTGTATTTCTCCGCAAGCCGTTTGCGCTGGCCGCGGAAATGCTCCAGCAATTCGCAGATGAAGGTGCCCGTACCGGTCGCCGGGTCGAGGATTTCGACATGCTTGTCGATCAGGCCGCGGCCGAAATGCTCGCGGCACAGCCAGTCGGCACCCTCGATCATGAAGCGGACGATTTCGTTCGGGGTGTAGACCACGCCGAGCCGGTCGGCTGCCTTCGGGTTGTAGACCTTGTAGAAACTCTCGTAGATGACCTTGAGGAAGGCCTGCTTTTCCGAATGGCCGGAAATCTGCGCCGCGTTGGCGCGGATCGCAGCGTAGTAGCGCTCCAGCCCCTTCAGGGTCTCGCGCTTGACGGCGCCGGTGAAGAATTTTGCCTCGAGCGCATAGAGCGCCTTGGCGATGTTGTTCTCCCGGTGGAAGTCGCCCTCGTTGAAGACGTGGTTGAAGATTTCCTCCGTCAGGATGTGCTGGATCAGCATCTCGCGCACATCGGCCTCGCCGAGCGTCGGGTTCACCGTGTCCTTGACGTGGGTGAGGAACCGCTCCGCCTCGGCCTTGAAGCCCTTGTTACGCGCATAGGCGGCGTCGATCTTTTCCCGGAGCGCCTCCAGCACGAAGGGCAGGTCGGCCTTGAACTGCTCGACCGCCTTGCGGAATTCGGCGATTTCGGGTCGCTCATAATCGAAGAACCGGAGCACGAGCTGCGCAAGGGCGCCGCCGTCGCGCATGTCGCAGCGCAGAACCTCCTGGCGGTTCTGCCACAGGACGGCCGTTTTGGAGTTCTCGAAGACGATGTTGTCCTGCGGATAGCCGCGGGAGAATTTCTTGGCGATCTCCGTGTCGATGTCGTCGGCGGTGTCCTTGGCCTCCCAGAAGCCGAGCGGGACCCGCAGGTCGTGCAGCACGGTGCCGTCCGGATAGACCTTGGTCTTGCGCGCAGTCTCGTATTCCAGCTCGGGGATGAAGATCAGCCCCTCGCCCTTGGCCCAGTTCTTCAAAAGGTCTTTGAAGGCCTCGCGAATGACCTGCTCGGTCGCTGTTCCGGAGAACTGCTTCAGGCGGTCGATCGCGTTGAAATACTCTTGAATAAGATACTGCGCCATGCGTGCGGCCAAGGGCGGGAATCGAACAGAAGATGTAAGCCTATCTGAAGTGCGAGCCCGATCAAGCACGGAGCGGCTCGCAGCAGATCACCCCGAAAACGGCCTATTCGATCTCTCAGTCGTTCGGCTCACTTTTCCGCACTTCCGCGCACACAGACACAAGTTGATGGTAAACAAAATCTAAACCATAGAGCGTCGACCCCCCGTTTCCGCCACTGCACCCCTCAGTTTTACTTACCGGACAATACCTACAGACCTGAAAATCATTATATTCGATATCGTGAATATTCTTTTTTTGGCGTTAGGGTCTGGCGAAATCGCTCCATCAGGCGTATTTAAAGGGCACCCACTAGACGAAAGTCGAAAGAGTCGCCGACCGTCAATCGGGATGCGCCGGGTTGTCTCCCAAGGATCCGGCTTTAATTGTTCCAAAGAGCAAATTTACGACGCCCCCTCCCGGTCGCCGTTTCCGATTGGTCGTGACGAGGATGAGAAGAGCTATGGGCCTGCTCATCGATGTCGTTTGGACATTGTCCAGCCCTGGAACCCGACGGTTCCTCGACGCTACCCCCATCGCTCCGAAAGACCCTTGCCGCCGCGCCGCCCTCCCGGGCGCGAGTGGGGAAACCGCCGCTTTTGCCTCTTCCAGAACGAGGATTACGCTATGAACGTATATGCCAATGCCTCCAGCCTCCACGCCGACCCCTGGACCGGGTTCAGCGACGGGGCGTGGCGCACCGAGATCGACGTACGCGGTTTCATCCAGGAGAACTACACCCCCTATGAAGGGGACGACAGCTTCCTGGCCCCGGCGACGGAGCGCACCAAGGCATTGTGGGAGAAGCTCGGCGAACTCCTGAAGGCAGAGCGCGAAAAGGGCGTCCTCGACGTCTCCGCCGACCGCGCCTCCTCGATCACCGCGCACGATGCCGGCTATATCGACCGCGAGGAAGAGCTGATCGTCGGCCTGCAGACCGATGCGCCGCTGAAGCGCTCGATCATGCCCAATGGCGGCCTGCGCATGGTGGAAAACGGCCTTGAGGCCTACGGCTTCAAGCTGGCGCCGGAGGTCAAGGAAGTCTGGACCCGCTACCGCAAGAGCCACAACCAGGGCGTCTTCGACGTCTACAGCCCCGACATCCTCGCCGCCCGCAAGTCCGGCGTCATCACCGGCCTGCCGGATGCCTATGGCCGCGGCCGCATTATCGGCGACTATCGCCGCGTTGCGCTCTACGGCACCGATTTCCTGCGCGAGCAGAAGAAGGCCGAGTTCCACGCCCTCGACGACGCCGATTTCAGCGAGGCGACGCTGCGCCTTCGCGAAGAGATTTCCGAGCAGTACCGCGCGCTGGACGAGCTGCGCGAAATGGCCGCCAAATACGGCTTCGACATCTCGCATCCGGCCCAGAACGCCCGCGAGGCGATCCAGTGGACCTATTTCGGCTATCTCGCCGCCGTCAAGGAGCAGAACGGCGCGGCGATGTCGCTCGGCCGCATCTCCACCTTCCTCGACATCTATGTCGAGCGCGACATGGCGGCCGGGTTCCTGACCGAGGAAGCCGCCCAGGAGATGATCGACGACCTCGTCATCAAGCTGCGCATCATCCGGTTCCTCCGCACCCCCGACTACGACCAGCTTTTCTCCGGCGATCCGACCTGGGTCACCGAGGTCATCGGCGGCATGGGCGAGGACGGCCGCACGCTGGTCTCCAAGACCGGGTTCCGGTTCCTCAACACCCTCTACAATCTCGGCCCGGCGCCGGAGCCGAACCTGACCGTTCTGTGGAGCACGGCGCTGCCGAAGGGTTTTAAGGCGTTCTGCGCCAAGGTCTCGGCCGACACCAGCGCCATCCAGTACGAGAACGACGACCTGATGCGCGAGAAATGGGGCGACGACTACGGCATCGCCTGCTGCGTCTCGGCCATGCGCATCGGCAAGCAGATGCAGTTCTTCGGCGCCCGCGCCAACCTCGCCAAGGCCCTCCTCTACGCCATCAATGGCGGCGTCGACGAGACGTCGGGCAAGACCGTCGCGGAAGGCCTGGAGCCGATCACGGCGGACGTTCTGGACTATGACGAGGTCGTCGCGAAATTCGACAAGGCGACCGACTGGCTCGCCAAGACCTACGTCAAGGCGCTCAACGCCATCCACTACATGCACGACAAATACGCCTATGAGCGGATCGAGATGGCGCTGCACGACCGTGACGTTCTGCGGACGATGGCCTGCGGCATTGCGGGCCTGTCCATCGTCGCCGACGCGCTCTCGGCCATCAAGCACGCCAAGGTGAACGTCATCCGTAACGAGAACGGGCTCGCCGTCGACTACAGGATCGAGGGCGACTATCCGGCCTTCGGCAACAATGACGACCGCGTCGACGAGATCGCCGTCTGGCTTACCGAGACCTTCATGGACAAGGTCAAGGCGCAGCCGGTGTTCTATCGCGACGCCCTGCCGACCCAGTCGATCCTGACCATCACCTCCAACGTCGTCTACGGCAAGAAGACCGGCAACACGCCGGACGGACGCCGGGCCGGAGAGCCGTTCGCGCCGGGCGCCAACCCGATGAACGGCCGCGACAAGAAGGGTTTTGTGGCCGCCGGCGCCTCGATCGCCAAGCTGCCCTACGGCTCGGCCCTCGACGGCATCTCCTGGACGGCGTCCGCGACCCCGTCGAGCCTCGGCCATACGGAAGAAGACCGCATCGCCAACCTCTGCAACTGCCTCGACGGCTTTGCCGCGGCGAAAGGCTTCCACGTCAACGTCAACCTCCTGAAGAGGGAGACGCTGCTGCACGCGATGGAGCACCCGGAGGAATATCCGCAGCTCACCATCCGCGTCTCCGGCTATGCGGTGAACTTCATCAAGCTGACCCGCGAGCAGCAGATGGACGTCATCAACCGCACCTTCCACGCGACGATGTAGTCGGCCGAAAACACCGCCGGTCGTGGCCCCGCGCCGCGGCCAGCACTCCTAGCGAGATCGGATCGGCCCGTCCTCCCACGGGCTGATCGGTCCGAAGTGTCCCACGCGAAACGGCATCCCCGGCCGAGGCCGGAGGCGCGTTCGCGAGCAACCCTCAAGGACCGTCTTGGACGCGCGCGTTCACCATCCGCATCCCGTTGCCGGCGTTCACCACGACGCCGACCACGGCTTTCTGCATTCGGTCGAGACCGGCGGCGCGATCGACGGGCCGGGCGTGCGCTTCGTGTTCTTCATGGCGGGCTGCCTGTTCCGCTGCCTCTATTGCCACAACCCGGATACCTGGAAGCTGCACAACGGCCGGCGCGTCGACGCCGACGATATGCTGGAGGAAGTGACGCGCTATGCCGGCTTCCTGAAGCTTGCCGGCGGCGTCACCTTTTCCGGCGGCGAGCCGCTGATGCAGGCCGCCTTCGTCGGCCAGGTGACGCGGCGGATCAAGGAAGAACTCGGCCTCCACATCGCGCTCGACACGCAAGGTTTTTTGCACGAGAGCCTCGATGACGACTGGTTCGATCCGGTCGACCTCGTCATGCTCGACATCAAGCACATCGATCCGGTCCGCTACGAGAAGCTGACCGCCCAGCCGCTGCAGCCGACGCTGGACTTCGCCCACCGGCTCGCGGCGATGCAAAAGCACGCCTGGATCCGCTACGTCCTCGTCCCCGGCCTCACCGACGCGCCGGATGACGTCGCCCGCATGGCCGACTTCGTCGCCGGCCTCGGCTCCATTATCGAGCGCGTCGAAGTCCTCCCCTTCCACCAGATGGGCGCGGCGAAATGGGCCGAACTCAACAAGCCCTACGCCCTTGCGGATACGCCAACGCCCGACGATGCGGCGACGGAGGCGGCGCGGGATGTTTTTCGGGCTCGGGGGCTGGTGGCGAGTTGAGGGGCTGGGTGGGCGCGTTGCGTCCCCGCCTGGCGCCTCTCTCGGAGTATAAGAGACGTCTTATGGAACGAGCGAATAACTCGTGCTGCGCCCTCCGGCGGCATCCTTCACCAGAATATTCCGTCTGATCAGGTCGTCGATGTCGCGCAGGGCCGTGTCCTGGGAGCATTTCTCGATTTTGGCCCATTTCGACGAGGTGAGCTTGCCCTCAAAGCCGTCCATGAGGCGATTGAGCATTTCGCGCTGGCGGTCATTGAAGGAGGCCGCCGCGTGGGCTTCCCAGAAGCGTGCCTTGCCGAGGACTGAGGACAGAACCGCCTCTGCCCCTTCGAAGGCGCGTCCGAGACAGGCCAGGAACCAGTCCAGCCAGTCGGTGATATCGAGATCGCCCTTCTGGGTGCGCTCCAGGGTGTCGTAATAGGCGTTTCTCTCGGCCCTGATCTGCGCCGACATGCTGTAGAAGCGCTGCGATGTGCCTTCCGAGCGTGCCAGGGCCATGTCGGCGATCGCGCGGGCGATGCGCCCGTTGCCGTCGTCAAAGGGATGGAGGGTGACGAACCAGAGATGGGCGATCCCCGCCTTCAAGACCGGATCGGTCACGGGCCGGGAATTGAACCAGTCGAGGAACGCCCGCATTTCGGCGTCGAGCCGTCCGGCCTCCGGTGCCTCGAAGTGAACCTTCTCCTTGCCGAAGGGGCCGGAGACGACCTGCATCGGGCCGGAGCTGTCGTCGCGCCATGCGCCGACAGTGATACGGGTCATGCCGCTGCGCCCCGTGGGAAAGAGGGCCGCGTGCCAATCGAACAGCCGATCGGCGGAGAGCGGTGCGTCGTAGGTCTGGGTGGCATCGAGCATCAGCTCGACAATCCCCTCGACATGCCGGTCGGCCGGAACCAGGCCGCCAATATCGAGACCGAGACGCCGGGCGATGGAGGAGCGCACCTGCGCCTTGTCGAGACGCTCGCCCTCGATCTCGCTGGATTTGAGGACGTCTTCGGTCAGGGTCTTGAGAACGGCTTCGGATCGAAGCGGAAAGCCGAGCGCTTCCATCCGCCCGATCAGGCGGCCCTGGCGGTGGCGAACGTCGGCGAGCAGGCTTGAAAGCTTTTCTGCATTCCAGCGAAAAGCGGGCCAGTCCTTTCCTTGGTGAATATAGCGGATCATTCAACGCATCTCCTGCGGAGATTATCGCATCTATTCACCGCAGAACGCAAGGCTATTCGACGCATTATTTGCGGAGAATAGCGCTCCTATTCACCGCATCGCGCTTTTTTTTTCAAAGTGTTCAGGCAGTTCGACATCTCGCGCCGGGCCAGCCGCAGCCCGGTGGCGGCATTCGATCGGCGCGGGATTGGTCATCAGGTGTGTACAGAGCAACCGACACTCCCCGACAAATGGTGTGCGTCGATGGGGACTGTTCGAACGCAAAGCGTTCGCGAGGCCAAACGGGCACCGGCCGGTCAGGCCGCGCCATCGGAGGCGTGAGCGCATGCGAACTGCCGTGAGATCGGAAATATGGTGCCGCCGGAGTGATTTGAACACTCGACCTCTCCCTTACCAAGGGAGTGCTCTACCCCTGAGCTACGGCGGCATCGGCCCTTGGCGGGCGTCAAGCCATCTGGGGCTTGTTGGCGCGGGGCGACTCTTGAGGGCTCGTCCGCCGGCGCCTAGCCGCGGTGGAACCACAGATTTCGTCCCGATGCAACAGCGTTTTCGGTGCCGCCCGTGCGGCATGGCGCCGGGGCGCCGCAAACGCCGCGCTCTTCTGCCATAGCCTCCCGTTCGATGCAAGGGGAACCGGCAGCGCCAGCGGCGCCCTCGCAGCGCTCCTGTGATCGGAGCCGAGGCTGCATGAACCTGCGGGCTTGGCGGATGCCGTCTCATCGCCTAAAACCCTCGGCCATGACCGGGGACACACCGAAGAAATCCGACGCGCGGGCCGAGCGCGAGAAGCGTCTCGCCGACGCTCTTCGCCAGAATCTCAGGCGCCGCAAGGCCGGCCCGCCGGCGGATGATGCGCGCCATCCGGTGGACGACGACGCGCAAACCCCGGCGGAAAAGCCCGGCGGCGGCGGCTGACCCCTTTATTCTCCGGCTTATTGACGCCACATCGGGCATCATAGTGTCGGCGAACGCCCCGACCCTTTAGCGGCCCTTTTATCCAGGAAACGGACAGCATTCATGGAAAGCCTCAAGATCATCGGCGGCAACGCCCTTAACGGCACCATCCCGATCTCCGGGGCCAAGAACGCCGCCCTGCCGCTGATGACGGCCGCGCTCCTCACCGAGGAGACCCTGACGCTGGAGAACGTGCCGCGCCTGCGCGACGTGCGCCAGCTCGCCGAGATCCTCGTCAATCACGGCGTCGACTACACCATCGCCGGCAAGCGCGCCGGCCAGAACGGTGCTGCCGGCCAGACGCTCAATCTCAACGCCCACGAGATCGTCGACACCACGGCACCCTACGACCTCGTCTCCAAGATGCGGGCGAGCTTCTGGGTCATCGGGCCGCTGCTTGCGCGCATGCGCGAGGCGCGGGTGTCGCTGCCGGGCGGCTGCGCCATCGGCACCCGGCCTGTCGACTTTTACATCCAGGGCCTTTCCAGCCTCGGCGCGGAGATCGAGATCGAGGGCGGCTACGTCAACGCCAAGGCGCCGCGCGGCCTCATCGGCGACCGCATCGTCCTGCCGAAGGTCTCCGTCGGCGCCACCCATACGCTGATGATGGCGGCAACGCTTGCCCGCGGTGAGACGGTGATCGAGAATGCCGCCCGCGAGCCGGAGGTCGGCGACCTCGCCGAATGCCTTATCGCCATGGGCGCGAAGATCGAGGGCATCGGCACTGACACGCTCACCATCGACGGCGTGGACAGCCTCCACGGCGCCACCCACCGGGTGCTGCCGGACCGCATCGAGACCGGCACCTACGCCATGGCCGTCGCCATGACCGGCGGCGATGTGCTGCTGGAAGGCACCCGCGCCGACCTCCTGGAATCCGCCCTCGACATCCTGCGCCAGACCGGCACGGAGATCACCGAGACCAACAAGGGCATCCGCGTTTCCCGCAAGGCCGGCGACATCCTGCCGGTCGACGTCATGACCGCGCCCTTCCCGGAGTTCCCGACCGACCTGCAGGCCCAGTTCATGGCGCTGATGACGCGGGCCAAGGGCACCTCGCACATCACCGAGACGATCTTTGAGAACCGCTTCATGCATGTGCAGGAGCTGGCCCGGCTCGGAGCCGACATCCATCTTGACGGCCAGGTCGCGACGGTCGACGGCGTCAGGTCCCTGCGCGGTGCGCCGGTGATGGCGACGGACCTTCGCGCCTCTGTCTCGCTGGTGATCGCGGGGCTGGCGGCCGAAGGCGAGACCGTCGTCAACCGCATATACCATCTCGACCGCGGCTTTGAGCGGCTTGAGGACAAGCTCAACGCCTGCGGCGCGGAAATCACCCGCGTTGCGGCCTGATGGCATCTCGGCATCCGCTGGAACGTGCCCTATCTGTTGCGAAGACGATCCGCAGAGGCTAGGTCTGGGACGACACCTTGCCGGCGACGGACGGGTATTTCCGGAAACGAACGACGCACCATGAACGCACTGAAGCTGATAGCCCTCGACAGCGAAGACCTCGATATCGTGTCGGCGCATGTCCAGGACGCGGTCCTGAAGACCGGCGACATCAAGTGGATGCCGAAGCAGCAGCGCTTCCTCGTCGCCATGAACCGGTTCGCCTGGGAAAAGGCGGACAGGACGGCCAAGAACGGGTTCGAGCGGCGGCGCGCCGTGCTGCATTTCGACCGGGTGCGGCGGGCCCAGGCGCATAACCTGACGCCGGCCGACAAGGACGAGGTGCTGGCCCTGCTGGCCGTCCGGTTCTCCGCCGCAGAGGAGCCGGAGGGCACGGTGGAACTGGCCTTTGCCGGCGGCGGCACGATCCGGCTGGAGGTGGAGTGCCTGGAGGCGCAGCTTTCCGACCTCGGCGCTGCCTGGGAGACGAAATCGAAGCCGCAGCACGACACGGACGAAACTGACGGCGAAAACAACGCGTAGCCGACCGGCCCTTTGGGGGGCCGAAACCGGGAGACCAAAGGCGTGGCGATCAGGCTCGACAGCCGCAAGGACAGTTTCGAGGCAGACTTTCAGGCGTTGCTTGCCACCAAGCGCGAGGTGTCGGAGGACGTCGACGCGGTGGTGCGCGAGATCATCGCCGATGTGCGCGCCCGGGGCGATGCCGCGCTCTTCGACTACACGAAGAGATTCGACCGGCTGGACCTGACCCAGACCGGCCTCGCCATTTCGGCTGAAGAGGTCGACGCCGCCGTCGCCAGCGTCGATGACGAAACGCGCGCGGCGCTGACGCTCGCCCGCGACCGCATCGCCGCCCATCACGGCCGCCAGGTGCCGGGCGACGACCGCTACAAGGATTCCACGGGCGTCGAACTCGGCTCGCGCTGGACGGCGGTGGAATCGGCCGGGCTCTACGTTCCGGGCGGCACGGCGGCCTATCCGAGCTCGGTGCTGATGAACGCCGTGCCGGCCCTCGTTGCCGGCGTCAAGCGCATCGCCATGGTCGTGCCGACGCCCGACGGCGTCGTCAATCCGCTGGTGCTGACGGCCGCAAGGCTCGCCGGCGTTTCGGAAATCTACCGCATCGGCGGGGCGCAGGCCGTCGCGGCGCTCGCCTATGGCACAGAGACCATCAAGCCGGTCGCCAAGATCGTCGGGCCGGGCAATGCGTTCGTCGCCGCCGCCAAGCGCCAGGTCTTCGGCACGGTCGGCATCGACATGATCGCCGGACCGTCGGAAATCCTTGTCGTCGCCGACGACGGCAACGATCCGGCCTGGATCGCCGCCGACCTCCTCGCCCAGGCCGAGCACGACCGCTCGGCCCAGTCGATCCTGATCACCGACAGCGCGGCGTTCGCCGACGCCGTGGAAGCGGCCGTCGCCGACCAGCTCAAGACGCTGCCGCGCGAGGAGATCGCCAGTGCGAGCTGGCAGGATTTCGGGGCGACCATCGTCGTCGACAGCCTTGAGGACGCGCCGGCGCTGGTCGACCGGGTGGCGCCGGAGCACCTGGAACTCGCCGTCGCCGATCCGGAAGGCCTCTTTGCCAGGATCACCAATGCCGGCGCCGTCTTCCTCGGCCGGCACACGCCGGAGACCATCGGCGACTATGTCGGCGGCTCCAACCACGTGCTGCCGACCGCCCGCTCCGCCCGCTTCTCCTCCGGCCTGTCGGTGCTCGACTTCGTCAAGCGCACCAGCATCCTGAAATGCGATCCGGCAAGCCTGAGGACCCTTTCCGGCGCCGCGGTGGCGCTCGCCGAGGCCGAGGGACTGCACGCGCACGGCCGGTCGGTCACGATCCGTCTCAATTGACGCCGCGACGGCAGGCCCGGCATAGGTAGGACATGGCTGAGGACAGACCCGATGCTGGTTACGGACCCGCCGACCGCCTGATCGAGATCACGCTCGACGAGAACTCGATCGCGCGTTCGACGCCCGACATCGAGCACGAGCGGGCGATCGCGGTCTACGACCTCCTGGAGGACAACCGGTTCCGCGTCGAGACCTATGAGCCCGGCGGCCCCTATCGCCTTCTCATCGGCATCGTCGACAAGAAGCTGTTCCTGGACGTAACCCACGAGGACGGCGAGCGGATCGTCACCCATGTCCTGTCGCTGACCCCCTTCCGCAGGATCATCAAGGACTATTTCCTGATCTGCGAGAGCTATTTCCACGCCATCAAGACCGCCTCGCCGAGCCAGATCGAAGCCATCGACATGGGCCGGCGCGGCGTCCACAACGAGGGCTCGGAGGTGTTGCAAACGCGGCTTAACGGCAAGATCGCCATCGACCTGGATACGGCGCGCCGCCTGTTCACGCTGGTCTGCGCCCTGCACTGGAAGGGCTGAGGGTGGCCGCGGCGCCGGGTGCCTTGCGGCCCGGGGCGGTGCTTTTCGCCTGCGGCCTCAACGCCATCCGCTCGCCCATGGCCGAAGCCATCCTGAAGCAGCTCTTCCCGCGCCAGATCTACGTCCAGTCCGTCGGCGCCCGCCGCGGCGAGACCGACCCGTTCGCCGTCGCCGTCATGGAAGAGCTCGGCCTCGACATCTCAAAACACCGGCCGCAGACCTTCGACGACCTGGAAGACACCCATTTCGACCTCGTCATCACGCTCGCCCCGGAAGCCCACCACAAGGCCCTGGAACTGACCCGCACCGAGGCCATCGACGTGGAATACTGGCCGACCCTAGACCCCGGCCTTGCCACCGGCTCGCGCGAGCAGATCCTCGATTCCTACCGCGCGGTCCGCGACGGCCTCATGGAGCGCATCAAGGATCGCTTCGACTGGAACCCGGTGCCGGGGGACTGAGGGGATTTCTGCCGAGCGTCCGGCATCGTCGCGGCGCAGCCGGCAATACGAAGGACGACATGACCTCCATCCTTGCGCTTCGCGCACAGTCTTGCACGGCGGGAACTGCGAGGTCTTCAAGACTGCTCGGCTAACGACGTGGCCATTTTACGACTGCCCGCATTCGGGACTCGACGATTGCGGTTTATGGTGTATGCTTTAGTCATATGATTGGAGCATATACTATGGGCATACAAACCAATCTGATCCTCGCCTTTTCGAACCTCGTCCAGACCGCGGTCGCCCGCAGCAGTTCGCATCTCGATCCGGACGGCAGCGTGCTGCTGGCAATCCATGCCCATGCCGGCGCGCCGATCCGGGACATCGCATCGATGATGCAGCTTTCGCATTCGGGCGCCGTCAGGGTGATCGACCGGCTGCAGGGATCCGGCCTGGTAGAGCGCCGGCAGGGCGCAGACAAGCGCAATGTGGCGCTCGTCTTGACGCCGGCCGGGCGCGACCAGGCAGAGGCGATATTGGCGCTGCAGGAAACGGCCATTGCGACACGTCTTGAGATGCTCTCCCAACAGGACCTGTCGCACCTCGAAAACACGCTGGAGCGCATTTTGGAAGGCGCCGCGGAAGACAGGCTCGAGGCCTGGCGGCTCTGCCGACACTGCAACCACGCGATCTGCGAAAATGCCCGCTGCCCGGTCGGAGGCCATATCGCATGACGACCCGCTACGACGCCCATTTCGAGCTTGGCGACGCCACGTGGCTGAACACGGCCCACCAGGGCGCGCTGCCGACTGTGGCCGCCGAGGCTGCCCGGCGCGCGATCGCGTGGAAGCAGAAACCGTTCGAGTTGACGGGCGAACGCTTCAAGGGCGTTCCGGAAGGCCTGCGCGCTGCCGTCGCGCGCCTTCTCAACGCCAACGAGGACGAAATCGTCCTCGCCAACAGCGCATCCTACGGGCTGCACCTGATCGCCAACGCCTATCCGTGGCGGCAAGGCGACGAGATCATCGTCATGGAGACCGATTTCCCGTCCGACATTCTGCCATGGCTGGCGCTGGAAGCCCGATACGGCGTGAAAGTGCGGCGCCTGAAGCCGCAAGGGCGCGTGCTGTCGCCCGACGAGCTGCGTGCGGCCGTCACGCCCGCCACGCGGCTTTTCTGCACGACCCTCGTCCACTCCTTCTCCGGACATGCCATCGATCTCGACGCGCTGGGAGACGTCTGCCAGAGCGCCGGCGTCGTCTTCGTCGTCAACGCCTCCCAGGCCCTCGGCGCGCGCGCCCTCGACGTCACCGGGCATCCGGTCGATGCCGTCACGACGGTGGGGTTCAAGTGGCTCTGCGGCCCCTACGGCACCGGCTTCTGCTGGATGGCGCCGCGGCTGATCGACCGGCTGCACCGCACCCATGCCTATTGGCTGTCGATGCTGACGGCCGACGACCTCGCCGGCGAGCTCGGCGAACTCCGCGTCGGGCCCGTCGAGCGGGCGGCCGACTTCGACGTTTTCGGCACCGCCAATTTCTTCAATTTCACGGCGTTGCGGGAGGCCATCGACCTGCTTTTGGCGATCGGCCTCGAGGCCGTCGAGGATCACAATCAGCGCCTCGTTCAGAAGCTGGTCGAGAGTTGCACGGAAAACGGATACCGGCTCATCAGCCCATCCGCGGCAACGGCGTCTCGCTCCTCGCTCGTTCTTCTCACCGACGACGATCCGGCCGCCCTTGCCCGGCTCAAGAGCCGCCTCGACCGCGAAGGGATATTTACCGCCGTTCGCGCCGGGGCGGTGCGGTTGTCACCGCACCTCTACAATTCGACTTCGCAAATCGATCTCGTCGGAGACATTCTCAATGAATCAAGAGCGTCGTGATCGCCCAACTCTCCTTGCATCTGTTATGGAGACGTCGACGCTTTCCCCGAACATCGAAAGGCCCTGCCCCATGACGTCCTCCTCCCATGCCAAGTTCGATCCGTCCCGGGCCCGGGAATATACCGAACAGGCGCGGATCGGGCTGGCCGGGTACGACGCCTGCCACGAGCTTTCGGCCTGCATCCTGTCGGCGGCCCTTGCCGGCGCCAGGGAGCGGCGCATCCTCGTCGTCGGCGCGGGCGGCACCGCCGGCGAGATCACCGCCACCGCGCGGCTGGAGCCGAACTGGACCTTTGTCGCGGTCGACCCGTCCGAGCCGATGCTGGCGCTGGCGCAGGCCGCGGTCGAGGAGGCCGGGATCGGCGAGCGCGTCACCTTCGTCCGCGACGCCGTCTCGGCCCTGCCGGCAGAGCCTGCCTTCGACGCCGCGCTGATGATCGGCGTGCTGCACCATATCCCGGGCGATGCCGACAAGGCGCGGCTGCTTGAGGACATCGCCGGCCGCCTTCTGCCGGGCGGATCGCTCGTCCTTGCCGGCAACTACAGGGCCTATGACAGCGAACCGCTTCTGCAGGCCGCGTGGGCAAACCGCTGGCGGCTCCATGGCGCGTCAGAAGGCGAGGTCGAGGCAAAGCTGGCGCGCATCAAGGCCGGCGCCGTGCCGCCGGCGTCCGAGGAGGCCGTCGCCGACCTTCTCGCCGCCAGCGGCTTTACCGCGCCCGAGCGATTCTTCTCCAGCCTCTTCTGGGGCGCCTGGCATACGCGGCGCGCGACCTAGCTTTCGTGCCGGATGGCCCTGCCACCGGCGCTCCTTCCGTCCCTCCTGCCCTACTCCATAGCGAAATCGGCTTTAGGAGTTTCCTTTACGTTCCCGATCCGCTAGGTTCCGGGCGAATTTTCATGCGACAACCGAGAAACGAATGGCGAAGGAAGAAGTTCTGGAATTCCCCGGAGTGGTCACCGAACTGCTCCCGAATGCGACGTTCCGCGTCAAACTGGAAAACGAGCACGAGATCATCGCCCACACGGCGGGACGCATGCGCAAGAACCGCATCCGCGTTCTGGCCGGTGACAAGGTGCTGGTCGAAATGACCCCCTATGATCTGACCAAGGGCCGGATCACTTACCGCTTCAAATAGTGGGCCGCTTCAGAAGCTGGACGCCTCCCGACAGCGCCCGCTAACAGTCCGTCCGTAGCGCAACCAGACGTGCCGGAATCCGCGATGTCCGACAAGCAAATGCTCATCCTCGGTTCCGGTTCGCCGCGCCGGCTGGCGCTGTTGCAGCAGGCCGGCATCGAGCCCGACCGGCTGCACCCGGCCGATATCGACGAGACGCCGCAGCGCGGCGAGGTTCCGCGCACGCTGGTCAATCGCCTGGCGCGCACCAAGGCGGAGATGATCCGACTGTGGATGGATCGCGACGCGGCGGTCAGCGACGCCTATGCCGTCACAGCCGACACCGTCGTCGCCGTCGGCCGCCGGGTGCTGCCGAAGGCGGAGATGCTCGACGAGGCGGAGACCTGCCTGGAGCTCCTCTCCGGCCGCTCGCACCGGGTCTATACGAGCGTGTGCGTCGTCAATCCCAAGCACGACATCCGCCAGAAGCTGGTGGAGACGCGGGTGCGCTTCAAGCGGCTCGGGCGCGAAGAGGTTGCCGATTACCTCGCCTCCGGCGAATGGCGCGGCAAGGCGGGCGGCTACGCGATCCAGGGGCTTGCCGGCTCCTTCGTCGTCAAGCTGACCGGTTCCTACACCAATGTGGTCGGCCTGCCGCTGTTCGAGACCGTTTCGCTGCTGTCCGGCGAGGGCTACCGCGTGCGCGCCGGCTGGATCGATCCCCTCACCTCCGACGTGTAACGCCGGCGCGTCCCGCGCATCGCGATTTGCGCATATTAGATATCACCAAAATCCCGGTTCCCACGCTTCCGCTTGTTGTTCTAGGCTGAGATCCAAGAACACAACCGGGAGACGTCCATGAACCTTGCCGCCTGGCTGGCGCGCGCCGCAAAGAGCAGCCGGGACCGACCGGCGATCCTCGCCGACAACCGCGCGTTGCGCGACTATGGCGGCTTTGCCGAGCGCGCTGGCCGCCTCGCTGCGGCGCTCACCGGCCCGCTCGGGGTTCAAGCCGGCGACAGGGTTGCGATCGTCTCGAAAAACTCCGCCGATTATCTGGAGATGCTCTACGGCATCTGGTGGGCCGGCCTCGCCGCCGTCCCCGTCAACGCCAAGCTGCACGGCGCGGAGATCGGCTGGATCCTGGAGAATTCCGGCGCCCGCATTGCCTTGGCCAGCGCCGACATCGCCGGCGACGTCGACGCCCACCGGCCGGCAACTCTTGAAGAGCTGATCGAGGTCGGCAGCGCCGACTACGCCGGCCTCTTTGCCGCCGAGCCCCTCCCCATTCAGCCCCGCGCGCCCGAGGACCTTGCCTGGCTGTTCTACACCTCCGGCACGACGGGGCGGCCGAAGGGCGCCATGCTCACCCACCGAAATCTGGCGGCGATGTCCTTCGCCTACCTCTCGGACGTCGACCCGACGATGCCGGACGACACGCTGCTCCACGCCGCGCCGATGAGCCATGGCTCCGGGCTTTATGCGATGGCCCATGTCTGCCGCACTGCTGCCAATGCCGTGCCGGCCTCCGGCGGCTTCGATCCGGACGAAGTCCTGCGGCTCATCGCCGAGCGGCCGGGCACGTCGATGTTCGCCGCGCCGACCATGATCAAGCGGCTGGTCGAGGCGCCGCGCGAGATCGATCCCGCGAGCATCCGCACCATCATCTGGGGCGGAGCGCCGATGCATGTGGCCGATGCGATCCGCGCGATCGACCGGTTCGGCCCGCGCTTTGCCCAGATCTACGGCCAGGGCGAATCGCCGATGACCATCTCGGTGCTGCCAAAGACCGACATTGCCGACCGCGACCATCCGCGCTGGCGCGAGCGCCTGGCCTCCGCCGGCATCGTCAATTCGGCGGTGGAGGTGATGATCGCGGATATCAAGGACAATCCGTTGCCGCCCGGCGAGGCCGGCGAAATCCTGGTGCGCGGCGATGCCGTGATGCCCGGCTACTGGCAGAACCCGGAGGCGACAGCCTCGGCGCTTCGCGGTGGCTGGCTGCACACCGGCGATGTCGGCGCCTTCGACGACGACGGCTACCTGACGCTGATGGACCGCTCCAAGGACATGATCATTTCCGGCGGCTCCAACGTCTATCCGCGCGAGGTCGAAGAGGTGCTGCTTGCCCACCCGGGCGTTCGCGAGGTCTCGGTCATCGGCCGGCCGGACGACGACTGGGGTGAGGTCGTCGTTGCCTATGTCGCCGGCGAGGCCGAGGCCGGCGAGCTCGACGCCCTCTGCCTTTCCGGCATCGCCCGCTTCAAGCGGCCGAAGGACTACGTCTTCGTCGAGGCCCTTCCGAAGAACAATTACGGCAAGATCCTGAAGACCGAACTGCGCCGGCAGGACGCGGAGCGCGCCCGGGCCACCAACAGGGATGCGAGCTAGATGACGATCGGACGGTTACACAACAAGGTGGCGCTGGTGGTCGGCGCCGGGTCGATCGGCCCCGGCTGGGGCAACGGCAAGGCGACCTCGGTGCTGTTCGCCCGCGAGGGCGCGCGGGTGTTCTGCACCGACGTCAACGGCGCGGCGGCAGATGAGACGGTCCGCATCATCCGCGAGGAAGGCGGCGCGGCGACCCCGTTCCGCGCCGACGTCTCAAAGAGCGACGACATCGAGGCGATGGTCGCCGCCTGCATGAACGCCCACGGCCGCATCGACGTGCTGGACTACAATGTGGGGATCGCCGAGGTCGGCGGCGTCGTCGACGTCTCCGAGGAGGACTGGGACAGGGTGTTCGCGATCAACCTCAAGGGCGCGTACCTGGCCATGAAACACGTCATCCCGATCATGCAGGCCCAGGGCGGCGGGTCGATCGTCAACATCTCCTCGATCGCCTCGATCCGCTATACCGGCGTTCCCTACGCCACCTATTCGGCGACCAAGGCCGCCCTCAACCACCTGACCAGGACGACGGCCGTGCAATACGCGCCGGACAAGATACGGGTCAACGCGGTGCTGCCCGGGCTCTTAAAGACGCCGATGGTGGAAAAATCCGTCGGCCTTGCCAGGGAATATGCGGCCGGCGACGTCGACAAGATGTGGGAGGCGCGCAACGCCCAGTGCCCGATGGGCGAGATGGGCGATGCCTGGGACGTCGCCTATGCGGCGCTCTACCTCGCCTCCGACGAGGCGAAATACGTCACCGGCCTGGAACTCGTCGTCGACGGCGGCATCACGCTGAAATATTCGTGATTTTCTGCTGCCGCGCGGCGCCCGTCGCCACGGGAATGACATCCGATCCCGGGCGGAGACCCGGTTCGAACGCCGGCACCCGCTCCGTGCCATGCCTTGCTGCGCGCGTCATTGCCGTGCGTTCCGCGCCCTGGCGAAGGGCTGCGGCAGAAACCCAAAGATCGGCTACCGGTCGTCGCGCGGCAGAGGGCGGCCCGGCAAACCTTGTCTTGCCGACCGTGAATGGGATAAGCGGGAACGATGAGCGATTCCGAAGACACCCCGAAAAAGGCCGACAATGTCGAGCCCCTGCGCCCGACCCGGCCCTGCCCGATCTGCAAGAAGCCGTCGCAGCGCAAGTTCTATCCGTTCTGCTCCAAACGCTGCGCCGACGTCGACCTCAATCGCTGGCTGACCGGCGCCTACGCGATCCCCGTGGTGGAGGAAGACCGCGGCTTCGGCGGCGACGATCCGGTGGATTGAGGGCCGGTGGATTGAGGGTCGGCCGATACGTCCTTGCTCGCCAGGCGGGGCGAGGTGGCACCCTGCCAGTGGCCTGTTGCCCGGGGCCTGGTGACGGTCCGTTCGCCTGCCCCGTCGTCCGGGCGTCGAGCCTCCCCATTCCAGGCCATCCGCATGCCTGCCCGACCTGCTTTTCGCCGGCGGCCGATGGCCCCGGCGACAATGCCAGCCGGCCATCCCTTGGCGCTGCAGGTCCCGTCCTTTCCGCGTCGTTGCGTCCGGATTTCCACCCGGCGGCCAATCGCCGGCAGGAGACCCCGGCCGGCGAAATGACCTCGTTCGAGGGTGCTGGACAGGGCGGATCGAACTCTCTATAACGCCGTGGTCGTTTCGCGGAGACGCGGCGGATTTTCGTCGCAACGCCGCATTTTCGGGACGATCAAGCCCAGGTAGCTCAGTTGGTAGAGCAGCGGATTGAAAATCCGCGTGTCGGTGGTTCGATTCCGCCCCTGGGCACCATATCTGCCAATATTTTCAATGACTTATTTCTTCGCCTCGCGCGAGGAACAAAAACCTAGGTGGCATATAGGTAGCAGCGCGAACCGCTTTGGCAGGGAACGTTCACTGCGCTGGCCCAAGCGATTGCGATGAACATACGCGCGACAACGAAGGCGCGGGTGCCGGGGAGGTGGTTTCCGCGGGCAACCATGCCGCTTCGCCGGATCCTGTATTGATGTCGCTCCGAGCTTATTTGACTTTCGATCCAACTGGCAGAAGGAGAAAGCGGCAGGAGAGTTGGCACGTCATGCCAGAGTATACTTTGATGCGCAGTCGGAAGATGGGCGCCAATGGTCGATTTCTACAGGACCCTTTGCATGGAAGATGCAAAGTTGTGGGTGGCATGCCGGGCCGATGCAGCCGGTGCCTGTTTCCGTTCCAATTCCGCCGTTTGCGATGCCCGCATAAATCGCATTCACGCGCCGGCATCTTGACGCCGGCTGTCCCCCGGTCTCAACTATTCTTGATCCGCGAATACCACCGGACGCCCGCCATTGCTTCCGAGTTGCGATTTTTTGATGTACGTTGACAGTCATGGGCGATCCGTCGATACGCAGCAACACGCAAAGATCTGATCGAAGCGTCAGGGCGATCAAACTCGCCGAGTTTGCCGATTATCGCGGCACGGCCGAGCCTTTGCTTCCGGTCTTGGAAGTATCGTCGGTACAGCTTCAGCCAGGGCCCGCACTCACCAACATGACGATTTTTTCGTCGGACAAGGTCTCGATCCTTGGCGTCCGGCACAACGCGGCTTCGGTCGGCGTCGTCATAATCGAACCCTGCTGCTACAGTTTCATGTGGTGGGACGGTGGAGAAGAGTGCCGGATCAACGGCGAGCTTGCCCGTCGGTCGGTGCTCTATGCGCAAGGCGCGCAGGACGGATTTCATGCAACCGGCGGCAAGCGGCAGACCATGGGCATTGCCGTACGCCGCACCGACTTCATCGAGACGGTTGCCGCCCTTCGCGGCGTCGGCCCGGAGGATGTCCTTCTGAACCGTTCGGCGCTGGACCTCACGGCCGGGGCCGCAACCCGGTTTCGAGCCGGCGTCGACATGCTCATCAGGAGCGCGATCGGGCCCGGACCCGGAAACCCGTCCGGCGCCGGCACGGTGGATCCAAGCGAGGCAATCTTTGGCTTGCTTGTCGACGCATATCTCCACGCGCCGCCCAGGCAGCTGCAGGAAAACTGGGCCCGCCCACCGGAGCAAATCGTTCGCCAGGCCGAGGAACGGTTTTTCGCGGCGCAAGGAGCCCCGGTCTCGCTGGCCGACCTGTGTGCCGCCACGGGCGTCAGTCAATCCGCCCTTTACCGCGCCTTTCGCACGGTCTGCGACGAGCCGCCCCTTGCGTATTTCCGCAAGCGCCGGTTCACGGCTGCCCGCAGGGCGCTCATCAAGTCGCCGGCGCACCGCGGCGGCGTCAAGAGCGCCGCCATTGCCGCCGGCCTGACCGAGCTCGGTCGGTTCGCGATCGAGTATCGACGCCTGTTCGGAGAGGCTCCGTCAACGACGTTGAACAGGGTCACGCAGCTCTAGCCGCGGTTTCTCCGCTGGACCCCGTCGGGCTGCCGGAAAACACGACGGGCCAAACCCGCGATCGGCATTCTTCCCGTCAATTGAGCGTGTTCTTATAGATCACGCCGTCCTTCATGATGATTTTGAAGTTCTTGTGCGGGTCGGCGATCAGGTCGATATCGGCGAGCGGGTCGCCGTCGACAAGCAGCAGATCGGCATAGGCACCCTCCACGACGACGCCGAGCGGGCCTTTCTGGTACGGGTGCCGGGGGCCGGACAGCTTGAAGAGCGTCTGGTTGCCGCTGGTTGCAATGCGGAGCACCTCCGCGGGCTTGAACCAGCGCGTGAGCTTCGGGATCTGTGCGGCCTGCCGGTCGATCAGGTCGGGATTGTTTTGGAAGTCCGTGCCGAAGCCGATCTTGATGCCATACTGCTTGGCGAGCTTGTAGGCATTGTCCACACCACCCAGCAGGAGATTGTACTTCTGTTCGCTGAACGATCCCGGCTTGAACGGGATCCTGTCCTGATCGTCGAGGAAGGGCTGCATGCAGACCCAGACATCCTTTTCCGCGATCATCCGGGCGGTTTCCTCGTCCATCATCTGGCCGTGTTCGATGCTCCGGACCCCGGCATCGAGGGCGTGCTGAATCGCCTTCGGCGTATAGGTGTGGACCATAACGTAGGTATTCCAGTTATCTGCCTCTTCGACAGCGGCCCGGAGTTCCTCGTCGCTGTATTGCGCCACATCGAGGGGGTCGGCAAAGGAGGATACGCCGCCGCCCGCCATCACTTTCAGCTGTGTCGCCCCCTTCATGAAATTCTCGCGCGCGCGCCGCCGTACCGCGTCGACCCCGTCTGCTGTTGCCGTGTAGCCGAGGATTTCGGGGTCGATGAGTTCGCGCCCCTCCTTGCGCGGCAGGACATTGGGAAAGCGGAAATCCGCATGGCCTGACGTCTGGGTCAGGAACGCCCCTGAGGGCAGGATGCGCGGACCGGGAATCCGTCCCTCGTCGATCATCGCTTTGATGCCGAAGACGTTGCCGCCGGCATCGCGGATCGTCGTAATCCCCTGCATCAGCACGCGTTCGATGCCAAGCACCATGGCGACGGCGACGTAATTGTGATCCCGGGTCAGCAGTTCGATGTTGGTGACGCTCGACTGCATGGTATGCCAGTGGCAGTCCGAGAGGCCCGGCATAAGCGTCCGCCCGTCACCCGCGATGATCGTCGCATCGCCATCGGCCGTCACATCGGGGCCGATCGCATCGATCATGTTTCCCTTGATCAGCACGTTGGTCGGGTTGCCCAACGCCGACCCGGTGCCATCAAAGACCCGGACATTTTCAAACAGGACTGTCGTTTTCGTGCTGTCGTCCTGCGCAACCGCCGCAGACACGGAGAGGATCAAGGCTGTCGCGATGGCGGCGAATGAGACTTCCTTCAGCATGAAACAACTCCGTTCGAACCGGCATTGGCCAAGATGCCCGCCAACGGCGTGACGCGCGCCTGTCTTGCCGCTTTGGCACGGTCACGTGTGACAGTTTTTCATAGTATCCATGCCGACGCGGCCCGGTCTAGCTCTCGTTTCTGCTGTCATATGCAACGGGGTCGGTTTGATAAGAATTGCATAGTGTTTGACAAGATCTGCATACCAACTTCGGTTCCTGTTTCGGAACAAAGGCCGTAACGTCCACCAACAAAACTGTCCGCTCGGCTCCACAGGAAGGCTTCAGACCTGTGCTTGAGCCAAAACGGGCTCTGCGTCGAAACCCGGAGTTTCGCAGCGGACAGATAAGAGCCGAAAGCGGTTCAAAAAGGGGGAGATGACGCCGGATGGCCAACATTCTTGAGGGTATCAGAGTGATCGAGGTCGCCTCCATGGCGGCGGCGCCGAACTCGACCGTGATCCTCGCCGATCTCGGCGCAGAGGTGATCAAGGTCGAGCCGCTCGGCGGCGATCCCTGGCGCTATGGGCACCTGACGCCCGGACTGCCGCCGAGCAAGGTCGCCTGGACAACCTACATCCAGAACCGCACCAAGAAGTCGATCGCGCTCAACCTCAAGAAGCCGGAAGCCCAGGAAGTCCTGCACAAGCTGGCGGCGACGGCCGATGTCTTCCTGACGAACTCGCCGCACCCGGTGCAGCAATCCCTGAAGCACACCTACGAGGACATCAAGGCGGTCAACCCGAACATCGTCTATGCCTCGATCAACGGCTTCGGTCAGAACGGCCCCGACAGGGATGCGCCGGGCTTTGACGCGACCGCATGGTATGCCCGGACCGGGATCATGGAGGAGCTGCGGCCGAAGGACGGCCCTCCGGTCGCCCTGCCGGTCGGCCTGGGTGACCTCGGCACGGCGGCGACCCTGGCCGGTGCGGTCCTGGCCGGACTTTTCCACCGTGAGCGGACGGGCAAGGGTTCCGAGGTTTCGACCTCGCTGATGCACAATGGTCTGTGGGCGAATTCCTGCATGATGCAGGCGGCGCTGGTCGGCACGCCGCCGATGCCGAAATTCCACATCGATGAGTGGCCGAACCCGGTATCCGGTGGTCGTTTCAGGACCAAGGACGGTCGCTACATCCTGATCATGGAAATAAATCCCAACAACATCGAGAATCTTCGCGATGCCTTCGGCGCCGACCACCTGAAGGGGGATGAGCGTTTCGCGACGCCGCAGTCGCGCCTGCAGAACGCCAAGGCGCTGTACGACGAAATGCAGGCCATCGTCGGCTCCTACGACCTTGACGTCGTCAGGAAGCGCCTGAGCGATTTCGGCGTGAACTACGGCGTGGCGCAGACGACCGCGGAATGCATGAGCGACGACCACATGATCGCCAATGGCTGCTTTCCGGAGGTCGAGGGCGCGGACGGTATCCGCACCGTCGACAGCCCGATGCAGATCCACAGCGAGGGGTATGAAAAGGTCAAGCCCCGGACCCCGCCGGCGGTCGGCGAACACACCATGTCCGTGCTGACGGCGCTCGGCTACAGCGAGGCGGACGTCAAGGCGATGGTCGAGGCGAAGGCGGCAGGCCTGCCAGGCTAGGGCACAAGGCTCAGCGAAATGATCAACCGGCCGCGTCCTGCAACGGGACGGGCACAGGACAGCTTTGTCCGGCAATTCGATGGGAGTGAAGCCGTGTCACATGAGTACAAATATTTCGAAGACTTCAATGTCGGCGATACCGAAATCGATGCGACCAGTGCCCGAACCGTTTTCGAAACGGACATCGTCATGCATGCCATGCATTCCGGAGACTGGATGCCGCACCACGTCGACGTGGAATTCGCAAGGACGCAGCCGTTCAAGAAGCCGATTGCCCACGGCAACCTGTCCTTTTGCGTCGGCACCGGGCTGATCGTCATGGCCTCGGACAGAAATCCGAACGTGATGTCCTACGGGTACGACAAACTCCGCTATCCGCACCCCGTCTTTGCCGGCGATACGCTCACCGCTTCGGTGAAGGTGATCGACAAGAAGGATCACCCCAAACACAAGACCCATGGCCTGATGACGCACGCGGAGACGGTGACCAATCAGCGGGGCGAGGTCGTCTGCTACGCCGAGCACGTTTTCTACACGCTGAGACGGACGCCCTTGGACTGATTGACGGTCATCCCGGCGACAAGGGGGCGGACATGAATGAGCCGACCGGTCTGAAAATCGGCCCGACCATGGACCTGTTTCGCGGCATGGACGTGATCTGGCTGCTCGACCAGTGGGTCGACCGGCAACCGGACAAGACCTTCGTCATCTGGGCGCCGTTCGACGGCGAGGCGCGGCGCTGGACCTATGCCGGACTGGCGCGGGACGCCAGACGCTTTGCCGCCGGCCTGCATGCGCGCGGCCTGGGCGCCGGGGACTTCGTGCTCATGCACCTGGAGAACTCGGCCGATTTCCTGATCGCGTGGCTGGGCTGCGCCTATCTGGGTGCGGTGCCGGTAACGACCAATACGCGGTCGGTGCCCGAAAACGTGCGCTACTTCGCCGAGGTGATGAAACCCGCCTGCGCCATCACCCAGGCGTCGCTCGCCGCAATGGTCCGCGAGGCCTGCGGCGACGAGGCCCGGATGATCCTGGCCGGAGACCCCTCGCCGCAGGGCGACGCCAAGACCTTCGGCGCCGAACCCTTTGCCGAGGTCTTTTCCGACGCCCCGCTGCCGCATCTCGCCCCCGACCCCGGCCGCGACTTCGCAGTCCAGTTCACGTCCGGTACCACGTCGCGTCCCAAACCGACGGTCTGGACGAACGCAAACGGCCTTTGGGCCGGCAAGTCCATGTCGATGAACATGCGTCTGCGACGCGAGGACGTGACCCTGCTCTACATGCCGCTGTTCCACGCCAACGCGCAGATCACCTTTCTCACGGCGCTGTGGTCCGGCGGAACGGTTGTCGTCCACCCCAGATTCTCCGCGTCGCGCTTCTGGGATGCCTGTGCCGCCCACGGCGTCACCTGGGTGTCGATGATCCCCTTCGCGTTCAAGGCATTGAAGGGACGGCCCGTGCCGGACCACAAGGTCCGTGTGCTGATGGGGCTGGCGCGCCTGCCGGACGCCGAAGAGGAATTCGGCGTTCGGACCATGGCGTTGTGGGGGATGACCGAGACGCTGTCGTCCTGCATCGTCACCGATCCCGACCATCCCGGGCCCGCAGGCACGATGGGCCGACCGTCGCCGTTTTACGGCGTCGAGGTCCGCAGGAAGGATGGCATTCCGGCCGGACCGGGCGAGCAGGGCCTTCTCTATATCCGCGGGGAAAGAGGCGTCTCGCTGTTCAAGGAATACTACCGCAACGCCGAGGCGACCGAGGCGGCATTCGATGCGACCGGGGCGCTCGATACGGGCGACGTGGTCCGTATCGACGGCGACGGCTGGATGTTTTTCGTCAACCGCGACAAGGACATGTTGCGGGTCGGCGGCGAGAACGTGGCGGCTCTGGAGATCGAAACCGCCATTGCCGAAACCGGCCTGGCGATGGAATGCGCGGTGGTGGCGCAGCAACACCACATGCTGGGCGATGTGCCCGCCGCGTTCGTCACGCTGAGCGAGGCCGGCAAAGGCCTCGGGCAAGAAGACGTGAGCCGCCGGATTATCGCCCATTGCCGGGAGCGACTGGCGGATTTCAAGGTGCCGCGGTCGGTCCACATCGTCGACGATTTTCCCCGTTCAACGCTGGATCGGATCGCAAAGAACAAGCTGCGCGAGCGGCTGAAACCGATCGAACCCGACTGATCGCCGTGTTGCCCGCCAAGCCGGGCGCGCTTCCGGACCCTCTGAAAATGAGCAAAAACAATGAGTTGGATTGATATCACCGTTCTATTGCTCGTCACGATAGGCCCGGTGCGCGGCGCGCTCGTATTCCTGGGCCTGACGAAATCGGCGGATGCCAAGCTGAAACGTGCCATCGCCATCCGGACCGTAAGCGTTTCGGCGGTGATTTGCGTCATTTTCGCGCTGCTCGGTGCGGTCATTCTGGCGGGGCTCAAAGTCAGCGTCGAGGCCCTGTTGATCGCCGGCGGGGCAATCCTGTTCATCTTTGCCCTTCAACTGATACTCGGCGAGGACAAGGAACAATCGTCGGACGTCCCGCCGCCGGCACCCTCGCTCGACATCGCAACCTTTCCGCTCGCGGTGCCGCTCATGGCCTCGCCCCACGGCCTTGTTGCGATCGTGGCGATCGAGGCGACCCTCAAGGGGGCAACGCAGGCCGCGATCTTCGTTGCGATCATCATGGGCATCATGGTGTTCAACCTGGGTTTCCTGCTGGCCGCGGATCGGATTTTTTCCAGGATTCCGCCCGCCATTCTCAAGATATTCCTGCGCGTCGTCGGGTTGTTGCTTTGCGCGCTGGCCGTTCAGTTGATCATCTTCGGATTTGACGGTCTCGGCCTCATCCCAAACCCCGAAATCGGTATCAATAAAGCAGCCTGAACAGCTGATCGTACTTCTGCAGGCCGAAAGAGGATCGAGAGAAATGGCCGAATTTAAATTCATGAAGACCGAGCGTCGGGGGAATGTCGGTATCGTCACCTTCAACCGTCCCGAGGCTTTGAATGCACTGAACGAGGACGTGGCCATTGAAGTCACGGATGCCCTGAGAGCATTCGATGCCGACGACAGCATCGGCTGCATGATCCTGGCTGGCGGGGAGAAGGCATTCTGCGCCGGCGCTGACATCAAGTATGTCCTCGATCAGACCTTCGAAACCGCCTACCTCCACGACTTCGCCAACTACATGGACCAGGTCGCCGAGGTCCGGAAACCCATCATCGCCGCCGTCAGGGGCTTTGCCTTCGGAGGCGGAACCGAGATCGCGCTCATGTGCGACATCATCCTCGCCGACCTCACGGCACAGTTTGCGCTGCCCGAGGTCGGCTTGGGCGTGATCCCGGGCGCCGGAGGACCGGCGCGCATGACACGGTCCGTCGGCAAGGCCAAGGCGATGTACTACGTGTTGACCGGCAAGCGCTTCGACGCCGCCGAGGCCGAGCGCATCGGGATGATCACCAAGGTCGTGGAAGACGGCAGGCTGATGGACGAAGCCATGGCGCTCGCTCAGGAAATCGCCGCTATGCCGCGTCTTTCGGTGCTGGCCTGCAAGGAAGGCGTCAACCAGCAGGCGGAGGTGCCCCTGATCCCGGGCCGAAAGGTCGAGCGCAGACTGGCCCACGCCTTGTTCGGCTCCGCCGACAAGATGGAAGGCATGGCCGCCTTCGCCGAGAAGCGAAAGCCGAATTTTACGAAATACTGAACCGAAGCATCAGCCGGCGGTTGGCGTGTGAGAGGAACAGACATGGAAAAAGTGATCGTCGAAAAATCGCGTGGGATCATCCACGTGCGGATCTATCGCCCTGAAGTCATGAACGCCTGTGACGGCGAGACATACAACGCCATCGCGGATGCATGGGATGAGCTTGAGAACGACCCCGAACTGAGGGTGGGCATCCTCAGTGGCGAGGGGCGGGCCTTCTGCACCGGAACGGATGTCAGATGGGTGAAGTCGCCCGATGCCGAGGGATTTGTCGATCGTCTGTATCCGCGCATGCTGACACTGAGCAAGCCAGTGATTGCGGCCATACAGGGCCATTGCAACGGCGGCGGGCTGGAGCAGGCTCTCGGCGCCGATATCAGGGTTTGCACGGAGGATGCCCATTTCGGCGCAGGCGAAATCCGGCTTGGCTGGATTCCGGGCGGCTATGGGACCCAGAGATTGCCGCGCGTGATCCCTTTGGGCCCGGCGCTTGAACTCCTCTACACCGGAGGGCGCATCGGCGCACAGGATGCCTATCGCCTGGGCCTCGTCAACCATGTGGTGTCACAGGATCAGTTGCTCGAGACGTGCACACAGATCGCGGATGAAATCGCAAAGAGTGCGCCGCTTGCCGTCCAAAAGATGAAGACCACTGTCATGCAGGGCCTCGATATGCCGTTGCCTCAGGCGGTCCGACTGGAAAAGGAAAGCTTTGATTTCCTTATGCGGACCGAAGACGCGAAAGAAGGCGCTCTGGCGTTTTCTGAAAAGCGGGCTCCGAACTGGAAAGCCAGATAGTCACGGGCCTGTATCGCCTGGTCAGAACAGGCGCGCCGCAGGTGTTCGGCGCACCGATGGGCAACGGAAACGGGAAAATGACGTCCTTCACACGAATTCAAGACATGGTCTGCGCCAGGGTTGCGGCGCGTCCAGGCTGGACTTTTGCCGTTGCCCTGGCCCTGACGTCGGTCGTTTTTTCTCCGCAAACCGCAATTGCGGAGGAGGCGACCCCTTCCGCCGTCGCGGCATCGGCGGGCGGCAACCTGAGCGGGCACCCGCTGAACGGCCCGGAATCCGCAGATTCGCTTTTGACGGACAGCGGCGAAGAGAAACAGGACCTGCTCGACCGGAATGTTCTCCAGGAATGGGAAGCCTGGAAAGCGGCCGTTACGGAGAAGACCGGGCTCTCCTTCGGTGCCGATTACACGATTGTGGGGTTCGGGGCCAACACCAGCCTTGGCGACAGGACGGCGGTGTCGGGGATCGCCCGCATTTACGGTTCCTGGGCCCTGTTCAACCGCGGTGCCGCAAACACCGGAAGTATCGAGTTCAAGGGGGAGAATCGTCATTCCTTCACGGACACCCCTCCGCAATTGCTCGGTCTGGCGGCGGGCTATGTCGGAGTAACCCAGCCTGTCTTCTCGGACCAGCGCTTTCGGACAACCACCCTCTACTGGAAACAGCGGTTCCTTGAAGATCGGGCGGTCGCCCGTCTCGGGTTGGTCGACGTCAAGGAGTATTTCGACGTCTTTGCATTGGGCAGTCCCTGGTCGGGCTTCCAAAACCTGGTGTTTTCCACCGGTGCCAATACGATCGCGATATTGCCCGACGGCGCATTCGGCGGGATGGCCGGCGGCTACCTGACCGACCATATCTACTCGGCCGTGGGTATTGCCGATGCCAGCGCCGACCCGACCTCGGCCTTCCAGAGCTTTGAAACGTTCTTCAGTGATTTCGACACCTTCAAGACGTTCGAGATCGGACTGACCGGAGGGGGAAAACTGCTCTTTGTCGACAACGCGCACATTTCATTCTGGCATATGGATGACATCGCCAGGACGGGCGCGCCCGGGGGATGGGGTGTGATCGGGTCGGCATCGAAGCTGATCGACGGCAAATGGCTGGCGTTCCTGCGCGGCGGCTGGGCCCATGAAGGCGGCGGGCTCTACGAGGCCTCGGTCAGCACCGGGTTCGGCTACATGCCGACGCCGGCGGGAAATCTCCTCGGCGTCGGCGTCAACTGGGGACGTCCGAACAGGCATACGCTCAAAGCGGCTCTTGACGATCAATGGACCGGCGAAGTTTTCTACCGAGTTCAGGTGTCAGAGAATTTCCAGGTAACCCCAAGCGTTCAGCTTCTCGGCGATCCGGCGCTCAATCCAGACAAGGACCTCATTGCGCTGTTCGGCCTGCGCAGTCGGGTGACGTTCTGAGTCAGGATCACAAACCGCGCGAGCAGCACGACGGATTTCCAAAAAACGGCGCAACGTTGCCACAGGGTCCGATGCATGGGCCAGGCAACGGTGATCACCTGCGGTCAATGATCCTGCGAAACGTATCGGCCGTCCGCTCGCTACAGGACTGCAAGGCATCCATGGCGTGGTCGGCATAGAGCAGCGTTGTCTGTGCCGACTTGTGGCAGAGCAATTCTCCGACCCGCCGCGGGGATTGGCCGCTCATCACTGCCCAGGAGGCGAAGGTGGAGAATGACATGGTTCTCGATATTGCCTCGATCCGTCGCGATGCTCCTGGCTTCTTGTGTGCTTCGGCGTAGTCAGTGAGTTAGCGGACCGCCAGGCCAACGACGGTCTCGGCTCGTCGCAGCCCTGCAAACCTGACTTTTACCGCTAGGTAGCAAGAAATCGGGAGAAGCAAGGATGCTCGTCGAGCGATGCTGACGAGTCCGGCATGACAACATTTATTAAAGCAGCGTTCTAGGCGCTTCCTGAGAATTGGCAGAAAAAAGTAGTTAGCGATTTGAAAATCCGCATGTTGGTGGTTCGATTCCTCCCCTGCCGTCTGAGCCGCTATGTTTCAGCATGTTCGGGAATATGCAGGTGGTGACGCAAACATTGGAAACGACCTCTCAAATGATGAATTGCAGTATTCTCTGAATAACATTCGGCAAAGACTCGCTTGGTCGCCTGCTGAAAGCGACCGTCCGAAGCAGGCTGAATCAAGTCCGCTACGTGCTGACAGCCGCCACAGGTGTTGAAAAGAGTTGTGTTACGCACAAAGATAGCGCCGTCCACTATGCTAACGCTGGGGCTCGTAGCACGTCTCCGCGCACATGAAGCCATTGGTATTTTGACTCTCCGGGTCAGTGAAGCCCCATCAATTCCTGGATCGGCATCGCCCGCCCATGGCCAAAGCCAACAAAATACCTCGGCTCATGCGGCACTTGCAAGAATTCCCCACCTCGGGGACGCGTGCTGACGAAAGTAGTTAACAAATAATCTTGCCTCGCAAAATCACGCGCCGATCCGCATAGTAGTGGCCAGGACCATTTTTGTGACCTCCACGAGGTGAGGAAATTCAATATTTTCAATTGTGTCTGTTGTCTTGTGGTATCGGGGGTTATCGGTAGCCTCGTAGACACCTATGCAGGCGTAGCCTTTCTCTTCAAATGGCATATAGTCACTATTCCAGATGTCGGTGTGCTCGACCTCAAGCGAGGTATAATCGGCGGCGGCCTGCGCCATCATCAGCCCATAAGCCTTCGCTGCGGCATCGTTTTTTGGATTGCGGTTACCTTGATCGTATTCGACGACGATGTGGCCGGGTTTGTCGACACCCTGATAAGCTATCATATCGAGATTAATGACGACATCGATCGGCCATTGATCGGACGCCGCAATTTCGGCGCAATGGGATGAACCATACAAGCCCTGCTCTTCGCCACCGAAGGCTACGAACATTACGCCCCGCTTCAGCTCGACATCCCTTAGGATATGCGCCAATTCCAGAAGCACTGCGACGCCGGAGGCGTTGTCGTCTGCGCCCGGCGCATTGGCGTCAGGCAGTTCGGAAATCGAGTCATAGTGGGCGCACACGAGGACGAACCCCGTGCCGTTGGTGGCGGGTCCGCAGAGAACATTTCGCTGTTGGACTTCCCCGCCGCCTGGCATGTTGAAGGGTTGATATCGGGGAGCCCGTTCGCCAGTGTAACCCTGCGCAACAAAGCGATTGTGAATCCAAGTGGGTACCCGTGCAATGCCGCTGGAATACGAAAACCGCGTGCCGAAATCACCGAGGCCAACGATCGTGTCGCGCAGCCTTTGCTCGCTCACTTTCGCAAGCTGAGTACTGATAGAACGGTCTTGTCTTTTGCTCTTGGCAGCCTGGCTCTTGAAGCGTCCGACCGCCTCACCACGTTTTTTGCAGCATGGCGAATAGGCCAGCAGGCGTTCGATGATCGGAATGAGATCGACCAGCTTGTCAACTTCGCCCTTCTCCTGACCTGGGCCCTTAAAATGTATCGCCATCATGCCCAGACGGCGTGCGCCGATGACATGCTCCTCCGTCACGGTGATAAAAAGCGCATGATGAAAGTGCACCTCATCTCCCAGCTTCTTCAGGGCAGCCTCGAAAATCCGACGATCGGGTTTGCCGACCCCAATCGCCGTGGACAGCGTGACGCGCTGCTGGAATGGCCTGAAATGCGGCGCCAATCCTGTTGCCTCAAGTATTTTGTAGTACTCCTGATGAAGCCGGTCGTTTTCCTCCTCAGTAGCCGCCCAATAATAGTCGGACACCAGTCCCAATTGGACCGGTAGTCCATCCGGATCGCGAACGGTTCCAACCGATTCGAGCAACTCGGTAGCACCGTCGAGCACTTTGTTATAGCCGTCGACAAGAGTGTTGCCGAGATCAAACAGAACGATCCTCATTGCAATTCTCCTGATGGTGCCGAATGCATTTCGGAATCGTCGCCTGTCATTTTCGGACAAGGATTCGCCTCACGACCGGCACAGGCGTGTCATTGATCAGAACGCTTGCACGGGCGTGCACGATGCCTACCTCTTTGCGGCCGCATTTTCTCCGTCGGACCCTGCGCCAGCGACTCCCGGAGCGCCGGGAGACCCTGGCATGGCACATACGGTGGAGTCATTCGGATTGCAGATGTTGTAGTCCTGAAATTTCCGGATGAACGTTGCCGCATGGATGTCGCCAGGGAATAGGCTTTGCGCTGCAAGCACTGTGAATTGTGCGAGTTCGTGCATCTTGGCACCGCTGGAGCTTAGACCAAACATGCCTTGAATAACGATCTTGTCGCCATCTTCCGGCGGCTTTCCGGCGCCGATTAGCATAAGTTGCGCCTGAAACAGTGGTGAAGCCCACAACTCGTCAGAAATCGCGCCTCCGCCAATCGGTTGGTGGTCGCTGTAAAACCTCGACGGATCATACTTTACGTCGGTTGAAAGGTTTACCCGGCGACCACTCCAACCGCGACAATTCGGATCCCCGGTACCTATTCCGTCCCAGTTGAATACCTTGTTGGTCTGAAACGCATTTCCGTTTTCTTTACGGAGACTGAGGGTCGCTGCCAAGTAGTCACCAAAACCTTCGCCCATCGCACGGGTGTCGCCGCCGCGCCATCTGTTGGCGGCAACATCGGCATGCACGGCATGACCATATTCGTGCCAGATGACGTCCGCGTCCTCATTGTCGTCCACGCAGCCATGACCAAAGGACAGTATACCCGATTTCCCCGTAACCCCGTTGGGTCGATGATAGGAGTTGTCGTTGCCGCTCACACCGTTTGCATCGACTTCGATCGGTCGGGCGATGATGTTTGCGAACCCCAAGGATTGAATGTATCTCTGCGTCTGATCGATGTGATAATAGGTCATGGCATCGTTGAACGCAGTATCGCCACGTTTTGCCGTCCAATTCCCGTCGGTGGAAGTGGAGGGTTCGTCGGTCGGAGACTCGAAATCGACGATGCGCACCCACGGCCCATCCAGGTGGAACACACCGCTTTCCCGACGCAGGTCCTGGAGCGGCCGCGTGCGATAGGCTTGATCAAATGCGCTGGCCAGGGAATCGTCACGCAACGTGGCGTCCTGCAAGGTGGTTACCGGATCGCCATCGAACACCAAAGCGGTTCCGTCTGCACTTTCAGCGGCAACTTCGACCAACGGGGCAGACAGATTCTTCATACGGTTTTCGACGATCTTCAGTTCGTAGGCGCGAAACAGGTTACGGCGGTCTGCGACCGGTCCGGTTCCGCGTTCCACATGTCCCGATTTCTCATGTTCTCCAAGGTTGGTGGCCCGGTTTTGTTTTTGAATGATTTCGCCGGTTTCAGCATCCACAAGATACTGCCAATAACCATATGGTTTGTTGACAGCTACCATGACGTCATAGACTAGCATGAAACTGTTCTCTGACGGCCAGTATTTGAGATCGACGGAAGGCAGCTCGAGTACCTCGGCGCCTTGCTCGACATTTAAATCCTGCCAGGCGATATCAAGGGCACGCTCCTGGTCAAGCACGGCAAGTTCGTTTTTGTTGGCCGCTGCCGTGGTCGTCGTTGGATAGACGTTGTTGGAGACGCGTGTGACATTGCCGTTCTTGTCGACGGTGACGACGATCTCGCCAGTAATGACTTCCCGTCCACCAAGAAACTGTTGATAACGATAATGTTTTCCTAAGAGGGATTCCTGTTCGTCGACCAGCTTCAGTTCGGCCGCACTGTCTGTAAGCCCATAACGATTGGAATTGGCGGCCAAAAATTGGAGCACGTCATTTCGCATCGATTTAGCTGTCTTCTCGCCGATGACCATCGCGTCAGACGGAATGACGAACATCTTTCTTTCGATCGCCTCAGGCGTCACGAAATCCAAACGCGGAGTCGTGCGGCCGTCGGTGTGATAGGTGCTTTGACCTGTGATATCGGCAGCCTGAGCTGGAAACTGACCGAACACCAAGACCAGGCAACACAACGAAATAATTGACGCTTTTAAAACCAACATCTTCATGCTCCCCTGTTGTCTTCGCAAGCATCATAACATTCATTTGAATTAACGCAATTTTCAACTAATTTTCACGCTCGTATCATTGATATTTCTTAGGGTCGACATACATTTTTACGCGAGATAACAATATCTTGCGGACTATCTGTTGTGAGGCCGATATGGACGACGTTAATCAACGTATCGGCTTATACCACAACTCTCCCACGATCCTTCGCCAAACGGCGGGAATAACCGTTCCATGCGAAGGTGCATTCCACGGCCGTGCGACACAGAAAAACTTCGAAGCTGTCAGATCGATAGCCGATGAGAACTTCGAGGGAATCAAAATACAAACAATGGTTTTGATGTAATATTTTTTCGTGTATTCTTTAAATTGTAGCCCGCATGGAGGCTATTAGGCAATTGCTGAAACGGCAGGGGTTATGCTTATGAGAAAAAAGATGCATTTGTCGGCTGGTTTGATCTTTCTCGCATTGACATCAGCATCGAGCGGCCAGCAAACGGTCGTCCTCGACACCATTCGAGCCAATGAAGAAGGTGCGAGAGTCAAGATTGCGATACCACCGAAGAAAACCATTGGCGACGCAGCATTGGAAATAGGGAGAAGACAATCGCCACGCTCCGAGTTTTTGAGAACCCTGACCAAAGAACAGGAAGCAGATATTGTCGACCGTGCCTATCCACTGATGGCCGCGAAGTGGCCGTTTAACGAAGTCAATGTCTGCTGGGAAGACCTCGAACCGGAATTCATCCACGCGCGGATGATCGTGCGCAATGCCATACGCGATACCTGGGAGGCGGCATCCGGCCTAAAATTTCTCGGTTGGGGAAAATGTCATAAAAATGCCGGCGGCATTCGCATCGCGGTCGAGGATTCCGGTCCACATGTGAAATTCCTTGGCAAGTTCATTGGCGGGCTTCGCAACGGCATGGTGCTGAACTTCACTTACAACAATTGGAGCCAAGGGTGCCAGTCTATGCTCGACTACTGCAACCGCGTGATTGCGGTGCATGAATTCGGGCACGCGATCGGATTTGCACACGAACAAAACCGCCCCGATACGCCCGGCGAATGCGACGAACGGCAAGGAACCGACGGCGACACGTTACTGACTCCGTGGGATTTGCATTCCGTCATGAATTACTGTAATCCGACTTACAGTAATGATGGCGTCTTGAGCGAGTTCGATATACTCGCTGTTCAGTATATCTACGGCAGGAACTAGTCATGTTCCGGATGTTATCACGTTTTCTGGTGTCGCTCTTAAGCGTAGCGCTAATGTCAGTGCCGGCGGCGTCCGATGCAAACCAAGCACATGACCTTGTTCGCAAGAGTCTCGTCTATCTAACCGCATTAGGAACGCCCCAAACCGGCGACCTCGTCGGTGTTGACGACGCCTCAGAAAGTCACGCCACTGGCTTTATCGTTAGCAGCGATGGCTTTGTTCTGACAACTGAACACTTTTTTGAAAAATTAAAAGAAGACAACGCAAATAGGATCAAGATCACGGGCCGAATTGGAGACGTGAAAGCGCAATCGATCTCGGCGCAATACATCTCAGCGCTGGAAAGCCTGGATCTTGTCCTACTTAAGCTGCAACTCCCGTACGGTCAAAAGCGTCCGGCAGCACTGACAATCGGTGATACGCTGAGCATAGATCAATCCAGTCCGCCAAAATTCTTGACCTCCGGTTTCTCGGGAGAAGCTTACAAGCGCAGACTAGCCGCCTTTAATGATGCCAGCAATGCGGAGGTTTCCTTCGCTTGGACCCTGAACGTCAAAATCGGACCTGGTCAGAGCGGCAGTCCAGTCTATCTTGATGACGGCACGGTGGTCGGCGTTGTCAAGGGGACTGCGAAGGATGACGATGAAGCCACGCTGATGATCCCGATTGAGTATGCCCTGCCTCTTATCGGGCATTTTCGCGTTATCGAGATGAACAGGAAAATCGACTGGCTACTGAAAACGGTTGGCGAGGTGTCCGATGACGACCCGCCGCTTCATTTACGCTTAAACAAGGTCGAAGCTAATCTTGAGGAAATCGCTTCTAATTTCAGCTGGGAGGCTGAAAGTAGAAGAGATGGTTCTTTAAGTGTTCACTACAAGAAAATCATCGGTGGCGGACCAAAAATTAAAAAAATTCATCTTTCTGTGCAGCCTCATATGAAGATTCGGCAACCAAACGCCGACAACATAGTCATCAGTCCAATGGCCCGACTGCGGCTGCGTACTGCCACCGATGATCCTCCTATTTTTGAGCTTAAGAAAACCCGCCATGATGGCCGGGACGGCGAATTCATTATTCCCGATATACAGAAAAAATTGAAAAGTCTTTTGAGTCTTACCGACGGCGCGGTGGAGGGGCAACGCCCCTTTGATCATTTGGAATTGGTGATCACGCCGATATTGGAGAGCGACGAGAAACTACCGTCAACCACTATTAAGGAACAACTGGCCTATGACTGGTTCGAATAGGCGGCTAAAAATGGTCGGGTGCCGGTTTTGGCTTGCCATCTCAGTGGCATTCCCACCGATGGCAATAGACCATGCCACCGCTGGATCTCTCAATGCGTCGTCGGTGCAAACAGGCACGCTCCTCCCTAACCAGCCTGTTTCAATGCCAATCGAACCGTTAGGGCTGGAAGTTGCGGGGGCGCAAATTTTCGTGATGGGCAATGACGCGGGGACCGACTCGACCGTCATGCGATTTGCCTCAGAAGATTTGGAGAAACCGGCTCGTGTTGACCTCGATTTCACGGCGTTCGACATCGCACTTTCGGAAACAGGCGATGTCCTTTTTGTCGTTGGTATCCAGGAGGGAAAGCCAGTGCTGGAATCCCTTTCGAGCGACCTCAAACGGCTCGGCAAGCTAACACTTGATGATGACCTTGTATGGCCGACGTTAAGCTACTCAGCGACTGAACAGTTGATCATTGCGGACTTAAAGAGCAACAAGAAGGGACTATTATTTGTAGACATTGCCAATCCCAAAAATCTGCGCCACGCGCCCCGTTTATTTTTTGACACGTCGATCGGGATTTCCGAGGTTTGGTGGGATCCCACAAGCGAGGTAATGTTCGCAAACGCTGCACAATCTCCTATGCTTATTACGGTCGATACAAGCCAAAAAAGAGCCAGTGGCTTCCTTGCGTGGCGCTCAACGTCGGAGAATCCGAGCCCGCTGGCTGTGCACGGCTGGACCGGCGCACATTCATGCAGGAAGGGAGCGTCATCTTCTTTCGTAATTGCTGCTTCCTTAACCGGATACCTCGCCCTCGTTGACTATGAGCCGATTTCGCAGTCGCTCGACACGTTATCGGTGGTCCCCGGCGTTGGAAAAAAGGTGGAGAACAGGTTCTATGAACACACCGACATCATCCGGCCCGCGAACCTCATTGCGAGTTCTTGCGATCAGTCGGTCATCTGGCTTGGCTACCAAAGCCGTCCGGAAATAGTCCAATTCTCGCGCGCGCAGAACTCAACGACACTGGACAAGATCGGTGAAATCCGCCTGCCTTTCGTGCCCACCGACATTGCAATCGATCCATCTGGGGCATTCGCTGTCGCTATTTCTCGCGAGCGCCGCTTAATCGTCCGCTATGATAGACGGGGCGAAAACGATGGTACAGGAATCACTGGCGACCCCGAAATTCGCAAAATACAGCGGCTGTTGTCGGAGAGAGGTTATCCGGTCGGTTACATTGACGGCATTGCAGGGCCGCGCACTTATAAAGCGGCGTCCGAATTCGCTAAAAACAAAGAGAAAAATGCGGGAAAGATTCACGATCTCAATTCACTGAAAAGTTTATTTGCTTTTCAATGAGCGTAGCTCCCGACATACGCACTGCATATTTCAGCCGCCTAGGGAAATGGCATGGGAATTTGGATCTGCTAGTGGCACCCGCCAAAAACGATCGGCGAACTGAAGGAATTCCCGACAAAAGGTGGCGCTTCATCCCAACGCCTTTCGGACATCATGTAAGCGACAAGACCGCTTGTATGACCGGATATTTCATGCGCTGACGCTCAAGATGAATGGATTTTTTGCACTTGCTCAGTGTCGGTTTGGGTCAGAAAAAACATCGGCGCTAATCTCGTTAGTGTCTGCTGTTGGGTTGTAACCGGACTACTTGATGTCCGGTATAACGTAGCGGCAGAGCAGGTGAAAAGCTGCCTTGCCTTTGCCCGGTGCTAAGCGGCAATCGCTTCGACCGAATGCTGCTGGCTCATTCAGCGCGGTGACCGATTTCATAACTGAACGTTCTGCAATTTCCACGGCCTATTAATCGAAGGAAAATATTCGTATTTTGTATTGGGCAAAGATGGGGGAGTAATATAGAAATATGAGAGATCTAATGTGTGAATGATAATTAAAATTTATCGCATATGATCGATTCCGCCCTTGGGCACCATTTTTCAGAAATGAAATCTATGCGTTACCCCTCCAGCAACCAGGGACCTTCGAGACTTGCGCGAAATTAGTACCGCATTGGTGCCAATGCGCCGGGGGGGGGGGCCCCGCCCCCCCCCCCCCCGGGGGGGGGGGGGGGGGGCGGCAAAAATTAAAACGGGGGGGGTTTTTTTGGGGGGGGTTTTGGGCGCCGCTGTTGTTTTTTTTAAAAGGGCGGGGCCGCGCGC